>DATKQH010000016.1:0-3379 GCA_035532775.1 Streptosporangiaceae bacterium
ACGTCGGCCCGCTTGCCAGGTTCGCCCGGCCGCATGTCGCGCATCTCGGGGGCAATGAAGTTTGCCGGCCCCAGTTTGTCCCCGTCGCGGGTCAGGTCCGCACCTTTGCTGTGAGCTCCCCAGGCCGCGATCCCGAAGTCAGCAAGGACCGGGCTGTCCTCCCACCAGAGGATGTTCGCAGGCTTGATGTCACGGTGGTAGACATCTTGTTCCGCCAGGCTGGCCAGGACGTCGGCAAGGAAGGCGATGTGCACGACTACTTCTCGCAGAGTCGCTTCGTCTCCAAGGGCGTCATCGAGAAGCCGGGCGGGCGGCATGGCATACCAGCCAGGCTCGCCGGGCCGTTCGTCGTCGATGTCCCAAACCGGCAGGATCGATCCCGGACATGTCACTCAGGTGATGCATGTTCACGGCCTCCGCCCGGAAGCGCCGCTCAAGCCGCCGTCCGCGAGGAGCATGCTTGAGGACACCGCTCCGGCCGGAAGACTTCTCGGTAGCCTTCCTCACGAGCTCCTTGTTCGTGCCGGGAATCAGTTCTCCCCCGTCGCTCCATCTAGAGGTGTCATACCGTCTGCCTGTCATGCCTGGCCTCTCGCTGGCGCCGGACCTCCGCACGCCCATCTTGGGACACGAAAGAACGTTAGGGTTCGCAGCAGGGTGAGGTCGGCAAGTTAGGCCCGAGATTCGGTGCGCAACGCCGCCCCCGTGACTCGATTACTCGATCGGTCCCATGGCCTCTTCCAGGTGTCAGGCCGAGATCTCCCGGAGCGATCTTCTCGAGCGTCTGCCTGGTCGTCCGCAGTCTGCCGCCTGCGCGATGCCAAGGGCCAAGGCGAGGTGTCCAAGGGCGCCGATCTGCTTGCCTCCGTCATCAGCATGCGGTGCTGCGCCGCAAGGCTCCCGTGTTCCCGCAAGCTGGTCGACCGGTGCGGCTTGCAGCACTCTCCCGCCTGCGCGACGTGTTGACGGTGACCTCGGCCGCGCTGCTGGCCTTGTGCGTGCCGAAAACCCGTCTACGTCATGCGACCAGGTGATACTCGTTGATCAGGCCACTGACGCGAGCCTGTCTTCGGACGCGGTGCCGCGCAAGATCGGCAGGCTCGGGTAGCGGTTTCAGCGGTGCCGCGCTGTGCAGGGAGCGGTGTGGCCGGTGCTGGTTGTGGTGGGCCTCGTAGTCGCGCAGGATTCGCCGCAGATGGGCCGGGTTCCGGATGAGGGTGCGGTCCAGGAGCTCGCGGCGGCATCGGCCGGTCCAGCGTTCGGTGATTGCGTTCATGCGGGGCGTCTGGACGTTGCGCAGCGCGGTCTGGATGCCCGCATCGGCGAGCCCGGCGGTGAAGTCTGGCCCGCGGTCGCGGATCATGAGCTTAACCCGGTCAGCTTGCTCGCCGAGGTCCATGACGAGGTTGCGGGCCTGCTGTGCGGTCCGCTGCCCGGTGGGATGCAGGGTGACCCTGAGGATGCGGATGCGCCGGGTGGCGTGCTCGATCACCGCCAGGACATAGGCCCGGGTGCCGTCGGGCAGGTCGACGGCGAAGAAATCGCACGCCAGGATCGCCTCGGCCTGAGACCGCAGGAATTGCGACCAGGTCGGCCCGGTCCGCCGTCGGCCGGGAGGGATGCCGCTGGCCCTGAGGATCTCCCGCACGGTCGATGCTGCGATATTGACGCCGAGGCCAGCCATCTCGCCGTGGATCCTGCGATACCCCCGTGCGGGGTTCTCGCGGGCCAGCCGGCGGACCATGGCCTGGATGTTCCGCCGGGTCGCCGGCCGGCCGGTCCTGGCGCGCGGACCCGGCCGCCCAGCGGCGGCGGACGATGTCACGGTGCCAGCGCACGATCGTGTCCGGGGTAACCAGCAGCCGCAGCCACTGGCGGCGCGCTTTGGGTATCACGGCGAGCAGGGCGGCGAGCAGGGCACGGTCTGCCCAGTTCAGCCGCGGGCGACATGGCCGCCGTCGTTGCAGGACGGTGAGCTGATGGCGAAGGATCAAGATCTCCGCGGTCTTCCAGGCATCCTCGCGCCGGGACAGCCGCAGCCACGCTGCGACCCGCGTGATCAGGAGGAACTCCAACCGCAGGCACATGATCGATGATCATCACTACGGAACGCCGGGAGAGCAACCCTGCTGGTCAGAGCTGCGGACAACCTTCTCGGCACGCACACGTCAAATCTGCTGGCGATAGCGCAGGTCAGCCGCTCAATCGAGTATTCGAGCGGCACAGGAGCACCAGCAGCTCGGCGTCCTTCTCCCCGCCCCCGCGAATCACCAGGACAGCCAAGCTGAATAACCAGCACATGAGCAGGCAGACGATCTTGAGCAGCACCTGGTCAGCCAACCATCGCCGCACCAGCCGCGCAGGCGAAACGGCAGGTCAACGACGCAACCGAGTTTCCGGGCGGCACAGCACCGGCGTGCCATTAATCACGGTCACGGGCGGTACGCCGCGGTGGCTGGCGCATAAGCCCCAGCTCAGCTCATCTGGCCGCTGCGGCGGGCCGTGCCGCTGCCGGGCTCTGCCGCTGAGGGCGCCTGCGAGGTGAACGGGACCCATCGCCCTTCTGCCATGTGGCCGCTGGGGCCGTGCGGCAGCCCGGCGACAAGGCTGAGCAGCTCATCGTGCAAGTGCCCGGTGCTCACCAGGGCCGTGCCCGGCCCGGATAGCACCGGCCCGCCGGACAGGTCGGTCACCCGGCCGCCCGCCTCTTGCATGATGACCGGAAGCGGCGCGAGGTCCTCGTACCCGGCCGGGAAGCCGGCCACTACCACTGCGTCGAGCAGGCCAGTGACCACGCCGGCAGCGCCGGCCAGACAACCGGTGATCCAGACGTTCTGGTGCAGCGTCGTGAGCAGCTCACTGTGCCAGGTGGCTGGGTTGGACAGCTCGGTGACGGCCTGCCGCAGCTCGGCGTTGTCCCGCAGTACGGGCCGGACGTCGGGGTTGTGGCCGGCTCGTATCCAGCAGCCGAGCCCACGGCCCGCAAAGACCATCTGCGGGGTAATCGGGTTGTTGATCACGCCGATGGCCGGGCCGTGCTCGTCCTCGTAGGCAATGAGATTGGCGAACAGGGGAATCCGGTTGGCGAAGTAGAGCGTGCCGTCGATCGGGTCGATGATCCACCGCCGCCCGGAGGTCCCGGCGATGGTGCCGCCCTCCTCGCCGTAAATCTCGTCGTCCGGGGCGTGCCGGAGCAGTTCGGTGCGGATCAGTTCCTCGACGGCGAGGTCCACGTCGGTCACATCGGTGCCGTCCTGCTTGGTCCGGGTAGCGAAGTCGGCCGCGAAGAAACGCTCGGCAGCAACGCATCCAGCCCGGTGCGCCACCGCGACGGCCAGGTCCAGCAACTCGCGGTCCACGGCAGGAGCAGGCATGGCCC
>DATKQH010000017.1:0-23247 GCA_035532775.1 Streptosporangiaceae bacterium
AGCGCCCCCGACAGCCCGCCCGTCAGGCCCGTCCGGTCCGCGAGCAGCCGCGTCGCCGCCGACCCCGCATGCGACACGACCCCGTGCCCGCCGACTTCCACGACCAGGCCCCGCGGCCACGACATACAATCCACGTGTTAAGTGCCTTCCGCTACTGCGACCATGGTTCCTCGACAGCTCCATTATCGCAGTTCGGAAGGCACTTTTCGCATATATCAGCGACCCTCTAGCCGCCACTCCGGCTCACCATGAATAGCGGAGGTTAGGGGTTGCCGGGCGCTCCCTGGGCTGGCGCGGTCCTCGGCATGGTGATGGTGGGCGCGTAGCGCGATGGCCGGTACAGGCGCTGGCCGAACTCCACCGGGCGCCCGCCGTCGTCGTAGGCGATCCGTTCCATGGTCAGCAGCGCGCTGCCGCGGGTCTCGTGCAGTATCCGAGCCTCGGCCGTGGTCGCGTTCTTCGCCGAGATGCGCTGGGTGGCCGAGCCCAGCCGGATGCCCGAGGCGCGCAGGAGCTCGTAGAGGCCGTGCTCGGCCAGCGTCTCGGTGCTCAGGTGCACCAGCGCCGCTGGCAGGAAATTACGCATCAGGGCGATCGGCTCGTCCTCGGCGAGCCTGACCCGCTCCAGGCAGATCACCAGGGCTCGCTCCGGGACCATGAGTGCCCGCGCGACCAGATCGCTGGCATGGCCGACCTCGTTCTTGATCACCAGCGTGGCTGGCCTGCGGTCGGCGGTCGCCAGGTCGGCTAGCTCGCGCTCTTCCCGGCCGCCAGCGCGGACAGCAGCTCGTAGCCGACGTGCGCGGCGGCGATCCCGGTGATCTGCGCGTGGTCGTAGCTCGGCGCGACCTCCACGATGTCCGCGCCGATCAGGTTCCGCCCGGCGAACGAGCGCAGCACGCCGAGCAGCTCGCGGCTGGTCAGGCCGCCTGCTTCCGGGGTGCCGGTGCCCGGCGCATGCGCCGGATCGAGCACGTCGATGTCGACCGAGACGTATACGGGACGGTCGCCGACCCGGTCCGCGATGCGCTGGACCATGCCCGCGACACCCAGGCTGTCGGCTTCCGGGGCGGAGATCACCTGGAAGCCGAGCCCTGCATCCTGGCTGAGATCGGTGTCGGCGAACAGCGGGCCGCGGATTCCGACGTGCAGGCACCCCGACCGGTCCAGCAGGCCCTCTTCCGATGCGCGCCGGAACGGCGTGCCGTGAGTGTACGACGCGCCGAAGTAGGTGTCCCAGGTGTCCAGGTGCGCGTCGAAGTGCACGACGGCGACCGGACCGTGCGCCGCCGCGAACGCTCGGAGCAGCGGCAGCGCGATCGTGTGGTCGCCGCCCAGGGTCAGCAGATGCGGAACCCGCTCGAGCAGGGCCCGGGCCTCACGCTCGATGGCGGAGATCGCCTCGTCGATGCTGAACGGGCTGACCGCGACGTCGTCCGCGTCCACGACCTGAAGGCTGGCGAACGGTGACACCTCGAGCGCCGGGTTGTAGGGCCGGAGCAGCCGGGACGACTCCCTGATGTGCGACGGGCCGAACCTGGCCCCCGGCCGGTAGGTGACGCCGCTGTCGAACGGAACCCCGAGCACGGCGGCATCCGCGTGACCGACCTCATCGATCCTGGGCAGGCGGGCGAAGGTCGCCGGTCCGGCGTACCTGGGCACCTTCGTCGCGTCGACCTGGCCGACGTTGCCGCCTTGATTGATCCGGTGGACGGCCTCGGACATCTCGCTCCAGTTCTTGCCTGCTCGTTGCTGATGTCAATGATCATCCCGCGCACGGCCGGCTGGCCGTGCGCGGGATGACCTCCCCGGCGTCAGGTCGCGGCCGCCTCAGCGGCAGCGTCGATCGCCTGAAGCTCGCGCTCGCTGGCATCGATCGCCACCTGCTCGGCCGCCCGGTCGAGCGAGCGGGAGAGCACCAGGTAAAGCAGGCCGGAGACGATCAGGCCAGCCACCCAGGAGTAGTCGACCCCGTTGGTCAGGTGCGCCGGAATCGGTCCGGTGTAGGAGAAGCTGCCGATCGGCAGGATCACCATGAAGGGGATCTCGCACGCGAAGCCCACCGCGTACGCGGTCAGGCCGCGCCATCCCCATCGGCGGTACACGCCGTTCGGGTTGAAGATCTCGGTGATCGCGTAGTGGCCGCGGCGGACGAAGAAGAAGTCGACCAGGTTGAGCGCGGTCCACGGCACCAGGAGATACAGCATCAGGGTCAGCGAGTCGAGCACGGCGCCCACGGCAGTCTGGGAACTCCACGCGAGCCCGAGCAGGTACCAGATGACGGCCAGAGCGACGATCGTGACGGCGCGCCAGACCCGGCTGGTCTTGATCTTCCTGAACGAGTCGATCCCGGTCAGGACGCACAGCATGGCGCCGTAGGCGTTCATGCCCATGGTCGCCATCAGCGCGGTGGCAGACAGGGCCGCGGTAATGGAGCCGAGCGGAGCCGCGACATTGTCGCCGGCCACCTGCAGCCCGACCAGGCCGTCGGTCACGTTCAGCCGGGTCGCGAGCCATGCGCCGAGCGCGATCAGCCATACGGCCGAGCCCGAGGCGCCGAAGAACACGGCGGCGATGATGCCCCGCGGCGAGGTCTTCCTCGGCATGTAGCGGGAGTAGTCGGAGACGTACGGCGCGTAGGTAATGTTGTAGGCCGCCGCGACCGTGAACTGGGTCATGAAGGCCGCGAAGATGAAGCTGCCGGGGTGCTTCGGAGCCGTGCCGCCCGCGCCTCCGAAGAAGATGGCGACCGAGATGATCAGGTAGCACGGGAGCGAGATCACCAGCAGGAACCTGAAGACGCGGTGCACCCAGTCGTAGCCGAAGATCGCGAGCAGCGCCGCCAGCACGGCCGTGGCCGCCGCGACCAGCCCGGCGCTCCAGCCGAAGGCGTCGTGCAGCCCGCTGCTCATCAGCACCTGGTCGGCCACGTTGAACGCCATGTACGTGAAGAGCACGGCGAACAGGGCCACGACCACCCCGCGGTAGCCCATCTGCGCCCTGGTCTGGATCATCTGCGGCAGGCCGAAGACCGGCCCCTGGGTCGCGTGGAAGGCCATGAACAGGGTGCCGAACGCGATGCCGAGGAAGCCGGCCAGGATCGACCAGCCCAGCGACAGCCCGAGCGCGGGGCCGACGAAGCCGATCGGGATCGTGAAGTACTGGAAGTTGCCGAGGAACCACAGCATCGCCTGCTGCCAGTTCTTGCCGTGCCGTTCCGGATCGGGGATCCAGTCGATCGAGTGCACCTCGATCTGGCTGAGCAGCGCGCCCTCGATCTCCTCGATCGGGGTCTCCGCCCGAGCGTCGGTCGTCATGTCGCCTCCTCGAGAGCGGGGATAGCCGGGGGTTGCCGAGACGTCGCCCGCTGAAGTTAGACATGACTGTGACGGCTGGTTTCATGTATGTCAACACTTGTTTCATGACGTGTTCTGGTATCCCATAGATGGATCACCGGGAAGGGAGGGGCGATGCTGATGGCCGGGGTGCACGACGGCCCGGATGCCGGACCGCGGATAGGCGCGCAGCTGCGGGCCGCCAGGCACGCGTCCCGCAAGAGCATGGCCGAGGTGGCGGAGCAGAGCGGCCTGACCAAGGGATTCCTGTCCAAGCTGGAACGGGACCTGACGAGCGTCTCGGTGGCCTCGCTGATGCGGCTGTGCGATGCCCTCGGCATCTCCGTCGGCTCGCTGTTCCAGGCGGCCAAGGGCGAAGTGGTCAGGAAGGGCGAGTACCCGCCGATTAACTTCGGCGGCAACGCGATCAGGGAGTACCTGCTCACGCCCGCCGGTGAGAAGCGCGTCCAGGCCATCCTGAGCGTCATCGAGCCAGGCGGCGGCAGCGGCGCCGAGCCCTACTCGCTGCCCACCGACGTGGAGTTCGCCTTCGTCCTGGCCGGCCAGCTGCGCATCGAGGTCGCCGGCGAGCACCTCGTCCTGGAGGCCGGCGACGCCTTTACCTTCCAGTCCAGCGCCGAGCACACCTTCCAGGTGCTGCCGTCAGCCGGGCCGACCCGGGTGCTGTGGGTTTTCTCTCCTGCCCTGCCTGACCACGGCCTGGACGTGCAGCGCCTGGCCAGGGAGCAGGCAACAGCCGGCCTTCCGCGGCCGCGGGCCGGCGGAGCCCGATGAGGCTGATCGTCGTCGGAGCGGGCATCGTCGGCGCGGCCTGCGCTTACGCGGCCAGCGGCCTGGGGGCGGAGGTCGTCCTGGTCGACGCGGGCCTGCCCGGTCAGGCGACGGCCGCGGGAGCGGGAATCATCTGCCCGTGGTCCGCCCGCGCGGACGATCCCGCCTGGTACGCCTTCGCCTGCACGGCCGCGCGCCAGTATCCCGAGCTGGTCGCTGGGCTAGCCGATGACGGCGAGCAGGACGTGTCCTACCGCCGGGTCGGAGCGCTGATCATCGCCCGGGACGGCGAGGAAGCCGCCCGCGAGGGCGAGCGAATGCGCGCCAGGCAGGCGGCCACCCCCGAGATCGGCGAGGTCGACGTTCTGACCGCCGCGGAAGCGCAGGCCCTGTTCCCGCCGCTGCGGCCCGGGTCGGCGGCGGCATACCTCGGCGGTGCGGCCCGGGTCGATGGCCGGCAGCTGACCGGGGCTCTGGTCAGGGCGGCGTGCCGCAGGGGAGCGGTGACCAGGCCCGGCCGGGCCGCGCTCGCCTGCCGGGCCGGACGCGTGGCCGGCGTAGAGATCGACGGCCAGCTGGCCGGTGCCGACGCGGTCGTCGCGGCCACCGGCGCCTGGACGACGTCCTTCCTCGCTCCGGCGGTCGCCTCGGTCACCGTGACTCCGCAGCGGGGGCAGATCGTGCACATCTCGCTCGACCCGGCCGACACCAGCCGCTGGCCCGTGATCCTGCCGGCGGCGAGCGGCCACTACCTGCTGGCCTTCGACGACTCGCGGGTCGTGGCCGGCGCCACCAGGGAGACCGGCGCCGGCTTCGATGTCCGGGTGACGCCGGGCGGCCTGCACGAGGTACTCACGCAGGCCCTCGCGGTGGCGCCCGGCCTGGCCGCCGGCACGCACCTGGAGACGCGGGTCGGCCTGCGCCCGGCTGCCGCCCGGCCGCTGCTGGGCCCGGTACCCGGCATGGCCGGGCTCGTGGTCGCCACCGGCCTCGGCGCGACCGGGCTCACCATGGGCCCGCTGGCCGGCACTATCGCCGCCCAGGTTGCCCTTGGCCTGCGGACTAACCTGGATCTCGCCCCGTTCAGCCCGATTGGCTCATGAGGAAACGACAGGAGGCCCCGTGCCGCAGGATCGTTACGGAGTCCGGGACCTGGCCGCCCCCTGGTACGCGGGGAGTGCCTCGTTCCTGCGCGCCCCCTGGGTGCCGCCGGCCGCCGTGCCGGCCGGGGACGTCGCCATCGTCGGCATGCCGGTCGACCAGTTCGCCACGTCGGTCGGCCATACCGGGATGCGGCTCGGCCCGCGCCGGATCAGGGAGGCCTCGCTGTTCCTGGCCGGCTACCACGGGATCCAGGCCGATGCCGGCATCAGCGACTTCGGCAGCGGCGTCATCTGGACCTGGCCGGCCCGCCTGCCGCTGGTGGACACGGGCGACGTGCCGATCATCCCGGGTGACGTGCCGGCGCAGGTGGCCGCCGCCGCGGACCATATCGCCGCGGCGAGCAAGGCGAGCAGCCTGACGATCACGCTCGGCGGCGACCATTTCGTGGCGTACCCCGCGACGCTCGGCGTCGTCACCGCGCTGAGGGAACGCCGTCCCGGGGCGCGGCTGGCCTATCTGCATATCGACTCGCACACCGATTTCGTCGACTTCCATCACCAGACCGGCCGGATGCATCATGGCTCCGCCGCGCGGCGGGTCTCCGAGATTCCCGAGCTGACCAGGATGGCCTGGTTCGGCGTCAACGCCATGACCCAGCCGAACCAGGTAGCGGTGATGTACGACCGCGGCTTCCGGGTGGCGACGGCCAGCTACGTCGAGACCGTGGGACCCGCCGACGCGATGAACCGGGTACTCGATTACCTGCTGGACGGCACCGACGCGCTGTACGTCAGCATCGATATCGACGTGGTCAACTCCAGCGATGCGCCGGCCACGTCCGCTCCGGGGTTCCGCGGGATCTCGGCCCGCGCCCTGATCGAGGCGCTCGACGTCGTCGCCCGCGTGCCCGGCCTGATCGGGCTCGACCTGTGCGAGGTGAACCCCGAGTTCGACCTCTCGGGCCGCACCGAGCAGCTCGCGGTCGACGCGCTGCTGTCGGTCATTCAGCACCGCGTCTTCGAGCGGGTCGGCGAGCTGCCGGCTGAGCAGCTGGCTGCCGTGCTGTTCACGCCGGATGCGCGGTAGCTGCCCACCGCGCCGCACCGCACCGCACCGCGCCGCGTCACTAGGCTGCTGCCGTGCGGCCGATGTGGACCTGCCCCGCGTGCGGGCGTCAGTACGCCAACCTGAATCAGTCGCACACGTGCGCCCCGCCCGGCGATCTTGACCGCCATTTCGCCCGGGTCTCCCTGCAGGTACGGGCAACCTTTGACCGCGTTCTCGCCGTGGTCCGCGCGATGGGCCAGGTCGAGGTGCTGCCGGAGAAGACCAGGATCGCCCTGCACGTCCGGATGAGCTTCGCCGCTTTAATGCCGCGCCGGAACTGGCTCAGCGGTCATCTTGTCCTGGCCAGGCGCATCGACAGCCCGCGTTTCACCCGGATCGACACGCTGTCCCCCGGGAACGTGGTGCACATGTTCCGGCTGAGCTCGCCTGATGACGTCGACGAGCAGTTCGCGGCGTGGCTCGCCGAGGCCTACCGGGTCGGGACCCAGGAACGCTGACCAGCTGGAGCGCCGGCGCTATGCCTTCTGCTGCAGGGCCGTGGCCCAGTCGGACGGGTAGGTCGACGGGAGAATCCCGTACGGGTAGTCGTAGCGGTTGTTCGCGGCGGGAACTCCCAGGGCCTGGAGCAGCTCGTCGAAGTTCAGCCCGACGTCGGTGGGGAACGGGCCCGCACCGCTGATGCCGCCGGCCTCGGGGAGCTGTGACTCGGCCGTGAACCCTGACGCCATGGCCCAGCCGGTCTCGATGCCGTCGCCGCCCTCGTACATATTCGCGATGACCGTCGACGAGGTGACCTGCTGCCCGACCGTCACGGTCGGCGTCACGTCCTCGGCGACGAAGACCGTCAGCCCCGCGGCCGGCCCGTCGGTCAGCCGGTAGGTGATCCAGCCGCCGCCCGGCCAGCCGTAGTTGTTTCCCTGCGCGTTGGTGACAACGGCGTCCCCGAGCGCGTAGATGGGCCCGGCTCCGCTGAAGTCGACACCCTGGTCGATGCGCTCGGGAACGAGGCTGGTGATCGTGCGGAGCGGATTGGCGTAGACCTGTGGCGCCGCCACATGCTTGGCGTGCCTGGGCCGGCGCGGAGCGGCCTTCGCCTTCGGCGTGCGGGCCGGATGGCTGCTGGCCGCCGAGCTGCTGGACGCGGGATGCGGGGAGCCGTGGGCCTTGCTCGCGTGACTCGGCGCGCTGCTCGCCGACGGGCTGGAATGGGCGCCGAGGTCAGGCCGGTCTCCTGAATGGCCGATCACGGCGGCCTGACCCACGCCGACCGATCCTGACCAGTGGGTCGCGGCCGGCGCGGCGGCCGCGATCAGGACCGCGCCCGTCACGGCGGCCGCCGTCCGGGTCGGATGGTTCTGGAGAGCGGACGCAACCGGCGATGGCTTCCGATGCCGGGCGGACGCGCTGGGATGGGCGGATGCCCGTTTCTGCTTCCGGTGCTTCGCGGATTTGCTTGACAACGGCTGGCCTCCGGTCGGGCGCTGCCTGCGCTCGGTGGTCGCTCTCAGTACTGGCCTCAGACAGCCTGGGTCAGGGGCTGGGAACGCCGTGCAGGTCAGGCCGGCCGAAATACCGGCTGGTGGCCGTCACGCACGGTAGGTTGTTGGTCACCAGGATGCACCAATGAAAGTCTCAGCGAAGCTTAAACACGAAAAAACTTCGTGAAAGTTCTTATACCTCTTGTTCCTCTCTGATGCACCCGATCACGGCGATATTGTCAATATCGTTGATTCCGCCAGCATCTTCGCTTCTCGAAGCTAGCCGGTCAGCCGCTATCACGAGTGACCTTCCTGATCGGTGTGACCTGTCTCATAGTGGCGGGCACATCCGTGGCCGGGTGCCGGCGCCGTGCTGGCTGGGGCTGGCCGGTCTGGGCTGGCTGGTCTGGCCCGCGCAGTAATAGGTACGTTGGCTGGTATGACGAATCTGGCGATGCGCCGATGACCGAGGATCCCTACGCCGACGCCACCGGGCTGGTCGAGCGGTCGGCGGCTGCTTACGCGGAAGGCGTGCCCGAGCGGCCGGCGGATGACGGCTTCTTCGGCCCGGGCAGCGTGACCTGGCGGGCGGCCGGCGACCTGTCCGCGCCGGTGGCCGGCCTGCGCGCGCTGCTGATGCAGGCGCTGCACCCGCTCGCGATGGCCGGCGTGGACCAGCACAGCGACTGGCGGGAGGACCCGGTCGGCAGGCTGGCGGCCACGTCCGCGTACCTGGCCACGGTCAGCTTCGGCGAGAAGGCGGCCGCGGAGCGGGCCGCCGCCCGGGTCCGCAGGATCCACGAGTACGTCCAGGGCGTGGACACGGTCACCGGCCGTCCGTACGCGGCCGGCGATCCCGCGCTGCTGCTCTGGGTGCACTCCGCGCTGGTGGAGTCGACCATCGTGGCCAGGCACTGGTTCGGCGCGCCGCTGGAACCAGCCGACGCGGATCGCTACGTCGCCGAGATGGTGGTCGCGGCCGAACTCGTCGGCGTGCCGCGCGGCCTGGTTCCCGCCAGCGTGGCCGAGCTCACCGGGTACGTCGAGTCGGTGCGGCCCGACCTGGCCTGCACGCCGGCCGCCAGCGAGTCGATGGCTTACCTGCTCGACCCGCCCGGGCTTGGCGAGGACCTGGCCGAGATCTGGCAGGACATCAGGGCCGGGGCGATCGGCTCGCTGCCGGACTGGGCCTGCGAGCTGTACGGCTATCAGCGCGAGCCGATGACCGATCGGCGCAGGAACGAGATCCGCCAGGCACTCGGCGTCCTCGACGCGGTCTTCCTCGGCGAGCCCGGCGTCCTCGAGGCGAGGCAGCGGATCGCGGCGCGGGTCCGCGCCGCCCAGCGAGCATGAGGCGCCGGCCGGACGGGTCAGCCAGCGGGACCAGGCCGCGCGCGGCGCGCGGAGCACCGCGCACCAGGCTGCTGGCCCGTGCCTCGATCGCCGGGGGAGTCGCTCTCGCCGGGCTGGCCGGAGTCGCCGCGCTCGCGCTGCGCCGCCGGGTCGGGCCGGTGCGGCTGCAGCGCGGCGCGGCGGCGCTGCAGCTGGTCGCCCGGGGCGGGGCCCGCTATGCGGGCAGCGCGCCCCGGTTGTTCGCAGCCGCGGGGGAACAGCGGCAGCAGCTGCGCCAGGACCTCGCGCTGGAGACGGCCCAGGATGTCGCCCAGACACTGGGGGCGATGAAGGGCGTCCTGATGAAGATCGGCCAGATGGCCAGCTACGTCGACGACGGCCTGTCGCCGAGCGTGCGGCGGACGCTCAGCCGGCTGCAGGACAGCGTCCCGCCGATGAGCGCCGAACTCGCGGCCGGAATCGTCGAGGCCGAGCTCGGGATGGCGCCCGAACGGGCGTTCGCGCAGTGGGATCCCGAGCCCATCGCCGCCGCGTCGATCGGCCAGGTGCACCGCGCGATCACCCACGACGGCCAGGCGGTCGCGGTCAAGGTGCAGTACCCGGGCATCGCCGAGGCCATCGCCGCGGACCTCGACAACGTCGCGCTGCTGCGCCGGATGCTGCGGATCACCGCGCCGGCCCAGGACGTCGACGCGCTGCTGGCCGAGCTCCGGGAGCGCGTCCTGGAGGAACTCGACTACCGGCGCGAGGCGGCGAACCAGGCCCTCGTCGCCAGCTACTACGACGGCCATCCGACGATCAGCATCCCGAAGATCATCCCCGCGCTGTCGACCAGGCGGATGGTGACCAGCGAGCTGGCCGTCGGCGCCAGGTTCGCCGAGCTAGCCGACTGGCCGCAGGACGAGCGCGACCTGGCCGCCGAGACGATCTACCGGTTCGTCTTCAGGAGCCTGTACGAGGTGCACGCCTTCAACGGCGACCCGCACCCGGGTAACTACCTGTTCCACGGCGGCGGCCGGGTCACCTTCCTCGACTTCGGGCTGGTCAAGCACTTCACCCAGGACGAGCTGCACCCGCTGATGCAGATGGCGCGCAACCTGTGCGTCAGGAACGACCCCGAGGAGTTCCGGCGCAGCATGGAGATCGCCGGCTTCCTGCGTCCCGGCGCGCCGATCAGCACCGAGGAAGTCGTCGAGCACCTGGCCGTCTTCTACGCCACGATCCGCGAGCCCGGGCCGCTGACCATCCGGCCCGACTACTCATCGGCGGTCGTGCGCCGGTTCTTCGACGTGCGCAGCCCGGTCGCCGAGTACGTGTCCATCCCGCGCTCGTACGTCGTGCTCCAGCGGATCAACCTCGGCCTGTTCGCGGTCCTCGGCGAGCTGTCGGCCACCGCCGACTGGCGGTCCATCGCCGAGGAGATCTGGCCGTTCGTCCAGGGCCCGCCGTCGACGCCGATCGGCGAAGCCGAGGCAGCCTGGGCGGCGAGCCGGCCCCGCGGTCACGCTGCCCAGCGGCCCTGACATCATCCGGGCAAGAACGGTCCTGGCAAGAACGGTCCGGGCAAGAAGGACCGTCCGGGAAAAGAAATATAGGTAGCCGTGCTCGCGGTCGCCGGCCTGGCCGCGGGCCACGCCCTCTCGTCCAAGCCGAAGGGCAGCGTTGCCCTGCCCGGCACGCTTCTCGGCCTGCCCAGGGCGACCACAGCGATGCTAGGCACATCGCGACCACGTCAGGAAGAAGGAGACGGTCGGCTATGGCAGCAAGCTGGCCGGCGTGGTCGCGGGCGTCTACGGCCGGAACACCGGTCCGTGGTTCGCGATCTCCGGCGGCGGCATCTGCGGCACCTGCTCGCCCAGGTTCGCCAGCGTCCTCAGGAACGGCCTGGTCGCCAACGGCTACGCCGACGCCGCTTCCTTCCCGGCCGGACCAAAGGGCGGGGCGCCGGCCTGCGGATCCGCGACATCCCACGGGAGCACGCTGATCCGCTGCACCTGGGTGGATGACACGACGGCAGGCGTCGTGCTGTACGCCAACGGGTCCGCGTCGGGCCTGGCCGACACCACCGCCGCCAGGACCAATCAGGCGCGCGCCGCCGTGGAGCGGTGACCGAGGCCGTCGCGATCGCGCCGCTCGCTGGCGCGCGGGAAGGTCCGCCCGGCAGACTGTAAGGGAGATTTTCAACGAAATACCTGGAGGCGACTGATGGCGCAGGAGGCCAGTCCGGCGGGCGAGACGCTGAACGCGATCCTGGACCTTCCCAACCCGGGCAGGCCAGCCCTCGTCGTGCCGGACGACGGACAGGTCCTCACGTACGGCCAGCTCGCCGAGCGGGTCGGGTACCTGGCGGGAAGCCTCGCGGCGGCGGGCGTCCGGCGCGGCGACCGGGTCGCCTTCACGCTGCCGAACGGCCCTGACGTCATCCAGATCCTGCTCGCGATCACCGCGCTCGGCGCGGCAGCGGCCCCGCTGAACCCGGCCTACACGCACAGCGAGTACGTCTTCTACCTCACCGACATCGAGCCCAGGTTCCTCCTGGTGCCGGCCAGCCGTCCCGCGGCGGCGACCGGCGCGGCGCAGGCCTGCTCGGTTCCGGTCCTGACGGCGCAGGCCGGCGCTGACGGGCCGCCCGAGCTTTTCGTTGACGAAAAGGCTCTTGAACCCCAGACCAGTGAACACCGCCGCGACTTCGAGCGCGGCCAGCCAGACGACGTGGGAGTTGTCCTGCACACCAGCGGAACCACCTCCCGGCCGAAACAGGTGCCGCTGCCGCAGCGCAACCTGATGGCATCGATCAGGACGATCGCCGCGCATTACGGACTGGGGCCGTCCGACGTCTCGTTCTGCGTGATGCCGCTGTTTCACGTGCACGGGCTCGTCGCCTCGACGTTCGGGGCGCTGGCCGGCGGCGGCTCGGTGATCGTGCCGCGCCGGTTCACCCCGCGCGGGTTCTGGGCGCAGGCGCGCGAGCACGGGGCGACCTGGCTGTCGGCGGGGCCGACACTGCATCAGATGATTCTGGACCGGGCCGACGGCGACGGCCCGCCTGCCAGCCTGCGGTTCGCCCGCTCGTGCAGTTCCGCCCTGTCGCCCGCGCTGCTCGAGCGGGCCGAGCAGGCCTACGGGGTGCCGATGCTCGAGGCGTACGGGATGACCGAGGCCAGCCACCAGATGGCGTCGAACCCGCTGCCGCCGGGGGCCCGGATTCCCGGCTCCGTCGGGGTCGCCACCGGGACCGAGATCGCGGTCGCCGACCAGGCGGGGAACCTGCTGGCCGAGGGCACCCCCGGCGAGGTGGTGATCAGGGGGCCAGGGGTGATGGCCGGGTACGCGAACAACCCGGCGGCGACGGCCGAGGCGTTCTTCGGTGACTGGTTCCGCACCGGAGACCGCGGCGTGCTCCGCGACGGCTACCTCTACCTGGAGGGACGGCTCAAGGAGATGATCCTGCGTGGCGGGGAGAACATCTCGCCCGCCGAGGTCGAGCAGGTGCTGCTGTCCCATCCGGGGGTCCGGGACGCGGTCTGCTTCGGGATCGCCGACGAGAAGTACGGCGAGCTGGTCTCGGCCGCGGTGACGCTGACGCCGGACGCGGCCGGGAACGTGGCGCCGAAGGACCTGGCCGAGCACTGCCGGGAGCACCTCGCGGCGTTCAAGGTCCCGGTCTCGATCCATGTCCTGGACGAGATACCGCGCACGGCGACCGGCAAGATCCAGCGCCGGCGGGTGGCGGAGTTCGTCGCCGGAGGACCTGGTCCCGCTGCGGCGGCCGGCCGGCCGGAGCAGTCGTGAGGTTCGCCGTGCTCGGCGCCGGGGCGATCGGCGCGTACGTGGGCGCGGCGCTGGCGCGCGGCGGAGCCGACGTCACGTTCATCGCGCGGGGCGCGCACCTGGCCGCGATGCGGGACCACGGCGTCCGGGTGCTGTCCCCGCGCGGGGACTTCGCCGCGCATCCGCCGGTGACCGACGACCTCGCCGCCGTGGCCGGCGCCGACGTCGTGTTCGTGGCGCTGAAGGCGTATAGCCTGCCGGAGATCGCGCCCAGGCTCGGCGAGCTGCTCGCGCCGGGAGCGGCCGCGATCTGGGCGCAGAACGGCATCCCGTGGTGGTACTTCCAGTCGCTGCCCGATCCGGCCGGGGCGGACGGGGCAGCCTGGGTAGGCGGGGCCGGCGGGGTTCCGAGCCCGGGGCTGGCCAGAACGGGGCTGCAGAGCGTGGATCCCGGCGGGATCATCGCCCGGTCCATCGGTCCCGAGCACAACGTCGGCTGCGTGGTCTACTGCTCGACCGAGATCATCGAGCCCGGGGTGATCCGCCACATCGAGGGAACCCGGTTCACTATCGGCGAGCCCGACGGATCGGTCACGGAGCGGTGCACGCAGATCTCGGCCGCCTTCAAGGCCGGCGGCCTGAAGGCGCCGGTCGAGCCCCGGCTGCGCGATCAGATCTGGCTGAAGCTGATCGGCAACGTGGCGTTCAACCCGGTGACCGCGCTGACCAGGGCGACGCTGGGCGAGCTCGGCACCGCGCCGGAGATGATGGACCTGCTCCGGGCGGTGTTCGGTGAGTGCGCCCAGGTTGCCGACCGGCTCGGGATCAGGTTCCCCGTGTCGCTGGACCGGCGGCTGGAAGCCGGGATCGCCGTCGGCGGCCACCGGACGTCGATGCTCCAGGACCTGAAAGCGGGTAAGCGGCTGGAGCTCGGCTGCATGACCGGCGCCGTCGTCGAGCTGGCCGGCCGGGTTGGCATCGACGTCCCGCACCTGCGGACCGTGCATGCCTGCGCGACGCTGCTCGATCAGCTGAACCGGGCCCCGGCCAGCTGAACCAGCCAGGCTGACCAGCAGGGCACTCGCCTAGGGCTCGGCGCCGAGCTGAAGCAGGCCCTGGACTCCCGCGGGCTGCTGCTCACCGGCGGCCGCGTGGAGATCGACGTGTCAGCCGACGAGGCTCCCGCGGCCAGGCTGGCCGAGCTCACGCAGGTCTGCTGCCAGTTCGACGCCGAGGCCGACGGCACCAGCCGGGAGTTCCTGCCGCGGCCGACGGCGGCCCTGATCGGCACGCCGCTCGGTGCCGGGCCCGACACGCAGGCCGAGCGGTGGCGGCGGATCGAGCGGGTCGTGGGCGAGGTCGTCAGCCAGTGCCGCGCCCGCGGAGACGACGCGTGCCTGAGCTGTGGGAAGGCGACGCTTTCCCGCTCGGGGCCGGCCAGGGCCGCCTCGACGAGGTACTCGGATCGCTGCGGGCCCGCGGGTACGAGGGCTGGATCGTGGTCGAGCAGGACGTCCTGCCGCGCAGGCACGGCCGGCGGTCGGCGGTCATCACGCGCACCGGGGCCGACCCGTTCGGCCGTTTCGTGCACGCGGCCCTGCGCGAGCGCGGCGTCGACGACGCGTTCGTCAGCGCCGTGGCTGGCCTGCCGACGCCGGTGACCTTCTGCGAGATCTTCGGCGCGGGCGACGGCTTCGGCGGTGCGCTGTGTCACGGCCTCCTGGCCGGCTGGCCGCTCGAGCGGGTGCTGCGGTTCGCGAAGGCGGCGGGCTCGAGTGCTCGACGGCCATGCCGACGACGGCCGAGGTTGAAGCGCTGCTGGCCAAGGTGGACCATGGATGACGCGATGCCTACGAATAACCTGCACCGGCCCAGCGGCTCGCTCGCGGCCGGACGCCGGTCGGTCGATCTTGACCAGACGACGGTCGGCTGGACCTGGTCCTCGCTGCGGGTGCTCACGCTCCGCCCCGGAGACTCGCAGCGGCTGGAGACCGGGCCCCCGGAGATGCTGGTCCCGCCGCTGGCCGGATCGTGCGCGGTGACCTGCGCAGGCGAGCAGATGGAGCTCGCCGGGCGGCCGAGCGTGTTCGACGGCGTGACCGACTTCGCCTACCTGCCCCGAGGCACCGCGGCCGAGGTCTCGAGCGAGGCGGGCCGCTGGTTCGCGCTGCCCGGCGCGCTGGCCGGCAACGACCTGCCATTCCGGTACGCGGCGGCGGCTGACGTCGCCGTCGAGCTGCGCGGGGCGGGTTCCTGCTCGCGCCAGGTCAACAACTTCTGCACGCAGGACGCGTTCGAGGCCGACCGGCTGCTCGCCTGCGAGGTGCTCACCCCGGCCGGCAACTGGTCGTCGTACCGCCGCACAAGCACGACGAGGAGGGGCCGGGGGAGCCGGTGCTCGAGGAGATCTACTACTTCGAGATCCGCGAAGGTGCTGATGGTGTCGGCTAGGCCGGCGGGACCGGCACTGTCGGCAGTGCTGACCGGGCCCGGCGGAGCCGGCCTTGGCTACCAGCGGGTCTACGGGACCGCCAGCCGGCCGGTCGACGTCCTCGCCGGGGTGCGCAGCGGCGATCTCGTGCTCGTGCCGCACGGCTGGCACGGGCCGTCGATGGCAGCCCCCGGCTACGACATGTACTACCTCAACGTGATGGCCGGGCCCGGCGAGCGCCGTCGGCTGATCTGCGACGTCGCGTCGATCGGCGCGCGGTCGGCGGACGGGCCCGTCCTCATCTCGATCGAGACGGACCCGATGATCGGCGTCCCGGACAGCCAGTCCTGGTGGGACGTGCCGGTCGCTGAGGTGTCCGAGCTCGACTCGGTGAACCAGGCCCGCGCGGCCTACGAGGCCGCCCTGCCACGCCAGCGGAGGTACCTATGACGGTCCATGGCCAGCTACGGCTGTCGGAGATCCAGACGCCGGCCCTGCTGATCGACGCGGACGTGCTCGAGAGGAACATCGCCGAGATGTCCGCGGCGCTGCCCGGCCCGCGGCTGCGCCCGCACGTCAAGGCGCACAAGTGCACGAACCTGGCCAGGCAGCAGGCGGCGGCCGGGCACGCGGGGTTCACCTGCGCGACGATCCGCGAGTGCGAGGGCATGGTCGCCGCGGGCCTCGGCCAGGATCTGCTGCTGGCCAACGAGGTGCTCGACGCGCGGCGGCTCGGCGCGCTGGTCGCCGGCGGCGCCCGCGTCACCGTCGCGGTGGACTCGCCGCAGACCATCGAGGCGGCCGTCGCCGGGGGGGTCCGCGAGGTGCTCATCGACGTCAACGTCGGCCTGCCGCGCTGCGGCTGCCCGCCGGCCGAGGCCGGGAAGCTGGCCGAGGCGGCCAGGGCGGCGGGGCTCGAGGTCCGCGGGGTGATGGGGTACGAGGGCCATGTCGTGGGCCTGGTGGACGCCGCCGAGCGGGCCGAGAAAACCAGGACCGCGATGGAACTCCTGGTCGCCGCGCACGCGGACGTCGGCGGGGACCTGGTCTCGGCCGGCGGCACCGGCACGTACACGCTCAACACGTGGGCCAACGAGATCCAGGCCGGGTCGTACGCCCTGATGGACACGGCCTACGGCCGCCTCGGGCTGCCGTTCGGCCAGGCGCTGTTCGTGCTGGCCACGGTCGTCTCCACGGGGCCGGAATGGTCGGTCGCCGACGCGGGGCTGAAGGCGTTCGGCATGGATCATGGCAACCCGGAACTCGACGGCGCGACGGTGTGGTTCTGCTCGGACGAGCACACGACGTTCTCGCCGCCCCGGCCGGCGGGCGAGCGGGTGCGGTTCGTGCCGGGGCACGTCGACCCGACGATGGCCTACCACGAGCGCGCCTACGTGTTCTCGGGCGAGGAGATCGTCGACGTCTGGCCGATCGACCTGCGCGGCTGGTAAGGCCGGGCCCCTGCCCGCGGCTGCCGCGCCGGCATCCGCAGCAGCATCGGCGGACCGTTGATGTCGCTATAGCAGCATCAACGGTCCGCCGATGTCCTTCGAATCTTGAGGGCTGGCAGTTCTGTTACGTATTGACGGGCAGACGGGCCGGTGTGTAACGTTTCGGACATTCCCGCGCGGTGGCGCGGCGAGCCGGAACGAGGTGCTCAGTGATGGCTGAACCAGGACCCGTCGTGCTGGACGCGGCCGAGCGCGCCAGGCGCTCGCATCTGGGCAGCGAGGTTGCGCAGCGGCTCGCCGACGGCGGGGTGAGCATGATCGCGCTGTGCTGGGTCGACAATTCCGGAATCACTCGCGTCAAGGCCATTCCGGCCGGGCGGCTGGAACGGGCGGCCGGCTGGGGCATCGGCATGTCGCCGATCTTCGACGTCTTCGTGGTCGACGACAGCATCACCACGAGCAAGCACATCGGCGGGCCGGGCGGTGACCTGCGGCTGGTTCCCGACCTGGACCGGGTCACGCCGCTGGCCGCCCAGCCCGGCTGGGCCTGGGCACCGGTGGACCGCTTCACCCAGGAGGGCACCAGCTACGCCGGCTGCTCGCGGACGTTCGCGCGGCAGATGGTTTCCAGGGTTTTGGAACAGGGCCTGACCGCTCAGGTGAGCTTCGAGGTGGAGTGGGCAGTCGGAACTGACGACAACGGGACGTTCGTGCCGGCCTGCGCGGGCCCGGCTTACGGCATGACGCGTGTCATCGAGCTTTCCGACTACGCCCGCGAGGTCGTGGAGGCGATCGAGCAGCAGGGCATCGTGGTCGAGCAGTTCCACCCCGAGTACGCGGACGGGCAGATGGAGATCTCGGTCTCGCCCCGCGACCCGGTCGGCGCCGCCGACGAGAGCGTCCTGGTCAGGCAGACCATCCGCGCGGTGTCGCAGCGGCACGGCTTCCAGGCGTCGTTCGCCCCGTCGGTCGTGGCCGGCGGGGTCGGCAACGGCGGGCACGTGCACCTCAGCCTGTGGCGCGATGGGCAGAACCTGCTCGCCGGCGGACCCGGCCGGTACGGCATGACCGCCGACGGGGAGGCGTTCGCCGGGGGAGTGCTGTCGGCGCTTCCGGCGCTGGTCGCGGTCGGCGCGCCGAGCGTCGCCAGCTACCTGCGGCTGGTGCCGTCGCACTGGGCCGGCGCGTACCAGTGCTGGGGCCGGGAGAACCGGGAGGCCGCGCTCCGCCTGGTCACCGGCTCGTCGGGCGAGCAGGACGTGCGGGCCAATCTCGAGGTCAAGTGCTTCGACCTGTCCGCCAACCCATACCTGGTGATCGGCTCGCTGATCGCCACCGGACTGGCCGGGATCAGCGACGGCGCGACGCTGCCTGGCGAGATCACCGGTGACCCGGTCGGCATGCCGGAAGCCGAGCTGGCCGAGCGCGGCACCCGCAGGCTGGCGCAGTCGCTCGGCGAGTCAGCCGGCGCCCTTGAGGCCAGTGACGTGCTCCGCGAGGCGATGGGCGACCCGATGTTCGAGGCCTTCCTCGCGGTACGCCGCGCCGAGATCGAGCTGTTCGCTGATGCCAGCCCCGCCGACGTGGTTGCCCGCACCCGCTGGCGGTGGTGATCGGAGTGGACCGGGCGGAGTCGGCATCGGCCGGCCCCGTGGTCGCCGGCCCCGCGGTCGCCGGGCCTGTGGTCGCCGGGCCTGTGGTTGCTGGGCCTGTGGTTGCCGGGCCTGTGGTTGCTGGCCCCGACGTGACGGTCGCCGAGCGGCTGCAGCTCCGGCTCGCCGACCTCACCCCCGCCGAGCGCAAGGTCGCCCGCGTCCTGATGGCCGAGTACCCGGTCCGCGGGCTCCAGCCGATCGCCAAGCTCGCCGCCGCCGCCGGGGTCAGTGCCCCGACGGTTGTGCGCCTGGTCAGCAAGCTGTCGTTCGACAGTTACGCCGGATTCCAGCGGTCGCTGAAGTCCGAGGTCTCCGCGCGGCTGTCCTCGCCGCTGGCGATGCACGCCGAGCGCTCCGCGGCCGACCTGGGCGACCCGCTCAGCCGGTCGGAGCACCTGTTCTGTGACGGCATCAGGTCGAGCTTCGCCCGGCTGCCCCGCGCCGAGTTCGAGCAGGCCGTCCGGCTGCTCGCCGAGCAGCGGCGCAGCGTGACGATGATCGGCGGCAGGTTCAGCTCCATGCTGGCCGAGTACCTGGCCGCGCACCTGCGGGTGCTGCGCCCGAACGTGCACGTGATCTCCTCGGCCGGAGCCGACCGGACCAGCGCGCTGCTCGACATCGGGCGCCGCGACGTCCTGGTCGCCTTCGACTACCGCCGGTATCAGCACGACACCGTGCGGGCGGCGGTGACCGCCAAGCAGCAGGGCGCCACGCTGATCGCCTTCACCGACCCGTACCTGTCGCCGCTGGCCGCCCACGCCGACGTGATCCTGACCTCCAGCGTCCAGTCACCGTCGCCGTTCGACGCGCTGACCCCGGCAGTCGCGCTCATCGAGGCCGTCATCGCCGCGCTCGTCGACCGCCTCGGCGACCAGCCGCTGGCCCGGATGGCGAGGTATGACGCGCTCTATGCGGGGACCGTCGACGCCGCCGACGCAGCCGCACCAACCGAGCAGGAGGAAGCGTGACCACAGCAGAGCCGCTGGCGCTGATCGACCACCACGTGCACGGTGTCGTCACCAGTGACCTGGACCGTGCGGCCTTCGAGCTGCTGATCACCGAGGCTTCCGGGCCGCCGGCTCCTGGCACGACGATGTTCGACAGCCAGCTTGGCTTCACCCTGCGACGCTGGTGCGCCCCCGTGCTCGACCTCGAGCCGTCCGCGCCGGCCGAGGACTACCTGCGCCGTCGGGCTGAGCTGGGCACGGCCGAGGTGAACCACCGCCTGCTCACCGCGGCCGGGGTGGCGCAGTGGCTGGTCGACACCGGCTATCAGGGCGATCAGCTCACGACGCCCGAGCAGCTGGCGCAGGCCAGCGGGACGCCGGCCAGCCATGTCGTCCGGCTCGAGGCAGTGGCCGAGAGGGTGGCGCGGTCAGGCACCACCGCCGCCGGCTGGGCGGCCCTGTTCGCTGAGGAACTGGCGATAGCGACAGCGCAGGCGGGTGCCGTCGGCTACAAGTCGATTGTCGCGTACCGGTACGGTTTCGACTTCGACCCGGCCAGGCCTGGCCCGTCGGACGTCTCCGCGGCCGCCGGGCGGCTGCTCCGCGCGATCGAGGCCAGCCCGTCGGCGCGGCTGGACGACGAGGTCCTGCTCAGGCACCTGATCTGGACTGCGATCGACATCGGCAGGCCGCTGCAGTTCCACGTCGGGTTCGGTGACACCGACGTCCGGATGCACCGGTCGAACCCGACGATGCTGACCGACTTCCTGGTCGCGACCGAGTCGGCCGGCACCCCGGTCATGCTGCTGCACTGCTACCCTTACCACCGCGAGGCCGGTTACCTGGCCCACGTGTTCTCGCACGTGTACATGGATGTCGGCGCGATCCTCAACCACGTCGGGGCCCGGTCAGCGGCGGTGCTGGCCGAGGCACTCGAGCTGACTCCGTTCGGCAAGATGCTGTACTCCTCCGACGCGTTCGGCCTGCCTGAGCTGCACTACCTGGGCGCGATCGGGTTCCGGCGCGATATCGCCAAGGTGACCGGCCAGTTCGTGGCGGACGGAGCGTGGACGGCGGCTGACGCGGACCGGGTTGCCGACCTGATCGGCTCGGCCAACGCGAACCGGGTCTACCAGCTGGACCGAGTGGACCGCCCGTGACCAGCACCGCCGTCACGATGGCCGAGCTGGCCGCTCAGCTGCGCGCCGGGGTGGCTGCCGAGATCGATGCCGCCGTGGCACTGCGGCACGAGCTGCACGCTGACGCCGAGCCCTCAGGCGAGGAACACCGGACCGCTGCCAGGGTCGCGGCCGCCCTGGGCGCCGCCGACGCGCCGGCGGTCGCCGAGACCGGACGGCTCATCCGGATCGGCCGCCAGGACGGCCCGTCGATCGCGCTGCGCGCGGAACTCGACGCGCTGCCGATCGCCGAGCAGACCGGCGTGGCGTGGGCGTCACGGACCGGGGCGATGCACGCCTGCGGTCATGACGTGCACCTGGCGGCGCTCACGGCCGTAGGCCGGGCGGCCCGGGCGGCGGACCTCAGTTCCGGCCTGCCCGCGCCGCTGCTCGCCGTGCTCCAGCCGCGAGAGGAAGCCATCCCGTCCGGAGCCAGGGACATCGTCGCCTCCGGCGCGCTCCAGGCTCATCTGCCGAGCGCGATCGTGGCCGTCCACCTCCAGCATCAGCTGCCGCTGGGCACCGTCGCCGCCGCGGTCGGCACGGTCAACGCGGCGACCGACGACATCGAGATCACGGTAGCCGGGATCGGCGGGCACGCCGGGTACCCGCAGCTCGCCGCCGATCCTGTCGTGGCCCTCTGCCAGACCGTCCTCGCGCTGCAGCATGCCGTCAGCCGGCGCTCCGACCCGACTCACGCGGTCGTCGTGTCGATCGGCATGCTCGATGCCGGCGAGGCGGCGAACGTCATCCCGTCCAGCGCCGTCGCCCGGGGCACGCTGCGGGTGCTCGACGAGGCGGACCGGCCCGGCCTGCACCAGACCGTGCGCGAGATCGTCGAGCACACCTGCCTGGCCTACGGCTGCCGGGGCTCGGTGACGATCGACGAGGGCGAGCCCGCGCTCGTCAACGACGAGGCCCTGACGGTCGCGACCTGGCCGTGGCTGCGCGAGGCCGGCTTCAGCGTCGACTTCTCGTTCCGGTCCTGCGGCGCGGACGACTTTTCTTACTACACCCGTGGCGGGCGCACGCTGATGCTGTTCCTCGGCACCGGCGGGCCGCTCGCGTTGCATCATCCGTCCTTCCTGCCGGCCGACGACATGGTCGGGCAGGTAGCCAGCGCGATGCTGGCCGGATACCTAGGTGCCCTGAGCCTGTCCGGCGCGGGGATGGAGTGACAGCGATTCCGGCCGCCCGGCGGCCGGCGGGAGGAGGTAGCTCATCAGATGCCAGATGACGACAGATGAGCCGCAGCAAGTCAAGCTTCAGCGCAATCTCAGCGTCTGGGAGGCTATCGGCATCTCCCTGGCCCTGATGGCGCCGTCGATGGCGGCGAGCATCAACCCGCAGGGCACGGCGACCACCGTGGGCCGGGCGGTTCCCGTCGCCTTTGCGCTGGTGGGGACCTGGCACGGCGATCGCATGGCTGGTCATCGGGCTGATCGGCGCATTCGTGCTGCCGGGTGCCGCGCGCGCCGGGATGAAGCTGATGCAGGCCGAAGGCCTGGCGGGCGCCAGCGCCGACGCGGGGCAGCCAGCCGGAGCAGCGACGACCTGACCGGCGCAGCGGGCGGCGTGGCGCCATACTGTCCGTACGCCGCCGGTCACGGCGCCCGCCTGCCCAGCCCGCTCCTGCGAGGTCATCATGTGTGACGACGCCCACGCGCAGCATCAGCCAGCGCCTGTACTCCATGATTTCGAGCCGGTCGTGCCGGTCCCGCTGGAGCCGGTCGACTCGGTCGAGCTGCTCAGCCTGATGGACAACCTCACCGACGTCTTCATGCCGGACCAGGGGCCGGCCAAGCGGGTGGGACCGGCCATCGCCGCGACCCGTCCGGCTGCGCTGATGGCGGAGGGCTGGGCGCCCGACGCGCTGATCGCCGAGCACGGCTTCTCGCTGCTGGTCACCGTGACGAAGGCCGGCCGCGCGCACCGGATCCTGTTCGACGCGGGCACGAGTCCCGACGGCGTGGTCGAGAACATGCGCCGCCTGGACGTCGACCCAGGCTCGATCGAGGCGATCGTCTGCAGCCACGGTCATTTCGATCACACGACTGGCCTCGACGGCCTGATCAGGGCGGTCGGACAGGTCAACATGCCCGTGCTGATCCACCCGCACTTCTGGCGGCGGCGCCGGATGCTGATTCCCGGCGCGGAGCCGCGGGAGGTGCCGACTACCAGCCGGCAAGCGCTCACCGGAGCGGGCTTCGAGATCATCGAGGACCGCCAGCCGAGCTTCCTGCTCGACGGTTCGGTGCTGATAACCGGGGAGGTGCCGAGGGTCACCGGCTACGAGCCGGGGTTCCCGCCGCAGCAGGCCTGGCTCGGCGGCAAATGGGAACCCGATCCGCTCGTACTCGACGACCAGGCGCTGATCGTCAACGTGGCGGGCAAGGGACTGGTCGTCATCACCGGCTGCGGCCACGCCGGGGTGGTCAACATCTGCCGGTACGCCAGCCGGCTGACCGGCGATCGGCCGCTCTACGCGGTGATCGGCGGCTTCCACCTCAACGGCCCGTTGTTCGAGCCGCTGATCCCGAGAGTCCTCGACGACCTGGGCGCGCTGAACCCGAGCGTTCTCGTGCCGGCCCACTGCACCGGCTGGCGGGCCGGCCACGCGATGGCGGCCCGCTTCGGCGATGCCTACATCCCCAACAGCGTCGGCACCCGCTTCTCCCTCTGAC
>DATKQH010000018.1:0-12224 GCA_035532775.1 Streptosporangiaceae bacterium
GAAGCGGTCCGGGACAAGCCCGCCCGATCGGTGGTGCTGCTGAACCGGTGTATTACCCGCGCGCACTCGACTGCCAACGCCAGAGAGGCCCTGGCGGGCCTGGGCTATGACGTTCTGCGGACGGCCGTGCCGAGGCTGGAAGTCTACGCTCAGAGCTTCGGACTGCCGATTTCCGAGATAGGCCGCGACGTGTGGCGCGGCGTGGCCGGCGACCTCATCGAACGGTGCGTTCCCCTCGGGAAGGTCCAGTTATGACAACAGAACAGGAACGACGCAAGGCGCAGATGACCGCGGCCGCTGCGAGCCGCGCGGAACCTGCTGCCCGGGCGGCTGGTGGAACGGCAATCCGGTCAAAGCCGGTAAGGATCACCCTCGACCTGAGCCCGGAACTCTACCGGCAGCTGACACAGTGGGCATACTCGGCCGCGATCGAGCTAGATGTGCCGCGCCTCGCGCTGGCGGACGCGGTGCGCGCAATGATCAGAGTCACCACGGAGAGCCCAGACGAGGTCATTGAACGGCTTCGCCGCGATCGCGACCTCTAGCACCCGCGTCCCGTCACCAGGTTATCGACCAGACTCCGCCGCGCCACGGCTACCCGCACGGCCGCCAGGTCGAAGAGCCGGTGGCCGCCTGGGGTCCGCGACGACGGAATGTAGATTCCCGTACCTGGGCTGCCGACCGTCTCAGCTGTCAGCCCGGACAACCCCAATCGGGCAGGACACGCCGGTCCCGTGATCGGGGCAGTACCCATATGGGTTTTTCGTGCTTGAAAGATACTGCTGGTGGTAATCCTCGGCGAAGTAGAACTCTGATGCCGGGCGGATCTCGGTCGTGATGGCGCCGTAGCCCGCATCCGTCAGCCGCAGCTGGTAGGCAGCTGCCGACTCCTCGGCCGCCGCCTTCTGGTCGGCGGAGTGCCAGAAGATCGCGGAACGATACTGGCTGCCGATGTCGTTGCCCTGCCGCAGGCCCTGCGTCGGGTCATGCGACTCCCAGAACACCCGCACCAGCTCGCCGTAAGAGACCACGTTCGGGTCGAACACCACTCGCACGGACTCCGCGTGGCCGGTCCGGCCACTGCACACTTCCTCGTAGCTGGGATTCGGCGTGAAGCCGCCCTCGTAGCCGACGGAGGTGGAGATCACGCCCCTGGTCTGCCAGAGGTTCTTCTCCGCTCCCCAGAAGCAGCCCAGCGCGAACTCGGCGACCTCGCTGCCGTCCGGATAAGGCGGCTGAAGCGGCGTCCCGAGCACCTCGTGCGCCGCGGGCACCCTCGTGGCCTGCGCCCGGCCGGGAACTGCCTCGTCGGCGGTAACAATGCGCGACTTGTGCGTGCCGAACATTTCCACCCTGTACCTCCCCATCAGGCGCCGGTAGCCGTAGTAGCGCCGCGCACCGCCGCTGCATTCCCGCCGCGAAGCTGAGGCTCGACCTCCCGGTCATTTTCATGACCGTCTTGTCAGCATCCTGAGCGTTAGCACCCCGGGCGGCGCGGCAATCCCGGCCGCATGCCGCTGTTCGCCCTAAGTTGTCGCAGCCGGGCAGCCGGGCAGCCGGGACCGGCCGGGCGTCGGGCCGCCTGCTGGCCGCAAGCGTGGCGAATGCCCAGGCTTCCCCCGCTGACGATCTGGCACCCCGACGAGAGCGCCGCTGATCAGGAACGCGGCGAGCTTCAGGCCGGCCGGCCGGCCTCAGCTGGTTCGCTCGACCACGAAGTCGCACATCATCTCGAACGCGGCCCTGGCCGGGACCTCTGGCAGCAGCAAGATCTCCCGCCTGGCCAGGTCCGCCCAGTGCCGGGTGTCGGCCCTTGCCATCTCCATCGCGGGGTGCGCCCTCAGCAGCGCGAGCGTCTCCGCACGTGCCCCCGGGTCGGTAAGGTCGCCGCCGTTCAGCAGCTCGACCAGCCTCGCATCACCGGGGCCGGCCGACCGCAGCGCGTGCAGCACTGGCAGCGTCTTCACCCCTTCGCGAAGGTCGGTTCCTGGCGTCTTTCCCGACTGGTCGGACTCGCTGGCGACGTCGAGCATGTCGTCGGACAGCTGGAAGGCCACGCCGAGTGCGGCGCAGGCTGGGGCGATCCGCGCGGTGACACGGGCGGGAGCGCCAGAGAACAGGGCACCGAACTGCCCGGAGGCGGCGATCAGCGAGGCGGTCTTCTCAGTGACGACGCCCATGTAATGCTCGAGCGGATCCTGGCCCGGACGCGGGCCGACGGTCTCGGCGATCTGACCGGTGACCAGCCGGCTGAAGGTCTCAGCCTGGATCCTGACGGCGTCAGGACCGAGGTCGGCCAGGATCTTCGAGGCACAGGCGAACAGGTAATCGCCGGTCAGGATGGCCACCGAGTTGTCCCAGCGCGAGTTCGCGCTCGGGGTTCCTCGTCTGACGTCCGCCTCGTCCATCACGTCGTCGTGGTAGAGCGTGGCCAGGTGAGTCAGCTCGATCGCCACGGCGGCCGGCACCACCCGATCGTCCTGCGGGTTGCCGAACTGGGCCGCGAGCAGGACCAGGGTCGCTCTGAACCGCTTGCCGCCCGCGTCGATCAGGTAGGCGGACGCCTGGTGGAGGAGGTCGTACTGCGGCGCGCTGGCGGCCTTCCGCAGGCCGTCCTCGACCAGCGCGAGTCCGTCGGACACGTCGGCCGCGAGAGCGGCGTCCGACAGCTCCACGGGAACGACGGTGATCACTGGATCCCCTATCCGTACGGCTTTCGCGGCTGAACTGCGGCCAGCGGGCCAGTTGCCCGGCCATTCCCAAGATAAGCACACCGCGGTGCCGCGCGGGTCAGCTCGGGTCGCCGGACTGCGCGCAGCGGCGGCGTCACCGGACGAACAGCTGCGTGGCGGCATCGTGGGCCAGCCTGAGCAGCGGCTCGGGCGCGACGCCGAGCACCAGGGTCGCCAGCACGCCGATACCGACCGCGACCGAGGTGAACGCGCTCGGCCTGACGACGGCGGGACCATCGAGCGCGGGCTCGCTGAAGAACATCAGGACGATGACCCGGACGTAGGGGAACGCGAGGATCGCGCTGCTCACCACGCCGACGATGACGAGCGGCAGCGCTCCGCCGGCGATCGCGGCCTGGAACACCGCAAACTTGCCGGTGAACCCGCTTGTCAGCGGGATCCCGGCGAACGCGATCAGGAAGAACGCGAAGACTCCGGCGACCAGCGGGGAACGCTTGCCGAGCCCGGCCCAGCGGGACAGGTGACCCGCCTCGCCGCTCTGGTCGCGGATCAGGGTCACCACCGCGAACGCCCCGACGGTCGCCAGCCCGTAGGCGGCCAGGTAGAACATGCTGCTGGACAGTCCGGCCGTGCTGGCGGCCACCACGCCGGTCAGGATGTAGCCGGCCTGGGCGATCGAGGAGTAGGCGAGCAGGCGCTTCACGTCGGTCTGGGTGATCGCGATGATCGACCCCCCCAGCATCGTGAGGATCGCGATGCCCCACATCATCGGGCGCCAGTCCCAGGTCAGCTGGCCGAAGGCGACATAGAAGATGCGCAGCACCGCGCCGAAGGCGCTGACCAGCGTGCAGGAAGCCATCAGCGCGGTGACCGGGGTCGGAGCGCCCTGGTAGACGTCGGGCTTCCAGGCCTGGAACGGCACGGCGCCGATCTTGAACAGCAGGCCCACTCCGAGCAGCGCGATGCCGGCGTAGAGCAGGACCGAGCTCTGCGTGTTCCCGCCGGCCGCCGCCGCGATCGCCGAGAGCCGGACCGAGTCCGAGAAGCCGTACAGCATCGCCACGCCGAACAGGAAGAACGCCGAGGAGAACGACCCGAGCAGGAAGTACTTCATCGCCGCTTCCTGCGAGAGCAGCCGGCGCCGCCTGGCCAGCCCGCAGAGCAGGTAGAGCGGGAGCGAGAGCACCTCGAGCGCCACGAACATCGTGAGCAGGTCGTTCGCCGCGGGGAACAGGAGCATGCCGCCGACCGCGAAGAGGGTGAGCGGGTAGACCTCGGTGTGGCTGATTCCGGCCAGCAGCCCCTCGCGCTCCTCGGCGCTGCCCGGCACCGCGGCCGCCTGCGCGGCGAACGCGCTGACCTCGTGCGAGGACTCGGCGATCAGCAGCACGCTGATGAACGCGAGGACCAGGATCGTGCCCTGGATGAACAGGGTCGGCCGGTCGATCGCCACCGCGCCGACGGCGGCCACGTTGCCGGCCTTGCCGCCGCCGAACAGGCTGCTATCGCCGGCGAGGAAGATGGTGAGAATGAACGCGCCGGCCAGGCTGCCGAGCGTCACGGCCAGGTGCAGCGTGCGGCGCAGCGGCCGCGGCGCGAACGCCTCGACCAGCACGCCTGCTACGGCCGCCCCGAAGACGAGCAGCATCGGCGAGAGCTGGCCGTACTGGATCTGCGGCGCGGGAATGGCCGGCGCGATCGCGGTGATGGACCCGGTCACGGCTTGCTCCTGTTCTTGTGCCCGGCTGCGGCACTGCTGACCACGCCGATGGCCTTCGCCGGATGCGGCGGGACAGGGTCGGTCGAGTGCGCCTGCACCAGCGTCTCGTGGACGGCCGGATTGATCATGTCGATGACCGGCTTCGGATATACGCCGAGGACGATGATCAGCGCGATCAGCGGGCCGACCGCCCACAGTTCGCGCGCCCGCAGGTCAGGCATCGCGGCGACGTCCTCGCGGACCGGCCCCGTCATGGTCCGCTGGTACATCCACAGGATGTAGATCGCGGCCAGGATGATCCCGACGGTGGCCAGCGCGGCAGGCACCTCGTACCTCGTGAAGGTGCCGATCAGCACGAGGAACTCGCTGACGAAGGTGGACAGCCCGGGCATGGCCAGCCCGGCCAGGCCGGCGACGAGGAAGAGGCCGGCCAGCACGGGAGCGACCTTCTGCACGCCGCCGTAGTCGGCGATCTGCTGCGAGCGCCGGCGGGCGATCATGAATCCGGCGATCAGGAACAGCGCTCCGGTCGCGAATCCGTGGTTGACCATGTAGAGCGTGGCGCCCACCTGGCCCTGGCTGGTCATCGCGAAGATCCCGAGCGTGATCAGGCCGAAGTGGGAGACCGAGGTATAGGCGATCAGCCGCTTCAGGTCAGCCTGGCCGATCGCGACGATCGCCGCGTACAGGATCCCGATCACCGATAGCGCGATCACCAGCGGCGTGAAGTAGTGCGAAGCGGACGGGAAGAGATCGAGGCAGTACCTGATCATGCCGAAGGTACCGACCTTGTCGAGCACGCCGACCAGCAGCACCGCCGCTCCCGGCTGTGCCGCGGTCGCCGCGTCGGGCAGCCAGGTATGGAACGGCCACAGCGGTGCCTTGATCGCGAACGCGACGAAGAATCCGAGGAACAGCCACTTCTGCGCGGTCGGGTCGAAGACCACCTGGGACAGATCGGTGAACAGGAACGAGCCCTGGTGGTGCAGCACCGCGCTCTGGGCCGAGATGACGTACAGCGCGATCACCGCGACCAGCATGAGCAGCCCGCCGAGCAGGCTGTAGAGCAGGAACTTCACCGCCGCGTACTGGCGCTGGCCGACTCCGTAGCTGCCGATCATGAAGTACATCGGGATCAGCATGGCTTCGAAGAAGACGTAGAAGAGGAACACGTCCGTTGCCGCGAAGACGCCGATCATCATGGTCTCGAGTACCAGGAGCAGCGTGAAGTAGGTCTTGACGCTCCGCTTCGGTGGCGCCTCGCCCGCCGGGCTTGCCGATCCGTCGGCGTCGTTCCACGACGCGAGGACCACCACCGGCATCAGGACCGTCGTCATCAGGATGAGCACCAGCGCGATGCCGTCCGCGCCCACCGCGTAGTGCACGCCGAACTGCGGAATCCACTGATAGACCTGGGTGAACTGGAACCGCGGGCCACCCGGCTTGAAGGCCACCGCCATCACGATGGTGACGCCGAGCGTGACCAATGTGAAGACCAGCGCGATCCGCTTCACGAGCAGATCCCGCGAGCGCCGGTCGGCATCGCTGCCCGGGGCGGATCGGCCAGGAGTCAGGCCGATGACAATCGTCCCGACGAGCGGGATGGCTCCCGAGACAGTCAGCCAGGGAAAGTTGCTCATGGGAGATCAGCGCCTCATCGCAGCGTGGGGTGTCACGAGAATCCCCTAAAGTCGGACCAGCAGCAGGGCGCCGACGAGCAGCAGGGCGCCGATGAGCATGGACAGGGCGTACGAGCGAACGAAGCCGGTCTGTACCCTGCGCATCCGGCCCGAGCTTCCGCCCATGGCGGCGGCGACGGTGTTGACCAGGCCGTCGATGCCGCGGTTGTCGAAGTACACGGACAGCCTGGCCAGCCACTGACCGGGCCGCATCAGCACGGACTCGTTCAGCGCGTCGCCGTACAGGTCCTTACGGGCCGCGACCGTCACGAAGCTGCCGCGCGGCGCGGTGACCGGCACCTCGCGCCGTCCGTACATCAGCCAGCCCAGAGCCGCTCCTACGACGACGACCGCCAGCGAGATGTCGCTGATCGGGGTGAAGAACCCGTGCGACAGCGGGGTCGTTCCGACCACGGGGCGCAGGAAGTCGATCAGCCTGTTCGACAGCATCAGGAAGCCGCCGGCGCAGAGCGAGCCGATGGCCAGGATAACCATCGGCGATGTCATCACCGGCGTCACCTCGTGCGGGTGCATGCCGTCGTCCCAGCGCCGCTTCCCGCCGAACGTCATGAGCATCACCCGCGTCATGTAGAAGGCGGTGATGCCCGCTCCGAGCAGCGCTGCCGTGCCGAGGATCGCGCCCGAGGTGCCGCCCTTGGAGTAGGCGGCGTCGATGATCGGGTCCTTGGTGAAGAACCCGGAGAACGGCGGAATGCCGATGATCGCCAGGTAGCCGAACGTGAACGTGACGAAGGTGATCTTCATGACCGTGGCCAGGCCGCCGAACCGGCGCATGTCAACTTCGTCGTTCATCCCGTGCTTGACGGACCCGGCGCCGAGGAACAGCCCGGCCTTGAAGAAGCCGTGCGAGAGCAGGTGGGCGATCGCCAGCGCGTAGCCGACCGGGCCCAGGCCGGCGGCGAGCATCATGTAGCCGATCTGGCTCATCGTCGACCCGGCGAGCGCCTTCTTGATGTCGTCCTTGGCACACCCGATGATGGCGCCGAACAGCAGCGTGGCGGCGCCCACGATCGTGACAGCCAGCCGGGCGTCGGACGACAGGTTGAAGATGGGCGCAGACCTGACGATCAGGTAGACGCCGGCCGTGACCATCGTCGCGGCGTGGATCAGCGCGGAGACCGGCGTCGGGCCTTCCATCGCGTCGAGCAGCCAGGACTGCAGCGGCAGCTGGGCGGACTTTCCGCACGCGCCGAGCAGCAGCAGCAGGCCGATGGCCGTGATGGTGCCGGCGCTCGCGGTGTGCACGGCGCTGAAGACGCCGGAGAAGCTGACCGAGCCGAAGGTGAAGAACATCAGCATGATCGCCAGCGACAGCCCGACGTCACCGACGCGGTTCGCGATGAACGCCTTCTTGGCGGCGACGGCAGCGGACGGCTTGAACTGCCAGAAGCCGATCAGCAGGTAGGAGGCGAGGCCGACGCCCTCCCAGCCCGCGTACAGGGCCACGTAGTTGTCGGCGAGCACCAGCAGCAGCATCGCGGTGATGAAGAGGTTCAGGTAGCCGAAGAACCGGCGCCGCTCCGGGTCGTGCGACATGTAGCCGATCGCGTAGATGAGGATCAGCGATCCCACGCCGGTGATCAGCAGGACGAAGCAGATCGACAGCTGGTCGAGCCGCAGGCCGAGCGGGACGTGGAACCGGCCGATAGCCGGGATCCAGTCGTACACCCGCACTTCCCTGCTGCGCTGACCGGCGGGATAGCCGAGCATGGCCACGAACGCGATCACGCCGTAGCAGAAGGCCGCGAGCGAGGTCGCGCAGCCGAGCAGGTGTCCCCAGGAGTTCGTGCGCTTGCCGCCGAGCAGCAGAATGGCCGCCCCGGCCGCGGGGAATGCGAGCAGCAGCCACGCCAGGTCCGCCGCGCCGGTGGCCGGCAGCGTGGCCACGGCCGCGCCCGGCCCGGCGAGCGTGCCGGCAAGAGAGCCAGTCACTGCCTACCCTCCACGTGGTTCTGTGCTGACAAGGGTCGTTCTGCCTGCTCAGTACTTCAGCAGGCTGGCATCGTCGACCGACGCCGACTTGCGGGCGCGGAAGATCGAGGTCAGGATGGCCAGGCCCACAACGACCTCGGCGGCCGCGACAACCATCACGAAGAACGCGATCACCTGACCGTTGAGGTCGCCGTGCAGCCTAGCGAAGGCGATGAACGCCAGGTTCACCGCGTTCAGCATCAGCTCCACGCACATGAACACGACCAGCGCGTTCCTGCGGACGAGGACGCCGACGCCGCCGATCACGAAGAGGATCGCCGCCAGCGCGACGTAGTTGGCCGGGCTGATCACTGTTCCTCCTCCTGCTCGTCGCCTGCGGTCTGCGCACCACCGCCGGACTGCGGCTCGGCCGCGATGACCTGACCGCCGATCGGGGTCCGGCCGGCCCCGCGCTCCGGTCCGGCCGGGCCGGCCAGCGCGCTGCTGACGGACAGGCGCGACTGCGTGCCGTCTGGCAGCAGGGCGGGCATGTCGACCGCGTTATGTTGCGCGTACGTGCCAGGCCCGGGTAGCGGCGCTGGGCGGCCGCTGGCGACCCGGCGCGTGGACAGCATCCGCTGCGTGGGCTTCGGGCTGGTCCGCTCGCGGTGCGCCAGCACCATGGCACCGAGTGCCGCCGTGATCAGCAGCGCGCTGGTGATCTCGAAGGGGAACACGTAGGTCGTGAAGACGAGCCTGGCCAGGCCGTTAACGTTCAGCGAGCTGTTGCGCGGCCCCGAGGGCGCGGCCGCCCCGATGGTCGCGTGCCCGACGACCAGGATCAGCAGCACGAGCAGGGCGATGCCCGCGAGCCCGGCGAACAGCCGCTGTCCCTTGATCGTCTCGACGATCGAATCGGACGCGGTAATGCCCACGATCATCATCACGAAGAGGAAGAGCATGAGCACCGCGCCGGTGTACACGATCACCTGGACGAACGCCAGGAACGGCGCGCCCTGCATGGCGTACATCGCCGCGAGGATCAGCATGACGACCGCGAGCAGCACGGCGCAGTGAACGGCCCGCCTGGTCAGGATCATGCCGAGGGCGGCGCCGACGGCCACGACGGCGAGCGCCCAGAACGTCACGACCTCGGTGTTGCTGGCCGCGCTGCCCGCCAGGATCATCGAGTGAGTCATCACGTGCCTCCCGCGTCGGCTCGTGGCTCGCTGCCCTCGGCGGCCGGCTCCGCGGCCTGATCCGCGTCAGCCGGGGCAGCCCCGTGGCTCCGCGCGAGCATGCTCAGCAAGTCCGTCGGCTGCGCGGCGGCGAACGAGGGCCCGAGCCGGTAGTAGTCCTCTTCGGAATCTCCGAGTCGCATCGGGTGCGGCGGTGCCTCCATGCCCGGCTGGACCGGCGCGAGCAGCTGCTCCTTGGTCCAGATCAGGCTCTCCCTGCTGTCGTCGGCCAGCTCGTAGTCGTTGGTCATCGTCAGCGCCCTGGTCGGGCAGGCCTCGACACACAGACCGCACAGAATGCAGCGCAGGTAGTTGATCTGGTAGACGGGACCGTACCGCTCGCCCGGCGAGTAGCGCTCGGACTCGGTATTGCTGCCGCCCTCGACATAGATGGCGTCGGCGGGGCAGGCCCAGGCGCACAGCTCGCAGCCGATGCACTTCTCCAGGCCATCGGGCCACCGGTTGAGCTGGTGCCTGCCGTGGAACCGCGGCGCGGTCGGCTTCTTCTCCTCCGGGTACTGGACGGTGTCGACCTTGCGGAACATCTGCCGGAAGGTAACGCCGAAGCCCTTGACCGGGTTGAGGAAATCAAGCACCCGTGACCTCCTTTATCCCGGAATCTGGCGCTGCCTGGTCGGTCAGCGCGGGCAGCCCGGACGACATGCCGTGGTAGTGCGGCAGGTCCATCGGCGGCACGGGGAAGCTGCCGGCATCCCGCTCGGCCGCTTCCTCCTCCATGGCCATGCGCCGTTCGGCAGCCCGCTCGGCGGTGGAATCCCACGCGAACGCCAGCGCGAGCAGGACGAGCACGATCCCGCCGCCCACCAGGTAGACCCCGGTGCTGCCGCCGTGGCGGCGCCAGACCCGCAGCGTGGCGATCAGCAGGGTCCAGGCCAGGGCCGCGGGGATCAGGATCTTCCAGCCCAGCTGCATCAGCTGGTCGTACCTGATCCGGGGCAGCGATCCGCGCAGCCAGATGAAGAAGAACATGAAGGCGCTCAGCTTGGCGAGGAACCACAGAACCGGCCACCAGCCGCTGTTGGCGCCCGACCAGGCCGATATGGGCCAGATCGCGTGCCAGCCACCGAGGAAGAGCGTGGTCGCCAGCGCCGACACCGTGAACATGCTCACGTACTCAGCCAGGTAGAACAGCGCGAACTTCAGCGAGGAGTATTCGGTATGGAAGCCGGCCACCAGTTCGCCCTCGCCTTCCGGCAGGTCGAAGGGCAGCCGGTTGGTCTCGCCGATCATCGTGATCACGTAGATCACGAACGACGGCAGCAGCAGGACGGCGAACCAGGACGGATAGTGCAGCGTGGCGCCGAACAGGTGGAACGGCGCGCCGTGAGCCTGGGCCGCGACGATCTGCGAGGTCGACAGCGAGCCGGCGTACAGGAAGACCGGCACGAACGAGATACCCATCGCGATCTCGTAGCTGATCACCTGGGCCGACGACCGGAGCCCGCCGAGCAGTGAGTAGGGCGAGGTGGAGGCCCAGCCGGCCAGGACGATCCCGTAGACGCCCATCGAGCTCATCGCGAGCACGAGGAGCACGGCGACGGGAAGGTTCGCGAGCTGGAGCGGGGTGCGGTGCCCGAAGATCGACACGACCGGGCCGACCGGAATGATCGCGAAGCTGATGAAGGCGGGGATCGATGCGATCGCGGGGGCGAGGACGAAGAGGATCTTGTCGACGCCGCGCGGGATGATGTCCTCCTTCAGCGGCAGCTTGATGCCGTCCATCAGGGACTGCAGCAGGCCGAACTTGCCCGCCCGGTTCGGCCCGGGGCGCTGCTGCATCCGGCCGATGATCCGGCGCTCAGCCCAGATCATCAGCAAGGTCCCCAGCATGAGGAACAGGAAGACGAACAGGACCTTCAGCGCCGTCAGCCACCACGGGTCGTGGTCGATCAGCGCCGATGTCGACGCGCTTCCGCTGGCCAGGTGCACCAGACCGGACCGGGCAGTCATTCCGCGCTCCTCACCGTCACCAGGCTGCCGTGACCGGCGCCGAGGTCGCGCCGTACCGAGCAGCCCGCGGAATTCGTCGGCAGCCAGACCACCCGGTCGGGCATCGCCGTAATCTCGACGGGCACGCGGATCTCGCCGCGGCTGGTCGCCACGCTGACCTTCGCGCCAGTGCCGACGCCGGCCTCGGCCGCCGTCGCCGCCGACATCTTCGCCACCGCCGGACGAGCGGTCCCGGCGAGATGCGGCTCGCCATCTTGCATCCGGCCGACGTCGAGCAGATTATGCCAGGTTGCGAGCACCGCTTCGCCGGCCCCGGGAACGGCGCGCCCGCGATCACCGCTGCCCGGCGCGCGGCGATCCGGCGCGGGCCGCAATCCGCCCTGGCCGGCGGCCTGACCCGTCCCGAGCGCTCCGAGGGCCGCCAGCTCCCTGCGCGCCGCCGCCGCGTCGGGAAGACCCAGGTGGACATCCATCTCGTCGGCGATTCCCGCGAGCACCTGCAGATCGCCGCGGACCACGGGAACGGCTAGCGCGGCACCGAACTCGCCGGGCCTGCCCTCCCAGTTCACGAAGGTGCCCGGCTTCTCGGCGACGGCGGCGACCGGCAGCACCACGTCGGCCCGGTCGGTGACGGCGCTGGCGCGCAGCTCGAGGCTGACGACGAAGCCCGCGCGCTCGATCGCGGCGAGCGCGGCCTGCGGGCCGGGCAGGTCGTCCGGGTCGACCCCGCCCACGACAAGGGCCTCGATCTCGCCGGCCGCCACCGCGTCGAGTATCTGCCCGGTGTCCCGGCCGGGTTCGCCGGGCAGCGAGCCGACTCCCCATGCCCTGGCCACGTCGGCGCGAGCCGCGTCGTCGGTTACCAGGCGTCCGCCGGGCAGCAGGACCGGCAGCGCTCCGGCCTCGATCGCCCCGCGCTCACCGGCCCGGCGCGGCATCCAGGCCAGCCGCGCGCCGGTCAGCTCGGCGAGAGCGGCGGCCGCGGTCAGCG
>DATKQH010000019.1:0-12998 GCA_035532775.1 Streptosporangiaceae bacterium
CCGAGGCGTTCCGAGCCGTGGACCAGGGGAAACCCGGGTTGATGCATGCCGTTCTTGACTACGACAGGAGTACTGCCGGTGACCTGTGAAGTCGGGTTGAGCCGAAGCGTCCGTGCTTTCCACATCATGCCGGGACTGCCCGGGCCAGAGGGGCAACTCCATGATCATGACTACCGGATTGAGATCGTGGTGGACCGCGAGCAGCTCGACGACCGGGGCATGGTCTGTGATCTGGATGTACTGGAAGCGGCGCTCACCGAGCTGACCAGCCGGATCGAAGGCCGCAACCTGGAGGAGATACGCCCAGTCGGCGCCGAAGCGGTCACAGTCGAGGTGTTCGCCCGCTGGGTGCATGACAGCCTCTCGCCCGTCGTCGCTGCCGCAGGCGGCGAGGCACTGGCAGTGCGGGTGTGGGAAACTCCCGTCGCGTTCGGCGGATACCGCGCACGATGCTGACGGTCTGCCTGATTACCCCGGGCGACCTGGCCAGGTCGTGCGGCATGGGTACTGTGACGAGGCCAGGGTTGGGCGGCTGAACCGTTCTGCTGGCATGTCCGTCTGCTGTCATAGGAACACACAATTCTCGTCATCCTCGCGGGGCAGCCATATGACTCTGGGCTGGGATAACCCCACAGCAGATCCCACCACCACCGTCCTGCTGCGGCATGGCGATACCCAACTGTCACCCGAACACCGCTTCAGCGGGCTGCGCGACCTCCCGCTTAGCGCCAACGGCACCCGGCAGGCCCAGGCCGCCGCCTGCCGCCTAGCCACCGGCGCCCCGATCGACGCCGTGGTCAGCTCGCCATTGCAGCGCGCTGCCGCCACCGCCGCTATTGCGGCCGGCAAACTGGGCCTGACCGCAGTCATCGATGATGATCTCCGTGAAACAGACTTCGGTGACTGGGATGGCTTCACCCTGGCAGAAATCCAGCAGCGATGGCCCACAGCCGTCGCAGCCTGGCGGCGCGACCCCGAACAGGCACCGCCGGGCGGGGAAAGCTTCGCCGAGACCGCACACCGGGTAAACCAGGCCTGTGACCGGCTGCTGCGGGACCACGGCGGCCAGACTGTCCTGGTGGTAAGTCACATTACCCCGATAAAGATCCTGCTGTGCCGGGCTCTCGGCGTCCCGCTTGGCACCCTTTACCGGCTATATCTCGGCTCCGCCTGCATTAGCGAGATCCAATGGCACGGCCGCGGATTTGCCGCCGTCCATCGCGTCAACGACACCAGCCACCTTCCCTGACTCACCGGGCCCCGTCTCGTCCCGCCGCGAACGCAGGTCCGCATATGCCGGGGCCGGGCTGCGGGCCGCTGGCCTGACTAGCGATCTGCAGTCCGGAGGAGGCGGGGCACCCCCAAGGCGAGGATGGCAGGCCCGTTGGGCTCGGTGACTGGAGGTTCTTGATCTGTGTCTCGGTGAGTGCGGTGCCACTGGTGAAGATGACTCTCCGGCCGGAGGGGAGTCGCCAGCTGCCCAGGTCGTAGGTCGCGCCGTCGGCGCCACGGGAGATGATGTCACCGCCCCGCAGGCGCCGTCACCGTGGCGGTTCGGGTGCGGCGGATCCATGTGCCGACGCCGCTTGGGGCGAGGCCGTGCTGAAGGCGCCGAGGAACTGGTTGCGGAAGGCGTCCATTGGCTCGAGCGGAGCGGAGGGACTGGGCAGCAGCCCGTCCTGCCAGCGCCAGGAGGCAATCTGCCTGAACACGGAAGGGTCGCGGGCGATGATCGAGATCGGCACCTCGTGGCTGGCCCCGGGGCGGCTGATAGGGCCAGAGGGCTGCTCGTCGCCGAGCAGGATGAGCACCAGGTTTGGGTCGTTAAGCTCGGTGACCCATGAGGTGAGGGCCTGCAGCGAGTACTGGATCGACTTGACGAAGCCCTGGCGCTCCTTGCTGGCGCTGCCCAAGATGGAGAGCCGGGTCTCGCCGCGCGCGGGCATCGGGTCGAATATCGAGCCGTTGCCGATCTTGTTCCAGGGCACCATGGTCGGCAGCGGCGCCCAGGGATAGTGCGAGGAGACCAGGTCGATCTCAGCCATCACGGGTTTGTGGCCGGGGGTGAGTTCGAGCCGCTGGAACGCGGCCAGGGTGTACTCGTCGGGCATCGAGGCGTAGCTGAAGGCCGGGCCGTGGTAGCCCACGTTGCGCCGGTCGTAAAGCTGATCGTAGTGGTAGAACTGCGTGCCGGGCGGCCAGGCGACTTCGTCCTCGGGGCTGTCGCTCACGGTGCGCCAGCCGGCCTTGTCGAAGGCGTCGCTGAGGGTGAACCGGCGGCTGGCGACCAGCTCGGCATACCGCTGATCGGTGGCGACCCACAGCCCCGACTGCAGGGTGGAGTGGGCGAGCCAGCTGACCCCGCCGAAGGTCGGGGAGGTGAGCCAGGCGCTCCGCGTGGACCAGCCGGCGCGGGCCAGCGAGGCGGTGCCCCGGCGCAGGAAGGCGTCAACGCCGGGGGAGAGGTTCGTGCCCTGAACGGCGACCTGCCCGTAGCTTTCGACGAAGGCGATGATGACGTCCTTGCCGCGCAATCCGGTGAGCAGGTCCGAAGCGGGGACGCTGGCTTCGGGGTCGGAGCCGTGGATGACCTGCTCGAAACGGCGCTGGTCGCGGAGCGCTGTCTGGGTGTCGCGCACCTGCGCGACGACCAGCCCGGCGGCGCTGGCCGAGGCGACCGGGGAGCCTGGGATGAGTTGCAGTGACAGGCCCGCGCACAGCGCCCAGACCGCTGTGAGGGCGGCGAGTCCGCGAACCGTGGCGCGGCGATGCCGGGCGGCCACGGTGGTGATGTGAACCGTTGCTGCAGTGATTGCGCCGACGAGCAGGATGAGACTGAGCCAGAGCGCGGCGAGCGCGATGTTTGTGCGCGTGGGGCCGATCGTGTCGCGTACCACGCCAATAGCCGGGCCGATGTCGACCCAGCCGAACACCGGGTTGAACGCCCGCCCGATCTCCTCGTAGAACGCCATGTTGAGGATCTTGACGAGAGTAAGCAGGCTGAACAGGATTCCAGCGACCGCGGCTACGATCCGTCGCGGCCAGGACGGCAGCACCAGCGCGACGGCAACCAGGACCAGCCCCTCCACGGGGATGCGGGCAAAGGCGGCCGGGGTGAGCTGGAAGACACGGTCGGGCGCGACGAGAACACCCGACACGAGCACGACCGACAGCACGGTGATGGCCAGCCGCAGAGCCCGGCGGGTGCCCGGGCCGGCGCCAGTGCGGTACAGCCAGATCACGTTGCGGCCGAACGACTCGGCCAGCAGCAGCAATGCGGCGGCGACCGCGATCATTCCGGCGAGGCGGTCGAGCAGTCCGGATGCGGCGACGGTGAGCACGATGCCCTGGACCGCGGCCACGACCTTGCCCCAGTACCGGGGTGGCAACGGCGCGGCCAGCCACGGGATCAGCCAGCCCGCTAGCAGCAGCGCGTAGCGGGCGGCGCCGATGACCAGCACCCAGCTGCCGTAGTCCTGGGACACGGCGATGCTGAGCAGCAGGATGAGGAACGCGTCGGCCTCGCCGTCGATGCGGGCGCCCAGCGGGGTGGCGGTGCCGGTCCGGCGCGCCACCTGCCCGTCCACCGCGTCGAGAACCAGCGCGGCGGCGGACAGGGTGACCAGCGCCGTGACCGACACCGGCCGGCCGAATGAGTCGGCAACCAGGCCCGCGACCCCGGCGATCAGCAGCGCCCGGGTCAGGGTGACCCAGTCCGCCGGGAGAATCGCCGGCTGGTCGCTGCGCATGCGGGCGGTGACAAGCAGCGCGGTTGCTGCCCAGCCGGTGGCCAGCCCGGCGATCCAGCCGGCGACGCCGAGACCAGCCGTGGCGGCCACGACGCCGAGCAGGGCCGCTGTGGCGAGCATCCCCAGGAACATCGCGAGCCGAATCGTAGGCAGCCCGCCTTCGCCCGCGGGCTGAACCGAACGCACCGCGCCTTCGTCCGCAGACTGAATCGAACGCACCGCGTCTCCGTCTCCGTAGCCATCTGCCGCCGTTCCTGACGGGGACAACGGGTCCGCGGTCACACTGGTTCACCACAACCCGGCCGCGGGCCCGCTATGCTGCCGCAGCCGGCTGAACTATGTGTCTAGGCGGCCCGTATAACCTGGTGTGGCGTCCCTGCACTCAGTTCCGGTCGGGATCAGTCCGGCCGTCCGCCGCTACGGGCTGTCGTTGCTGCGCCTGGCCGCCGGCGTCACCGTGCTGTGGTTTCTCGGGCGGCAGGTGGGCGCGGCGCCGTTCATGGGCGGGCTGCGCGCGGTCACCTGGCCGGCGGTCGTGGCCGCCGTCACGCTCACTGCCCTGACCACGGTGTGTTCGGCCTGGCGGTGGTGGGCCGTCGCCCGGGCACTCGGCGTCGACATTGGCCTGCCAGGCGCGGTCTGTGCCTACTACCGTTCCCTGTTCCTCAACTCCGTGCTCCCCGGCGGGGTTCTCGGCGACGTGCACCGGGCGGTCACGCACGGCCGGCACGCTGGAGACGTGGTGCGGGGGCTGCGCGCGGTGGCGTGGGAACGGCTGTGGGGTCAGGTCATCCAGGCCGTGGTGACCGTCGTCGTGTTGCTGACCCTGCCGTCGCCGGTCCGGCCCGCGCTGCCGTATGTTCTGGCGGGTGTGGCGGGCGTAGCCGGGTGTGCTGCGCTGGTCGTGAGGCGCGCTGCTCGCCGCGGCCGGTCGCGGCTGACACGCGCCGCCCGGGCCGTTTCCGCTGACCTGCGTCGCGGCCTGCTGGCCCCGGACGTGTGGCCGCAGCTCACGCTGGCCTCGGTGCTGGTCGTGGCCGGGCACACGGCCACGTTCGTCATCGCGGCCCGGGTCGCCGACTGCACCGCACCCCTGGGCGAACTGGTCGCGCTGCTGATGGTGGTCCAGACTGCAGTGGTGATCCCCTTGAGTATCGGCGGGTGGGGGCTGAGGGAAGGAGCCGCCGCCTGGGCCTTCGCCGCAGCCGGGCTCGGCGCGGCCACCGGGGTCACGGTCGCCACTCTCTATGCGGTGCTCATGCTGGCCGCGGTTGCCCCAGGCGCGGGGCTGCTGCTGGGGGACGCCGTTCGCCGCCGCCGCGGCCCGGGGCACTCGGGCGAGTTGAGACGACCCAACCCGGCGCCGCTGACGATGGAGGCCGTTCGTGATTGACCGGCCATACCCGGTGACCGGCCTCGGCACGCCGCTGACGACGCCCTCGACCTGCCGCGAGGCCGAACGGCTCGTCCCGTGACCGGGGCGGTCCAGGCGGCAGCGATCCGCCGGCGTATCCGCATCCCGCTGTGTTTCGCTGACGGCTACTCAACCACTGCCATGGTCGTCAGCTTCACCGGCCTGGCCGACGCGCAGCAGCACGTGGCCCTCGAACTCGGCCGGCCGACCATGGCCGGGCTGCCGCTGGTGCGCCTGCACAGTGAATGCCTCACCGGTGATGTGTTCGGCAGCCAGCGATGCGACTGCGGGCCGCAGTTGCGTGAAGCTGTCGAGCGGATCACCAAGCACGGCGGGTACGTGCTGTACATGCGCCAGGAGGGGCGCGGCATCGGGCTGTATGACAAACTCGACGCCTACGCGCTGCAAGATCGCGGTCTGGATACGTACGATGCGAATCTCGCGCTTGGTCACCGGGCCGACGAGCGCGACTACACCAGCGCGGCCCAGATGCTGCACGCGCTCGGCGCCAACCGCATCGCGCTGCTGAGCAACAACCCGGACAAGGGCGCTCAGCTGGCCCGCCTGGGCATCACGATCGCCAGGCAGGTCCCCACCGCGCTGCACCTTACCGGGACCAACGCCGCCTACCTGGCCACCAAGGCCCGGCGCGGTGGGCATGATCTGCTGTCGCGGGGTCTTGAACGTGCCGCCGAGCCGCACCGGCACGGCGGCCCGTCACACCTCGGGATCGCGGACTGATGACAGACATCCGCGAGCGCCCGCCACCTACCACCGCGTCAGCCGCGCCAGCGATGGCGGTCGCCCGGCCGGGCCGCGTCGTCGGCCTGGACGGGATCCGGGGCTTGGCCGCCCTGTTCGTCGTGCTCAACCACATCTTCGAGCGTGCCTGGCCGGGCTTCCCCGCCGATCACGCTCCGTTCTGGGCGGCCTGGATGATCTACGGCCGGTTCGCGGTCGTCATGTTCATCGCGCTGTCCGGCTTCTCGCTGGGCCTCGGCCCAGCGCGCTCGGGGTGGCGGTTCAAGTCGATCACGACGTACGCGCACCGGCGGGCCTGGCGCATCCTGCCGCCCTACTGGGCCGCGCTCGGATTCAGTCTGGTGATGACCTGGTACGTGCTCGCCCAGCCTGGCTGGGCACTGCCCAACGGGAAGTCCGTCGTCGTGTACGGCTTGCTCGTGCAAGACGCCTTCTCCGCGGGCAGCCCCAACCGGGCGTTCTGGTCGATCGCCATCGAAGCCCAGCTCTACGTCCTGCTGCCGTTGCTGCTGCTGCTCGTCCGGCGGGTGAGTGCCCGCGCGATGGTGGGCCTGGTGGCCGCCATCGTCGTGACCATCGGCCTGCTGGGGCCCCATGTCCCGCTGATGAACAGCGCCCTGGCCAAGTTCACCCCCGACCTCGCGGTGCTGTTCGCCGTCGGCCTGCTGGCCGCCGGGATCGTCACCGCCGGCGAGCACACCCGGTCCCGGCCCTGGACCGGTTACGCGCTGGCCGCCACGGTGCCGGTCATCGCGTTGATGGTGATCAAGGGCTCCACGTGGTCGAGCCTCAATCTGTTCTGGCTCGATCTGGCCTGGGCTCCAGCGGTCGGCTGCTTCCTCACCGCGGTCGCCACCTCGCGCCCGCGGCCCGTCGTCCGTTTCCTTGACAGCCGCCTGCCGTGGAGCCTCGGCTCCTGCTCCTACAGCCTCTACCTGACGCACATGCCGATCGTCATCGCTGTGTCGTACGGCCTGGTGCTGGGCCGGGTCGCTACCGGGACGCCGACATTCTTCGTGCTGGCCGCGATCCTGCTGCCCGTGACCGTGTGCTTCGCCCGTCTGTTCGCCGCTGTGTTCGAGCTCCCCTTCCAGCGGCACCGCGGGTGGATCCCGCTGCGGCAGGCGATGTCGGCCCGGCTGCGGCGGACAGGGCCGGCCGTCGTCGCTGGGCGCTGGCGGGGCGCTAGCCAGGCGAGCGGCCCACGAAATCAAGCTGGTGGGCGATGTAGACCAGCTCGCCCGCGGCCAGTTGCCGGCCGCGCTCGGCCAGCCAGTCGGCCAGGTCCGCCGTTTCTACCCGGTCCTGGCGATTCCGCCACGCGTTCTGGATCGTGTTAAGGATGCTGCGCAGAAAGTAAGCCTCATCGCCCGGGTAGTTCCCAGCCGGGCCGGCGCTTACGACCCAGTCCGACGACCCCGCCGCCAGCGCGGGCGCCCCCGCAGCCCGCAGGTAGTGAAACAGGCGGCGGCCCGTTCGGCTTTCACCGGCCGGCCGGCCGTAGCGAAAGCGCTCATCCATGTCGCGGTGGTAGGCCTGCATGATCTGGTCGTCGTGGGGGTGGCCGGGCTCGAAGATACTCTCGCCGTCGTAGTTGATCGTGAACCAGTAGACGCCGCAGGGGACCAGCAACCGCAACAATCCGGGCAGGACGGCCGGCACGTCCACCAGGTCCAGGACGGCGTTGGCGATCAGCACATCGGCCGGCGCCCCATGAGCGGCCTCGAGGTAACTGGCGAGCTCGGCGTGCACCAGGCGCACCCGGAGATCACCCACCCGCAGCCCATCCGGCAGCAGGTCGCTGCGCAGGCCCCGCGCGGCCGCCCAATCGCACAGCCACCGGCGAGAACGATCCAGCAGCTGCCGATCCGCATCCAGCAGGATGTACTCGCCGGCGCCGACCGCGCCCCAGTCCATCAGACGGGCCACCATCGTCCCCAGGCCGGCGCCGACCTCCAGCACCCGCGGCGCACCCGCTGGCATCAGGCGGCACAGCTCGGCCAGCACATGCCGGTTGAGCGCCCGGTCATCCACGGTCGTCTTCGCGGCCAGGTAGCGGGCATAGTCGAGGGTCATCGAAGCAAGGTCATTGCTTCTCGGCTACCATCGCGAACTTGCGCACCCGCCCGCTGCCGAGCCAGTCACTCCACAGCCGATGCGAAGTGATCAGGTCGGCGGTAGCCTGCGTCCCGATCTGGCCGGCGATCTGGGGTGAATCAGCCCGGTAGGAGCGAAGCAGCGCCGTCGCTATCGCGTGATGGGAGGAGCTGTACTCCTGCCGCCAGATCACGGTCAGCCCCGCGTCGCGCAGCACGCCCGTCAATTCCGCCAACTCGATGAGCCAGACTGTATCGGCGCCGGGCATCCGCGCCCGCTCCTGCTGGGTGAGCGGCCGGCCTTCCTCGACCGTGAAAGCGAAACGCCCGCCCGGCTCCAGCACGCGCGCCACCTCACCCACCAAGGCCTCCTTGCCGGGGAAGGCCAGCATCGTCTCCAGCAGGAGTACCACCTCGAAGTGGCCCTCGGGCAGAGGCGGGAGGTGAGCTTGCTCGAAGCGGCAGGGGAGATTCCCGGCCAATTCCCGGGCGGAGGCCAGTGCGCTGGCGGAGTGATCGACACCCAGGTAGTGGCATCCCGACTCCGCCGTGATCATCCGGCCGGGGCCGGCCACCCCGCAGCATAGGTCGAGCACGGAGACACCGGGGCCGACCCCGGCCTGGTGAGCCAGCGTCCGGACCTCGCCTGCCCGCATGAAGCTCTCCTGGCCGACATACTCGCCCGCGGGGTAGGCGGTCGCCCGGGCCCGCTCTAGGGCCGTCAAGAATGGTGCTCGTTGAGGCTGTCTCAAGTCAGATCCCGCACGGTGCCCGGCCCGGCAGAGCTACCTGCCGTGCCACGCCGCGCCCATGTCGAGCGGACGCCGATCGTCTCGGGGTCGAACCGCGTTCACCGCTTCTGCGTACCACCCTGTGTCAGGTATGACGGATCGGCGGCAGGTGCGGTTCACCTCGGCCGCAGGCTGGAGGCTGGCTCGGTGCGGCAGGCGCTCTGGAGGGCCGGAACATCATGCGGGTCCACGTAGTAGTCCCTGAGGGGTTCGACAATCCCGGCCAGCCGACCGGCGGCAACATCTACGACCGGCGCGTCTGCGCCGGTCTGGCCGAGGCCGGATGGGATGTGCTGGTCACGACCGTCGCCGCGGCGTGGCCGGCACCCGGCTCGGGCGCCCGCGCCGACCTGGCCCGCATCGTTTCCGCCATCCCCGACGGTGAGACCGTCCTGATCGACGGGCTCATCGCCTCGCCGACCGCCGCGCAGCTGCTGCCGCACACCGGCCGGGTACGAATGACAGTGCTGCTGCACATGCCACTGGCCACCGCCCTCGACACACACCATGACGCCAGCGCGCAGCGCTCCGAACGGGCCGTGCTCCGAGCGGCCACCGGCGTGGTCGTTACCAGCGAATGGACCCGCCAGCAGGTAATGACCCGATACGCGATCCCGGCCCACCGGGTGCACGTCGCCCGACCCGGCGTCGATCGGGTCGCTGCCCCGGCGCGGCCCGTCCGCGGCCACCTGATCTGCGTCGGAGTCCTCGGCCACCACAAGGGGCAGGACCTCCTCGTCGAGGCGCTCGCCGACCTCACTGAGCGGGACTGGCATTGCGTGCTGGCCGGACCGCTCGACCGCCACCCGGACTTCGTCCAGCAGTTGCGGACCCGTATCACGCGCCTCGGCTACGGCCACCGCGTCCGGCTCACCGGCGTCCTGACCGGCGCGGCGCTCAGCCATGCGTACACCACCGCCGACCTGCTCGTCGCGCCGTCCCGCTCGGAGACCTACGGCATGACCGTCACCGAAGCGCTCGCCCACGGCCTACCCGTCATGGCCGCCGCCGTCGGCGGGCTGCCCGAAGCGCTCGGCTCCACCGCCGATGGCACCCGCCCCGGCCAACTGGTCCCACCCGGCGATCCGGCTGCCCTCGCGGCCGCGCTCGGAGACTGGCTGGGTGACGAGCGCCACCGCCACCGGCTACGGGCCGCCGCACGACAACGGCGGTCGACCCTGCGCGGCTGGGAACAAACCACACAGGAGATAGCGAACGCACTGACCGCCCATGGTGGCGTAAGCCTGTGCCGCCCGGAGTGAACAACCACCCTGAAAAGGCCAGCCGCCCGGCTCGACCTTGATCCTGCGTCAGGCTCCGACCGTGGGCATAGCGCCAATTAGCTGCCGTGAGGAGTAAGTAGATCGTTTCCCGGCTGCACAGTGACGGTCAGCGGCTGTGACGCCCCCACTGGTCGATTGCAACCGCGGCATAGCGGGGCCGCGGGACCCGGCAGCGAGGAATGCGGTTCCGAAGAACAACTCGGTCCAGGAAAGATCGGCCAGTTCTTCCTGCATGGCTGCGCGAATCGCCTCCCACGGACGGCGCATGATCCACTCATCTATGGAGGCGAAAGGCCGCACAATTGCGGTTCCGAGCTGCGCCAGCCACCCAGGCGTGCTGTCGGGAACCTTGAGATCCAGCACGACCCAGCGTCCGCCTCCGGAGAGGGCCGCGGCGCCGTGGGCGATGACCTCTGCACACTCGGGCACCTGCGACAGGGCGTACGTGGACAGGATCGCGTCGACCTCAGTTGGGAAGTCGAAGTCGGCCGCGTCGGCTTGCACGAGGCTGATATTGCTCCAGCCGTTCGTCTCTATCCGAGCCTGGGCTTGGGCGAGCATCGCGTCGGTCAGATCGACGCCGACGATCCGGCCGTCGGGACCGATCACCTCCTCAATCAGCGGGAAGTTCAGACCTGTGCCACATGCGATGTCGATCACGCTGTCACCCGCGCGAAGGTCGAGCGCTTGTACGGCCCGGAGGCGTTGTGCCCGCTGGGGGTAACCGGGCGCGGGGTAGAGCCGGGAGGTGATGTCGTAGTGCTTCGCCTTCTTGCGGTATGTCTCGATCAGGTGCTCTCGCGTACGGTCGATCTGGCTCACGGTGTGCTCCTCGATCTCGGTAGCGTCACGGTAGAACCGCACCACCCCATCTAGGAATCCGCGCCTCCTCGCGTAGCGGACTCGACCGCAGCCTTGATCGCCGCCATCTCGCGATCGCTTACGCGCTGAATTCTGCCTTTGAGAATACGGCCGGGGAGCGCGCGCATGATGCCCGCGAGGTCGACCTCAACCCACATCTTGGCGTCGGTCTGCCTATCGTCCACCGGCTCGAGTTCCATTCCCCAGCGCGCCGCGGAAGTACCCATTGGCCCGGCGAACGCCACGGAGCGGGGCGCCTCGACAGCGGTCACTTCCTGGCCCCGGCCACGAGTCAACCAGAGTATCCCCTTCGCCCGCTGCTCCACCTGCGAGCCGGGCTGAAGGGGAGTTCCTCCACGAACCCAGCATTCTAGAACCGTTGGCGCCCACTCCGGCCAGCGTCCGACGTCACAGACATACGCCCACACCTCACGGACGCTGCTGGCGACTGTTATGCGGCTCTCGGTTCTGATTGTCATCGGGCGGAATTTGTGTTGATCACTTTCCAGTTGCATAAGGTCTCCCGGGACGCTACATCCTGACTGAGACGCCTGCAAGTGCGCTCCAATGGCGGGGGGATCAGGCAAATCTCGCCGCCCAGGCTCTGCAGCCGCGGCCACCGCCGCGGCGATCAGCAGTCTCTTCATGGCTTCTTCCTTCCGTGGGCCGGTTGCACCGTAGTGAAACCCAGACCACGGCCAGGTCCGCCATTGGCCAGTCGTCCTAGTACCCGGCGGGCGACGGGCGCTGTCCACACCTAGAGCACGCGCGCGGCCGGATCCCGGTTCACGCAAGCGACCAGGGTGATGTTCCGTTGGCTCTACGGGCAGAGCAGTCGCGGGCAGCGGCGAAGTACCCCGGCAGCCTCTCTGCGCCATCGATCGTGGCGGCGGAAACGCGCAGCGGCAAGCAGAGGACCGGCAATTCCCTCTCCTGAGTTTCAGGAATCTCCAAGGCCTCGCGGGGAAATCTCGCCGAGCGCGCGGCATGTAATCAAATATATTCGTCCATCACGCTCCGGGCCATTTATCTCTCGCCGGACCATAGAGGAACCGCCATAGCGCGTATCACACGAGCCCGCCCAGCAAACCGGCTGACCTGCACATCTGAAAACCCCGGCCACCTGCAAACGCTGCAGGAGTCAACCGTCGAACCACCAGGCTGTAGGACTCCGATCCGAACGTCTGTGCGGGTCCTCAGGCGGGTGCTACTGCTGTACTTTGCTGCTGTACTCGCGACTCGAATGTTCGAGTTTTGCTTCTGACCAGTGGAGCTAAGGGGACTCGAACCCCTGACCCCCTGCTTGCAAAAGGGGTCCGCTCCCCACGCCGACGAGCGTGAACGGTAAAAGGCCAGTTCAGAAGCTCCTCTTCAACCCAGTTGGGAGCCGTTTGGGCAGGGTCACATCAGATGTGATCTCCCAAATTCCTCCCAGTTGATCAAGGAGGAGCGCCATGTCCGAGGATCGGATCCGCCAGCTCAGGCAGGGTTACGCCGACGACGACTACCAGTCCGATGAACCCCCAGACCTGAATCCGTTGCGCGCGCTCGCCGAGAACGAGGAACTCGCAGACGCGGCCGGGAGGCTCGCCGACGGCTACGGTCGATCGCTGCCTTCCGACGATCCGCTGGCACCCTTAGCCCATGAGGTTGCGCGGTCGCTGACCGAGGCCGGGTTCACTCTGCATCACTGCGACCAGCATCACCCGTCATACCGGCTCGGCGGGGTGTGCCTGCTGCCCGTCGCCCGCGGTCATGACCCCGATGGTCGGGGCGGGGTCGTGGTGTCGTGGACCACGCACGACCTGCTCTCTCTGGACTGGGCGCGGTGGCGGGAATACCAGGGCGCGCATGAGGTCATGAATGGGGCGCTGGCCCAGGTGCTTGATGCGCTCGGCTTCCAGGTCTGGCCGTTCGGGCTGGGCGGGGCGTGGATCGTCACAGGCCAGAGGCCCGGCTGGGAACAGGCACCGCGGTGAGCGCCGCCGACCGGGCGATCCGCGTCTCCACCGCCGTCGCCGTCCTCGGCGTGGCGGGCATCG
>DATKQH010000020.1:0-12331 GCA_035532775.1 Streptosporangiaceae bacterium
AGTCACCCTCCACGACGCCGCCTGACACGCCCCGCGGCAAGCCACCCTCACACCGCCGCCGCACCCGCTAACAACCCGGCTCCGCTGACGCTCCGCCGGGTGCTGCCGCCTGCCCGCTGACCGACCGATTTTCGATTCAGCCGTCCGGGAAGCCGGGCAGCATCGTGAGCCACACGGTGTCCTCGTCCGCGTCCGGCGCCGCAGCCGCGACGCGCTCGAAGACCCGCAGGCCGCTGGGGGGCGCGGCGGCCTCCTGCTCGGTCAGCACGCGTGCGGAGCCCGGGTCGTAGCCGATCCGCTGTCCGCCCGCGAACCACTCCGCCGCCGTCACGAATGCCTGATCCTGCCGCGGCAAACCCGCCCTGCTTGTCCTGCTCATCGGGAGCCTCCCCTCGTCGTAAGTGGACGCTGTCCACAATAACTGAACTAGTGGACGCTGTCCACTTTTGATAGCCTGTGATCGTGACGGACAGCCGATCAGCAGCGGAGATGCACCAGGCGCGGCGGCCGCGAGGCGCGGTCCGCGCCGGCCTCGTCACCGCGGGGCTCGAGCTGGCTCGGGCCGGCGGCCCGGACGCCGTTGTGCTCCGCGAGGCGACGCGGATGGTGGGCGTGGTACCCAACGCCGCCTACCGGCACTTCGCCGACCGTGACGAACTCCTCGCCGCGGTCTGCGCGGCCGCATTGCGCGAGCTCGCCGACCGCATGGCCGCTGGCGTCGCCCGCGTGCGCGGCAGGCACGGCGATCCCGCCGCGGCCCTGGGCCGGCTGCACGCGATCGGCACGGCGTACCTGGAGTTCGCCCGGCAGGAACCGGGGCTGTTCGCAACCGCGTTCGCCCTGCCGCAGCAGCACACCTACGAAGCTCCCGATGGCGGGACCGGGCAGGAGCGCACACCTCTGGGTCATCTCCGCGCCGTACTCGACGAACTGGCCGACGCCGGGGTCCTCCAGCAGCGGCGCCGCGAGGGCATCGAATACCCCATCTGGTCCGCGGTGCACGGGCTGGCAGTACTCACCGGCCAAGGGCCCCTGCGCGACCTCCCCGACGCCACCCGCCACCGCCTCGCCGAGCTCACCCGCAGCTTCATCGACGAGAGCCTGATAGCCAGCATGCCCCCTGCCGCCCAGGCGGCCGACGGTGAAGATGCCGACGGCTTCCATACACCCGGCCGAGCACCGCCACCCGCAGAACGCTGACGGGTTCAGCCGGCCCTTCGTCACGGCTTATCAGCCGACTGTGCCAGCAGGCTCGCGGCGCTCTTGCGCATCGTCAACCAGCAGTCGCCCGCCGCGGTGATCAGCTCCGGTCACCAGACGTGCAGGCAGGCGGCGGACCCTGCCAGAAGACACGCGTGCATGCGTGCATGATCACTCTCCCTGAGAACGTCCTAGAGGCCGTGCGCTCAGCAGGTCGACGCGCCGGACAGTCCGCCTGGGCCGCTGGTGAGCGGCAGCGGCGCCGCACCTGGATGCGGGCGTACGCTGATGTCAGGTGTGGAGCCGGAAGCGCCGGAGTTCCAAGTAGCCCCTCGCCCAGGGCGCAGCCAGCACAGTTATCCACATAACCGTCACAGAGGCCGCCGGTAAATACAGCGTCAGCCAGTCCGGGGATTCGGCATTCAGCGCTACGCTCTTGTATCCGGCCCTCATGGCGTAGACGCCGGGTACGTCACAGCCGGGGATCTGACGCCGCAGATGCAGGACGAGTTCATCGCCATCTACCGGCAGCAGCGGGGCGAGTCAGACGACCGCTGAGCGGCGCGCTCACAGGCATTCACGTTCTGCTTGGACGGCGACTGCCAGCGGGCAGCCGCGCACAGGGCAGAACCGGCCGCGTCGTGAGTCGGGGTCGCCGTGGGATAGGAATGGACCATGGCAGACATGCGCTATGGACTCAAGCTCAGCCAGGACGCCACCATCGACCAGCTCCGCTCGGTGTGGCGGGTCGCCGACGAGGCAGGGTTCGACCACTGCTGGTGCATGGACCACCTGGCCACCCTCGGCCCGCGCGACGACGGGCCGATCTTCGAAGCCTGGACGCTGCTGGCCGGCATGGCGGTCGCCACCTCAAGGACCCGGATCGGCTGCATGGTCACCGGCAACACGTACCGCCATCCGGCGGTGCTGGCCAAGGCCGCGGTGACAGTTGATCACCTGTCCGGAGGCAGGCTGGAGTTCGGCCTCGGCGCGGGCTGGGCGGAGAACGAGCACACGATGCTCGGGCTGCCTTTCGGCACCGCGGCGGACCGGGCGGACTGGCTGGAGGACGCCTGCGAGGTCATCCGGTCGCTGTGGACTCAGCAGCGGACCAGCTTCGACGGCAAGCACTACCAGCTCACCGAAGCGGTCGCCGAACCGAAACCGGTGCAGCAGCCGCACCCGCCGATCTGGATCGGCGGGTCGGGCCGGCAGCGGACCCTGCGGATCACTGCGCGGTACGCCGATGTGTGGAACGCGGCCGGGGGCTCGCCGGAAGAGGTGGCCGAGGTGTCCGCCGTACTGGACCAGCGGTGCGCCGAGATCGGCCGTGACCCGGCGCAGATCCGCCGCTCCGTGCAACTCCGCGTGGCGGAGGCGAATGACGAACTGCTAGAACTGGCCGAGTCGTACCGTGCGGTGGGAGTCACCGAGGTGGTGTTGATCCTGGCCAGCCAGAACCCGGCCAACCTCGCCGAACAGGTCGCCGGCCTGCTCCCCCGGCTACGTGCGGCAGGCTGACGCCTGGAGTACATCTAGCTAACCCGGCCAAGCCCGATCTGGCTCTGAGGCGAATCAGTCAGCGTGCCGTCATTTCGCGCCGAAGCCGCTGCCACTGGCGCCACGCCGAGCCCGAGAACAGAACGGTCGCGGCCGCCAGGCCGATCGTGATGAACATCTCGAGTGAACCAGAGTGTCCATCGGGATCGAAGCCGAGCGGGACCTCGATCCAGTCGGGACGCCAGAGCAGGCGCACGCACCCATCTGCGCCGCTGGCGGGGCCTACACCGACGGCTCCAACAACACCCAGGCGTTCGTGGTCAGCCAGACCTGAGAACGACTCGTGCACGCACGTCCAATCCGCCGGTCGACCAGCCGCCATGGTCACGCGCCCTGAGCCGACAGCTGGGTCGAACTCGGGCAGATTGCATCTCGCGGGCGCGCTGATCAGCTGGGCTGCTGGCCTGGCTGTTCGGCCAGTTGCTGGCATGCTTCGCGCACCGGCACGGCCGCCCGGCGGGCGGCGGAGCGGACGTAGGCGACGGCGGCGAGGAGCGCGTACTGCCAGAAGTCCTCGGCCTGCCACCAGGCGACCTGATCGAGCAGGTCCGGCTCGACGCCGCCGTACAGCGCCGCGGCCGCCAGCACCGCGTACTGGAGCTTGCGCCGGTCCCTGGCCCCGCCCGGAGAACTCGGGCAAGAACCGCTCCCGCATCGCTTCCGGCGGCAGCGGATCGGCCGGGCTGACGCCGGACCAGGCGAGCGCGTCGGCGGCCAGGCGGAGGAAGACCTCGCCGGGAAAGGTGTTGTTACGCGGGTGCAGCGGCTCCAGCTCGCTGAACAGGTCCGCCATCGCGGCATCCGTGGCGAGGCCGGTGAGAAGGATGCGCCTGGCCGCGACCGCATCCCCGGGCGCAGCCGATCTCGCAGCTGGCATGACCAGACCGTAGCCGACCGCCGCAAGGCCTGCGCCGCGAGGCGGCCCACTAGCGAGCGTGATAAGGCGACGGGCTGCCTGGCCCAGGCGCAAAGGACCAGCGTTCCAGATACCTTGGCCCCCAGTTTGGCTCGGCGGGGCGAGCCGTCACGAAATGAGTGACTGCCGATGGGCAGTAACTCATACCATCAAAGTCGATATCGAAAAAACTCATCTACCAGCTATAACTGCGCCCCGAGCAGGACTCGAACCTGCGGCCTACTGCTTAGGAGGCAGTCGCTCTATCCACTGAGCTATCGGGGCATGCCCACCCTGGCAGGCGGGCATCGCCAAGCCTACCGGCTCAACCCGGGGCTTCCGTAGTTCACAGGCGTGTTCGGCCTAGCTTGCGCTCGGCGGACCGACCCGCACGGGCGCTGCCGCCAGCGCCACCGCCTGCCGGGACTTCCGGCCCCGCGCCACCGGGCTGAGCGCGGTCAGCCGACTGGGCTCGAATGGCCGCCGCGACCTGGTCGAGCAGCCCGGCCGATCCCGCAAGCTGGCGCTGGGCGACCGCAGGCAGGCTGGCCACGGCGGCGACAAGGGCATCGATCCTGCGTTGCTGGGCGGCCCGCATCAGCGCGTCGCCGCTCGCCGTCGCGGCGATCGACACGGCGCGCCTGTCGGCAGGATGCGGCTGCCGCTGCGCGAGTCCTGCCGCGATCAGGCCGTCCACGATCCGCGTCATGGTCGGCCCGGCGACGCCTTCCGCGGCCGCCAGCGCTCCTAGCGTCCGCGGCCCGCCGAACACGAGGACCGAGAGCGCCGAAAGCCGGGCTGGCGTCAGCCCGGCCTGCCGGTCGACCGCGGCCAGACTGCGCAGCAGGTGGATCGCGCCGGAGTTGAGCGCCGAGGCGGCGGCGTTCAGATCGGGCTTGCTCGAAGTCACGTCATATGTATAGCATGCCTACCAATAATTGATAGGGACACTACGTATCTTGGAGGTTCGCATGACGCACACGACGACGCTGCACCAGGTCGCGCAGCACGCGGAGGACCTCGACCGCGCCACGGCCTTCTACACCACCGTGCTCGGCGGCGAGCGCCTCGCCCGCTACGACCCGCCTGGCCTGGCGTTCATCGGCTTCGGCGATGTACGCATCCTGCTCGAGAGCGCCGCCCCGAGCGCCACGATCTACCTGCGGGTGCCCGACGTCCGCGAAACGGTCGGCCGGCTGCGCGAGAGCGGGGTCACCATCGAAGGCGAGCCGCACCAGATTCATGTCGACACCGAGGGAAGGTTCGGTGCGCCGGGATGGGAAGAGTGGATGGCTTTCATTCGCGACAGCGAAGGCAACCTGATCGGCCTGGCCAGCCGTCACGCGCCGGCGCGGTGACCCAGCAGCACAGCAGCCCGGCGGGCGACCGGCTACGGCAGCTCGATCGGCAGCTTCAGGCCGTCGAGCGTGGCCGGGCAGGAGCAGGCCCGCTCGTCCGGCAGGTTCTCGATGACGTTCATCAGCAGACCCCGCAGCTTGCTCACGTTCTGCGCGAAGACCCGCATGACTTCCTCGTGCGTGACGCCCTCACCCTCGTCCACGCCCGCGTCGGTATCGGTGACCAGGGACAGCGAGGTGTAGCAGAGCGCGAGCTCGCGGGCGAGAACCGCCTCCGGATGCCCGGTCATGCCGACGATGGCCCAGCCCTGAGCCGCGTACCAGCGCGACTCGGCCCGGGTGGAGAACCGCGGCCCGTCGATCACCACGAGCGTGCCCGACGTGACCGGCGGCCAGCCAGCGGCGTGGGCGGTGGCAGCCGCGACCGCGCGGCCGGCCGCGCAGTACGGGTCGGCGAACTGGACGTGGACCGCGCCGCCCTCGGCGTAGTAGGTCTGAGACCGTCCCGTGGTCCGGTCCACCAGCTGGTCGGGAATGACCAGCGTGCCGGGACCGTGCGCGGCCGTCAGCGAGCCGACGGCGCTCGGCGCGAGCACCTGCCGCACGCCGACCGACCGGAGCGCCCACAGGTTGGCGAGGTAGGGGATGCGGTGCGGCGGGTACCGGTGATCCCGGCCGTGCCGGGGCAGGAAGGCAACGGAGCGTCCGGCGACGGTCCCGATGGTCAGCGCATCGCTCGGCGGGCCGAACGGGGTCTCGACGCTGATCTCGCGTGCGTCATCGAGGAACTCGTAGAACCCGGAACCGCCGATAACGCCGACGGCAGCCATCCCGGCGCTGGCCAGCCCGCTCACCGCGGATCAGGCAACCTTCGAGGTGGTCCCCGCTGATCCAGCCGGGGTCGATCCCTTCCCCGACGAGCCGCTCCCGGCGCTGCTGCCAGAAGACTCCTTGCCCGACGAGCGGGAGCCAGAGCCAGAAGAACCAGAAGAATCCGAACCGCCGGACTTAGCACCAGACTCCGACTTCGCGCCGGATTCCGACGTGCCGCCCGAGCCCTCCGAGCCGTCACCGCCGGACTTGCCGTTCCCGTTGCCCGACGCGCCGCTGACCGCGCCGCTGCGGCTGTCGGTGCGGTAGAAACCCGATCCCTTGAAGACGATGCCAACCGCCGAGAACACCTTGCGGAGCTTGCCGCCGCACGCAGCGCAGACCGTCAGCGGATCATCGCTGAAGCGCTGGACCACCTCAAGCCGATCTCCGCACTCGGCGCAGGCGTACTGATACGTCGGCACGTGTCCTCCCAAGAAGCTTTAGCACTCGCCACACTCAACTGCTAAATATTAGCAACCGCTAGACGAGCCTGGTGATTCCTCGCGTAGGTTGCGCAACCGATCGGACCCGCTGGTCAAGCGGCCCGGCCGGCACCTCGTCGAGTAGATCGCCATCGTAGAGCAGCGCGATGGTCGGCACGGCGGGGCCGACCCTGGCCAGAGCCCGGTCGTAGGACCCGCCGCCGCGGCCGAGCCGGTAGCCCCGGCGATCCGCTGCCAGCGCGGGAACGATGATCAGATCGGCGCTGCTGATGGCGGCCGCGCCGCGGGCCGGCTCGATCGGCTGGAGCAGCCCGTGCGGCCCGGGCGCGAGCGAGTCGGGTCCCTCGTAGGAGGCCCAGTCGAGGTCGTTGTCGGCCCGCAGGACGGGCAGCAGGACGTAGCTGCCGCGCTTCCACAGCGCGAAAACGAGCGCAGCCGTCTCCGGCTCGGTGCCGATCGACAGGTATGCGGCGATCGTGCCGGCCATGCCGGTCTCCGGCAGTCCGAGCACGGTGTCACGCAATGCCCGCCCGGCCGCCTTACGGTCGGATACGCTCAGCCCCACCCTCGCTACCAGGAGATCCTTGCGCAGCATGGACTTGCGCTCCGCCAGCCGTCGCTCAGGCATGCTCCGATCACCGTGGGTAGCTGTACGGTGCGACGCGGCGTGATCGCTTCCGGCCATGCCGTCCACGAGGGCCTCCATCAGGCTAGTTAGGGTTACAGCATGGCTCACTCAGGCGCCGTCACCAAGGCAGTCGTTCCTGTCGCCGGCCTCGGCACCAGGTTCCTTCCGGCTACGAAGGCCACGCCGAAGGTCATGATGCCCATCGTCGACAAGCCCGCGATCCAGTACGTGGTCGAGGAGGCAGCCGGTGCCGGGCTAGACGACGTGCTGCTGATCACGGGCGACAACCAGGAGTCGATCGCCGATCATTTCAACCGCGCCTACGAGCTCGAGAAGGCACTCGCCGCCAAGGGCAACGACCGGGCGCTGAACGCGGTGCGCGCGCCGACCGAGCTCGCCGAGGTGCGCTACGTCCGCCAGGATTCGCCGCGCGGCCTCGGTCACGCCGTGCTCTGCGCGGCCGACCATGTCGGCGACGAGCCCTTCGCGGTCCTCCTGGGCGACGACCTGATCAGCACGGACGACGACCTGCTCGGCCGGATGATCGCCGCCAGGCAGCGGTACGGCGGCAGTATCGTCGCGCTGATGGAGGTTCCGGCCGACCAGATCTCGGCCTACGGCGTCGCGGCGTTCAAGCCGACCGACGAGCCCGACATCGTGGCCATAACCGACCTCGTGGAGAAGCCGGAAACGAGCGAGGCCCCGTCCAACTGGATCGTGATCGGCCGCTACGTCTGCGACCCGGCGATCTTCTCCGTGCTCCGCGAGACCCCGCCGGGCCGCGGCGGCGAGATCCAGCTGACGGACGCGCTGCGCACCCTGGCCGTCGCCGACCGGGACGCGTGCGCGGACGGCGGCGGCGTGCACGGCGTCCTGTTCCGTGGCCGCCGTTTCGACACCGGGAACAAGCAGGACTTCCTGCGGACCACGGTCGAGTTCGCGTGCGCGAGGCCAGATCTGGCCGAGGATTTCGTACCCTGGCTGCGCGAGTACGTCAGGACGCTGGAGTAACTCGGCAGGGCAGGCGACGCGGCCCGCAGGCCGCGGCGACGGAGCGGCAGCAGGGCAATCCGGGCTGCAGTGAACAGGCGGACGGGATCATGGCGATGCAGTCGGTCGACAGCTACCTGAACGAGATCATCGCGGCGATCACTCCCCTGCCGCTGACCGACGTGCCGCTGACGGAGGCCGACGGGACGGTCCTGGCCGCCGATACGACGGCCGAGTGGCCGCTGCCCGGCTTCGACAACTCGGCCATGGACGGCTACGCGGCCATCGCCGCCGACACCGCCGGCGCCAGCGCCGGCAACCCGGTCACGCTGCCGGTCGACGCCGAGATCGCGGCCGGCGACACGACGGCCCGTACCCTGACCGCAGGCCACAGCATCAAGATCATGACCGGCGCCCTGCTGCCGGACGGCGCCGACGCCGTCATCCCCGTCGAGTGGACTGACGACGGCAGGCAGACCGTCGTCATCACGCAGCCGGCCGGCCCCGGGCACGCGATCCGGCGAGCCGGTGACGACGCGAAGCCAGGCGATCTGCTGCTGCCCGGCGGCACCAGGCTGGGCCCGGCCCAGATCGGCGTGCTCGCGGCGGCCGGTCACGGCGTGGTACGGGTGCGGCGCCGCCCCCGGGTCACGGTTATCTCGACCGGCAACGAGCTTGCCGAGCCGGGGTCGCCGCTCGTCCCCGGCCGGATCTGGGATTCGAACAGCTACATGCTCGCGTCCGCGGCCCGGCAGGCCGGCTGCGAGACGACCAGGTATCCGACCCAGCGCGACGAGCCCGCCGCCGTCCTGGCCGCGATCGAGCACGCGGCGGCGACCTCTGACCTGCTCGTCACCAGCGGCGGCGTCAGCATGGGCGGCGAGCACGATGTCGTCAAGGCCGCCCTGACCCGGCTCGGCACGGTCACGTTCCGCAAGGTGGCCATGCAGCCCGGCATGCCGCAGGGGTTCGGGCTGATCGGCGCGAACGGGACGCCGATCTTCACACTGCCGGGAAACCCCGTGTCGGCGTTCGTGTCGTTCTGCCTCTTTGTCGCGCCGACCGCCCGTGTTCTTCAGGGCCTTCCAGCTCAACAGGGCGCACGCCGCCAGGCCCGGCTCGCTGGGCCAGCCTCGTCACCCGACGGCAAGAGATCGTTCCTGCGGGGGATTCTTGACCGCGGTACCGGGTCCGTGATGCCGCTGACCGGGCAGAACTCCCATCAGATCGCGTCACTGGCCAGGGCAGACGCGCTGATCGTGATCCCTGAGCCGGTGACCAGCCTGCCAGCCGGAGAACTAGTCGAGGTACTGGAGCTGAAATGAGCGAGCCGCAGGGGCGCGGTGGCGCCTGGACTGAGGAGCGAGGGACGAGCGACGCGGGAAGGCGGCGCGGTGAAGGGGGAACGGGGAGGTGGGTGGGGCCCGGGAGGCGAGCGGGAGACACTGCGATCGGGGCCCACGCCGATCCCCCGGCCCCCGGTGATGTCTCCTCGCCCGGAGCCGCCGTCGACGAGGCGATCGGCTCGCACGCGGACCCGCCGGCCGCCGGCCAGCCGGCCGCCGGACCCGGACCGGCCCTGACCCATCTCGACGCCTCCGGCCAGGCCAGGATGGTCGACGTGTCCGCGAAGGACGTCACGGCGCGGAGCGCCACCGCCACCGGCCGGGTCCTGCTGTCCGCGGCGGCCGTCGCCGCGCTCCGCGACGGCACCGTCCCCAAGGGCGACGCCCTTGCCGTCGCCCGGATCGCGGCCATCCAGGGCGCGAAGCGCACGCCGGACCTGATCCCGCTGTGCCACCCGATCGGCCTGCACGCCGTGCAGGTCGGCCTGACCGTCGCCGACGACGGCGTCGTGATCGAGGTGACCGCGCGGACCGCCGACCGCACCGGGGTCGAGATGGAGGCGCTCACGGCGGTCACCGTGGGCGCGCTGGCGCTGATCGACATGATCAAGGCGGTCGACCCCGCAGCCACGATCACCGACGTCATGGTGACCGAGAAGACCGGCGGCAAGTCCGGGCGCTGGAGCCGCAGTTGATCCGCGCCCTGGCGGTCACGGTCTCCAACCGGGCAGCCGCCGGCGTCTACGCCGACACCTCGGGGCCGGTGCTGGCCGAGTTGCTGCGCGCGGCGGGCTGCGAGACCGACGGGCCGGTGGTGATCCCGGACGGGGCGGCGGTCGAGGCCGCGCTGCGGGATGCGGTCGCCGCGGGCTATGACGTGATCGTCACGACCGGCGGGACCGGCCTGACGCCGGGAGACGAGACGCCGGAGATGACCCGCCTGATCATCGACCGGGAGATCCCGGGAATCGGCGAGGCGATCCGGGCGGCCGGAGTGAGCGCAGGGGTTCCGACCGCGATGCTCTCGCGCGGGATCGCGGGACTGGCCGGCACGACGCTGGTCGTCAATCTGCCCGGCTCGACAGGTGGTGTTCGGGACGGCATGTCAGTGGTGAGTTCCGTTATCGCTCATGCCCTCGATCAGGCGGCGGGCGGAGACCATCCAAGGAAGGATCCCTGACCTGCCCGGGCCGTTCGTGCCGTTCATGCCGTCCCGATAGCGCGCACGTGCGATGACGCGCAATGATGGTCCCGTGGCATATGCGCGCGGCTGGCCAGCGACCCTCACGGAGCCCAGCCTGCTCTCTTCGCCGGTCGCTCTGCGTCCGCTGGCGGCCAGGGACGCGCGCCCATGGCGCGAGGCCAGGGTCCGCAACGCTGACTGGCTCCGGCCGTGGGAGCCGACCAATCCGGAGACCCCGCTGTACCAGACCAGCCTGGGGCCGTACATCGCGATGGTCAGGACGATGCGCAGGGAAGCGCGGCGCGGGGTCACGCTGCCCTGGGTCGTCCTGTACGACGGCCGGTTCGCCGGCCAGCTGACCGTGGGCAACATCATCTGGGGCTCGGCCCGGTCGGCGAGCGTCGGTTACTGGATCGACCAGGAGTTCGCGGGCCTTGGCGTGATCCCCACCGCGCTCGCGATGGCGATGGACCACTGCTTCATGGCGGTCGGCCTGCACCGGATCGAGGCCACCATCAGGCCGGAGAACCGGGCGAGCCGGCGGGTGGTCGAGAAGCTGGGCTTCCACGAGGAGGGCGTCCGGCGCCGCTGCCTGCACGTCGACGGGGCCTGGCGAGACCACATCTGCTACGCGCTGACCGCCGAGGACGCCGTCGCCGGGCTGCTGCCGCGCTGGCGGAGCACGGTCCGCGCCACCCGGTCGCGGATCGGCTGACCGAGCTGGCTGAGCGGGGCGGCTGAAGGTCAACGGGCCGTCACGGGCCCGGTCGGATTCAGCCAGCTTTACGCAGCGCAGCGAGCTATCTCGCGACACACCGAGCCGCATGCTCGTTAATCCCGGCGCGGGCGTTTACCGTGCGTGACGTGACCAGGTTCTCGCACGGCGGTTCTCGCACGGCCCTGGGGGTGCCGGGTGAGTAGCGCGATCCTGTATCTCGCCATCATCGGGATCTGGGCCGTATTCCTGGTTCCCGCCTGGATCCGCCGCCCGCACGCCACTGCGGCTGGCTCCGCCGACGAGACGCTCGAGCACGCGGATGGCGAGCTCGCCGTGGAGTACGTGACCGATACCGAGAACGACGTGGAAGTGAGCGTTGAGGCCGACATCCACGTCGAGGTCAGTCACCACGAGCACGAGTACCAGGAGTACCGTCACGAGGTGCCCAGTCACGCCGGTTATGCGCTCGATGCGGAGTCAGACGAGCACGCGGAGGCCCAGGAAGCTGTGCAGCGCCCCTCGCAGAGCCGTGAGCAGATGCTGCGCGCCCGGCGGCGGATGCTGACGATCCTCGCCGGGATGACGGCCGTCACGGTCGGGTTCACGTTCCTGGGCCTGGTGCAGTGGTGGATCTGCGTGCCGCCCGCCGGGATGCTGGTGCTGTATGTTCTGCTGCTCCGCGAGATCGCTATGGTCGAAGCCGAGCAAGCCCGCAAGCGGGCCGCGTGGGAGGCAGGCGAGGCCCGGCGCCGCGCGTCGGAGGCGCAGGCGGAGGCCGAGCGGGAAGCGTACGAGGCGAGCCCGGCTGACGCTGGCGCGCAGATCATCGATATTTCCGGGCGGGTCTCGGACCAGCTCTACGACCAGTACGCCGACGCGGCCGTGCGGGCTGTCGGCGACTAGCCGGAGCCGCGGCGGCCGCGCTCGCAGGGCCAGCTCTTGCCGTCAGCTGAGTATGGATGAGCCGTGCACGCCTGGGGTTTGGTACGCTGGCTCCCGGTCTTGGGGCTGTAGCGCAGTCCGGTAGCGCACCTCGTTCGCATCGAGGGGGTCAGGGGTTCGAATCCCCTCAGCTCCACCCAGTTTGACCAGCTCAGAGGCACCTCGCAGGTCTCATCCTACGTCGCGGATGGGGTC
>DATKQH010000021.1:0-3331 GCA_035532775.1 Streptosporangiaceae bacterium
TGACCGTGGCCGGGGAGTCCGGGCTGTTCGTCGACGCGGCCGAGATCCCCTCCGACACCGACGTGGCCCGGCTCGGGCAGGAGCTGGCCGCGGGCCGGCACGGGGAACGGGACGAGCTGATGGCCCAGGCCGCGGCCTACATGATCTCGGCCTTCTTCCGCTTGCTCGTGCCCACGTCAGGCAATGATGCCGTACCGGCCGGAATCAGCGGAGCGAATTTCCGCGTCGCTGGGACCGGGCGGTCGGCGCTATCAACTGCACCTGCCGTCGCGCGTGTCGTCCTGTACAGCTTCTGGTACGCTCCCGCAAACGCCCGACCCCACCGGGGCAGCCATACGGGGCCCCCGCGGCCGTCTCAGCTGGCTCGCAGGCGCTTGCTCGGACCGCTTATGCTGTCACTCCAGGGGCGCTTCAGCTGCTAGCGATGGCAAGCACTTCCGCAATCTATCGAGGCCGACACTAACGGCCGCCTGGAATTGTCGGGGGCACATGAATACTGACCCCGACATGGCATTGGGGTCGCCAGGGGTCAAGATTCGACCGACGTTGACAACAAGCACCCATTCGGCGTGCCCGCCGGGCGGGGCGGGCGCCATGTAATCAGGCGTCCAGCACCATCGCGTTGAACTTGTTTGCGTCCGGGAATCCTTCGCGTACAGCACGGCGAAGTCCATGGGCGGCTAGGTCGCAGGCAATCGAGCGTGCCTCCCGGATATCAGCGGCGACTGGGTACCTACCACCGTGGACCAGGCGACTGCGCATCTCGTACAGGTCGCGCAGCTGGCGAAAGACCTCACGCCGGAGGCCGACTGACTCGGCGATGAACATGGCACCGTGGATACGGAATCTGTAACTCAGATCGCTATGTCGGGCCGCGGTATCAAGGGGAAGCAGCAGCGCCTCCAGAGCAATGACGAAGTCCAGGACAGCGTCGGCATCATCCTGGCGCGCGATACCCGTGGCGAACCGGTGGAGCGCAAGATCGTTGGACGACTGAGGCTGCCGCAGGCTGAACTGAGCGAGTATCGGAATGGTCGCCACCACTTCGCGTAGCGCGTCCGAGCTGATCGTGGCGGGATCCGAGCTGTGCGTCGGAATTGAGAGGGGGCCGCTGTGCATGCCGCGCTGCACCCATCGCGGCTCGGACATGCTAGCCACGATCGAGCCAGCAACTCGATGTCCGTGTAGGTAACAGGCGATCACGAGCAGGTCTGCCACGTCACGGCGTGGATGAATCGGGTTATGGCGCGGGCCCCCAACTCGGATCGACGCAAGAACCGACGGGAACGCCACAAAACCTCCGACTTGCCAAAGACCGTTGTCCGACGAGCCGACCCACCAATCTGCCTGCTCTGTCTCAGACAGCAACCGAAGCTCGTAATCCCCACAGGTCACCGGGCCGCTGGCAGGATCGAGGTTGGTTGCACTCAACGGCACGCAGATGAGGAATGAGAGAGATTCCGACCCGGCGACGCGTTCGACATCCTCGGCGAACGCTTCGGCAATCGCCGTGCCGACTGCGTGTACGTCGAAGACACTATTCAAGTGATACAGGAGCGCGGGCTGTACCAGGACGCGCGACGTCCAGTCGGCTGGGTCACGGCTGAAGTCCGGTGGTTCGCGACGCCCCGCGTTCAATGACTCGGTGAGCGGAGAGCTCAATGCGCCGGGGTAGAAGCCGTACGGCAGCGTCTCTGCGTGCTTGTCAGCGACAATAGCTGAGCATTGATGCAAGGATTCGATCGCCTGCTCGTCGAGCAAGGGAGATGCCCGCATCAGCAGCCCGACGTCTGTTAGGTTGCTGCAGGCTTCGTAGCGGCAGTTCGTTCCTGAACCGCCCGACTCGTTCCGGGTAACAAACGGTCGAGGTTGTTCCGTTGTGGCAGACAGACCTAGGGCGTCGAGCCGTGCAGCGACCGACGCTGCGGCCCTGGTGAATAGCTGGATGAGCTGGCCACGAACGTCCTCGCCGCTTCTATCAGTCATGCTTGCACCTCATACGGGGCTGGTCGGGTGGTAATGGGTTATCGCGCAGTGAGTCGCCATCCGGACTGGAGCCCTTCCGCTTCTCCAGGTTCGCCCCGGGCCACTCTGCCGACTCGTCGCGAGTCTGACCACGGGCCCGACTTGGCGCCGCCAGCATTAGTCTGGCCTCCTCTTGCTGGCCGGGCCGGTTGATTCACGCGGTGGGTCGCCGGTTTCGGCGGCAGGGGCGGCGTGCGCACGAGCCGTTCCGGAGGGCTGCGTAGGCCTCGGCGAGGATGTCGGCGTGCTCGTCGCGGATGGCTTCGGCGAGGCCGGAGTGAACGTCAGCGGCCGTGTGCAGGCCTAGGCCGGTGTGGCGATTCTCGTTGTTGTACCGAGCGAAGAACGACTTGCGGTGCAACCATGCGGCTTCGATTGATGCGGCCCGCCCGGGAAGGCCGGGCCGGTACTTCAACGTATTGGACCGCGCCTCGCTGAAGGGGCAGTCATCGGAGACGTACGGCCGCTTTCGAGAGTCAGGATCGCTCCGAACAGGACCCGGCAGCCAGGGTCGGCGTGCACGTCACCGCATATGACTGCGGTCGGTGCAACATAAGCGCTGGGGGTGAACCTGGGGAGACGCTCCGCGATGCTTCAACAGCACGAGTCCCATCCTTTCAACTGAGTTCTCGGTACGGCCATGCCCTGCCCGCGCAGATCGCCCCATTCGGTCGCGGCGAGATACCTGGCAGCCAAACCGGCCCCGTCGCGCCTATCGGCGGTTCGCGGATACGTGCAGCCAATTACGCCCTGTGGCGGGCGGGCTGGCGTGGGCCGCCTGGCCAGGTTTGGCTGGCCAGGCGGCGCAGTCATGCTCCTACCGGGCGGCTCCGGCGATGTAGGCGGCGACGATGTAGGTGGCGTGCCGGTCGAGGGAGGCCCTGGCCCGGTCATAGCGCATGGTGGTCCGCGGGTCGGCGTGGGATGCGGCTTCCTGGACATCGCGCAGCGGCACGCCCGCGTCCAGGGCGGCGGTGATGAAGGCGTGCCGCAGGGTGTGCGGGCCGACGCGCTTGGCGATCCCGGCGCGGCGGGCGACCCGGCGGACGATCCGGCCGGCGCCGTGCCGGTCCAGCCGCCGGCCGTTCCCCGCTAGGAAGACCGGCCCCTCGCACCTCTCGCCGATGGCGAGGTCGATGGCCCGGGCGGTGCGCGGGGCGAGCGGCACGGTCACGACCTTGCCGCCTTTGCGGGTGATCACCAGGGTCCGGTGGCCGCGCTCGATGCCCATGGCCTCGATATCGGCGCCGGTGGCCTCCGACACCCGCAGCCCGTTCAGGGCCAGCAGGGAGATCAGCGCGTGCTC
>DATKQH010000022.1:0-2416 GCA_035532775.1 Streptosporangiaceae bacterium
GCTGCAGCCACCACGAATGGGGGGCCGGGCTTGGATGACTCGGTGCACCGTCGGGTCCTGCACGCGGCAGGCAGGACGCCGAGCGGCTTGCTGAGGCACTCGGCTGAGTACTCAAGATGCCGCTGTGGTCTGCGCAGGCAGCCCGGACCGGGACAGGCGCTCAGAGATCTCGCTTGCCAGCCGCTCCAGCTGGGGGCCGCCGCCGCCGGCGGCGTTTTTCTTGGCGTTGAATAGCCGGACCCACAGCCCTGCCGTCCAGGCCAGCTGCAGTTGGCGGTTGGTCCAGGTGGTGCCGGTGGCGGCCTGGTAGGCGGCGAGGAAATCGGCTGTCTGGTTCACGGTCGCTGCTTGGCCTGGGCCTCCTGCGGCTGGCCACACAGCGGCTGCGAGCCCGACGTTGGCGACTTCGGGCTGTGCGATGACGCTGTCCCAGTCGTGCACGGCCAGCGGCCTGCCGTCTTGCCAGCGGATGTTCTGTGATTCCCAGTCACCGTGGCCGACGCGGGGCGTTGCGTCACAAGTGAGCATCTGCTGCCTGACCAGGTGTGCCACTCTGCCGATCCAGGCAGGTCCGGCCACTTCGTTCAGGTCGCGGCCTCGATCGTCCCGGCCGGGCCACAGCCGTGTGCCCGGGTGATCCCAGCCAGTCCAGGGCGGGGATGGTGTCAGTGACGGCACGCTCGCCACGGCGGGCGCGGTCTCGATCAACTGGGCAAGCAGCGCAGCGAAAGGCATCGCACCACCGCCAGGCGCGAAATGATCACCGCCCGGGATCAGAGTCTCGGCCGTAACCGCAAGGCCGCCGACTTCTGCGGGCCCTGCTATCGGTGCGGGACAGGGGAAGCCCGTCCGGGCCAGTTCCGCTTGGACCGCTACACAGCCCGCGATCCGTTCTTCAGGCGGCCTTGACTTGACCACCACGCGACGCCCGTCGGTCAGCTCGACTGCGACGACCTGAGACAGATGCTGCCGCCGGAACAGGACGCGGCCCGGAGGCGCGCCAAGCGCGCTCTTGCACCACGCGGACAGCAGCGCGTCAGATAGCACAGGGCCATGGTCCCCCGAAATCCCCCTAGTCGCCGCACGGCGTCAAGGACCACGGTGTGTCGGCATGCCAGGCGACACCGGGTGGGGGCCGGGAAGTTGTTCACGGTACATAGACATCGTGCCGCACTAGCAGCCCAAGCTGACCACGCCCCACCGGCTCCAAGCAGGCCCTCCTCACGACGTGGCCCCTTTGGGTCGTGATCCCGACGTCTATGTGCCATGAACCCTCCTCGGGAGACCCACCGGGTGGCCTGGTCAGGCGGGCTGCTGGCGGCCCGCTGAGCGTTCCGCGCCGATCAGGACTGCGATCATGGCCAGGCCGACAACCAGGAATCCGGCAGATTCCGTGAGCGAACCCCAGCTCAGCCCGGCCGGAGGGGGTAAGCGGGGTCCGGAAGCACCCAGGTATCGGCAGGGCCGTTGACGATCAACGCTTCGAGCGCGATGCCTGCTGCCGCCGCTCCAGTCCACGCGGCGGGCCACTGCTATCCAGAGCGGGCTACGCGGCGCACGTGGGCAAGTCCGACGAGCAGCAGCAGCGGAAGCCATAGCCACCAGAATCCGGCCAGCAGCATGATCATCGCGGTCCAGGCCGCTGCCTGCGGGGGGAACTGCTGGCCGAGTCGACAGATAGAACACGTACGCCGCAACCGCCTGCACCTGGCGGCGCGTAGCAGGCCACGAGGAACCGGCAGGCCGTGGATGATCGCGGAGAATCCGGCATTGCTGGGACCGCTGATCGGTTTATGGAGCGATCTTCACATCTCGCACCGAGTCGGCGCCCCACCGTCAGGCAAGTTACTAGCATGGCACTGGAGATGCCGCCACTGCGGGGCTCCTTCTAGGCGTCATACAGGCCCGGGAGGCCCATCGGGCAGACTTTCACAAATCACCACACGCCCAACCATTCCGAGCCCTCATGTCACCAGCCGTGACGGCACTGTGCGGCCTCGGTGCCGGGTGGCTGTGGCGCCTGTCAGCGCAGACGCCCCTGGCGGGGCGGGCCGCCGATGCCAGGCAAGCTGTTGGCGGTCATTGGAATGTGCCCACTGGCGGCCATCGGGAACTGCCCGGAGACGGCCAACCTGATCACGCAGTGTCACTGCGTCCAGGGCTACGGTCGCTCCTGATCCGCCGTTCTGGGTGGCATCCTGGCCGCCGGAGCGGCCGTCGTGACCGCACCCGAACAAGCGATCTGCGTGCAACCGCCACGATCTATCGGTCGCATAGCCTGGCTCTCCGGTATCGAGGCAGGACCGAAGCAATTGTTACTGTGGCCGGATACTAATCAATACATGGGTTTGTAGACAAGGAAAAAATTCTATGGCATAATTAGGCCATGGCAATAAAAGGTAGGCGTTCCACTCCT
>DATKQH010000023.1:0-2670 GCA_035532775.1 Streptosporangiaceae bacterium
GGTCCGACGTCTCGAAGCTGTTGGCCTTGGAACCGCCGTCCCCGAAGATGCCCTGGAACGGGGCCACCAGGGGTGCGCTCAGCGCATAGATGAAGTTGACGAACGACGACTGCGCGGATGCTCCGAGGAGCTTGCCCAGAAGGCGCGCCGCGATGATGATGTCGACGACGCCGACGATGAACCCGACCACCGCTGCGGCACGAAAGTTGTAGCGACCCTGTTCAGAGATCGCAACGGGTGCGGGTGCGGAAACGGGAGCCGGTTGCTGAACTGCCATTTATGTACTCACCTCTTGTCGCTACAGTGGCGCGAGGCACAGAACAAAGGCAGCAACAGTCAGCTCTGGCCGGCGTAAGTGGCCTCCACCACCAACCGATCGGCATAGGTTTTGAACTGGGCATCGAACGGCCCGGTGCATGTGATGAGCGTGAGCCTGGGCGGCCCGCCCGTGGCGAAAAGACCGGTTGGGTATGATCGCGCCGGCCAAACCGCGAGTGAATCGACCAGGAAAAGGCGCCGGCTGCCGTCGGCCAGGACGACCACGATCTGGTCGCCCTTCCGTAGCTGATTGAGCCTTCCAAAGAGCAGCGGAGCGTTTGGCCAACCGGCGTGACCCTCGATCACCGCGTCGCCTGGAGCGCCTGGGACCGGTCCGTACCTGTACCAGCCGGCATTCCAGAGGTTCTGGGGCACGCTCAAAGCGCCTGAGCGATCAGTCCCGACCTCCTCGACCGGACGGTGCACGTTGATCGACGAGATGAGGATCGTCGCGGGCGGCGAGGTCGGTATGGGAACGCGATACGTGACGTCAATGTGTCCGCCAACCGCGGCCCCGAACCACCCAAAGTTCATCGACGGTTCGGAGACAAACCGAGCGGGGCGCGCTATCGGGTCGACGACACCCGGATTCGGAGTCCCATCGCTCCAGGAGAAGGCCAATGTCAGCCCGATCACCACAGCCAGCAATGCAGCCTCGGCCACCACCCGCGACGGCACGTGCAGCGGCCGACCCAGGTGAGGCCAGGTTCTCGCCATCGCTCCGCCCGCTACGTGTTGCGGCGGCGCCTCCGGCTGCTGATTGCCAGCGCCAGCGCCGCCCCGCCCGTGCCGATTCCGATCAGGAGCAGCAACGGAAACGCGCCGGGCAGATCAGACGGAACACCGGTGGCCGGCAGCCCGGGTGTGGGCGGCACCCCGCTGAGCGGCGAGGACGGAGCCAGTGTGGCCGGCAATATGTTTCCGGTGGGCGGGGCGACATACGTTGGCGCGGCATAGCCGCATCCTGCGGCCTGGATGATGCGGTTGGTATCCAGCGTCACCGCGCCGGTCTGCGCGAGTGCCCTGCCGTTGAGTGTTGCTCCGGTCTGCATGGCGATTGAGTCTAAAGCCATGATGTTGCCCACGAACGTGGTGTACGTGGCAATCGTTGCCGAACTCGTGACGCGCCAGAAGACCTGGCATGGCGAAGCGCCCCCTGTGAGGACGACGCTCGCAGCAGGGGCAGAAGGCGCGCCCGCGGCCGTGATAAGGGTGGTCGGCGCAGCAGTGGTTCCGATCAGGAAGATGTAGACGCCCGAGCCGCTAAGGGTTAGCGTTCCGGTCAGGGTTGGCGAAGGCGTTGCTCCCGTCGTCTGGCAGTAGACACCTGGGCCGAGCGTCTTGCCCCCGAGGTTCTGGCCGGAGTAGTCCGCGGTGCAGGGTTGTACAGCAGCGGTATAGGCAGCAGTCAGGTCCGTCAGGGCCGTGGTGACAACCCCGCCGCCCTTAAGCTGCGCGCCGGACGTCCCGGGCGGGAAACCCGTTATGGCAACAACCGATGCGGAGTTAACCCCCATTTGGCCCGTTATCCAGCTCGGCCCCGTGTTCGTGATGGTGGTGTTGGCAAGCACCGCGAAGTTGCCGGCAGTATTGCTGCCGCCTGAAAAGGGGTCGGTGGCGGCGAGGACTGTCACGGGAGTGATTGCGGCCACGAGAGCCGCGAGAAAGATCGGGATCAGCAGCCGCCGCTTTCTATTCATTCCCGCAATCCTCCGTTTAATTCCGTAACAAAATCTGTAATAGGTTCCGGGGCGGCCTTCCCCCCGTACAGGACCTTGTTGGCCGCGGTTAGCATATTCCCTTGCGTGGGTGCCGTGACCGGCGATGACTCCCGGGGGCTGGAGGGTGAGGACCTCGGGTCGAAGCATTGGCAAGACGCGCGCCACTGGATCGGCGTGTACGCCGACCTGCTGCGCTTCAAGCGCGGCCTCCTCGACCGGGTTCGAGTCGAGCTCCCGAAGCTACAGCCGGTGGCCAGGACAGCGGCCTCAATCGACCTCGAGATCATCGAAGGCCAGATGCGTGGGTACGAGACGCGGCTGGACCTGTGGTACCAGCGGCTGTGGGACCTCCAGGGCCTGCAGCTCGACCCGGAAGGATCGATGATCCGCCACCACGGCCGCGAAGGCCACCTGACCAAGCGGGAGTACCAGCTCCTCCAGTTCCTCATCGACCATCCCCACCGCTTCTTTACCGTTCCTCAGCTGCTCTCGAGGGCGTGGGCCGACCCCGCCCTGTTTCCAGAAGAGGTGCGTAATTACGTGCGCAGGATCCGCAAGATCCTGGCCGACCTCGAGATCCCCTGCCAGCTGGTGAACAAGCCTGGCCGCGGATACTCACTGGTCTTCCACC
>DATKQH010000024.1:0-4012 GCA_035532775.1 Streptosporangiaceae bacterium
ACCGGTAGCCAGGGTTTGCCGGCGAGGGCGGCGTGGATGGCGTCGGTGGCGCGGATGCCGTGTCCGCGTGCGCTGACCAGGTAGGAGCGCACCCGGCAGTAGTCGGCGAGCGTGGTGACGGAGTGCCAGTACCCGGAGACGGCCTGATGCCGTTTCGGGCCTTTCAGCGCCTGCTCCGAGGCATTATTCGTCCAGGGAACCTGGAACTCCCGGGTGAATAGCCAGACCTGCTCGGCCTTGTCGTGCAGCCGTCTGGCCAGGTTGCAGCCGGGGTGGCGGCCTTTGTGCCAGTCGCGGAGCCGGCTGGTGGTGATGCCCCGGGCGACCTGCTCGTCGTAGCGGGCGCGCAGGTCAGCGAGCAGCCCGGGGTCGAGCTGGGTCTTCTTGTCGTTCCTGGCGGCCTCGACGGCGGCGGCGGCCTCGCGCAGGATGTCGCGGACCTGCCCGGCCCATGCCTGCCACTGCGGGTGCAGTTCCAGCACGCCCTTGCAGTGGCGGATCAGGTGGGCTGCGCATTGCTGCACCCCGGCGAGCCGGGCGTCGAACTGGTGCCAGGCGGCGTAGTCGTCGCGGACCAGGTAGCCGTGCCAGTCCTCCAGGACGCCCGGCCCCGCGATCGCGGGGCCAGAGCGCGATCCCATGGCGGCGTACCAGATCAGCCGCGCACCGGGGGTGCGGATGGTCACCGCGTGCGGCGCGCCGGGCACGGTCTCGCCGTGCTCGTCAGTGTCCTTGCGGATGACGTTCGCCGGTGTCTCGTCGCCGCACAGCACGTCCTCGGCCCGCAAGGCGTCTTTCATCGCCGCATCGAAGCCCGCGGCCTGCAGCCGCTGCGCCAGCCGGGCCAGGGCCCGGGCGACGAACCCGGCCGACACTGGCGTGCCCAGCAGGGCTTCCATCAGCGCGGCGGTCCGCTCGACCGGGACGTTGCCCTCCGAAGACAGCAGCACGGCGGCGGCGTTGATGCCCGGCCCGTACACGACGGACCCGGCCTGCGCGTGCGGCGCCGCCGCGGTGGTGGTTTTCTGGCAGCAGCCGCACCGGCGGCGCGGCAGCTGCCAGTGCACCTTCTCCAGCACTACCGGCAGGATGTCCCGGACCTGCGCCCACGCCGCGCCGGCGTCGCTGGCACCGGTGGCCGGATCGGCCAGGTCAGCGCCGCACCCGCGGCACTGCGCCGGCACGTCAGCAGCCTCGGTCCGGTCCGGGACCGCGGCCGGCGTCAGCCCGGACCCTTTATGCCCTGGCTGGCCTCCCGGCTTGCGGTCCGGGGACCGTTCCCGCGAGGACCGGTCCGCCGAGCGCTTCGCCTTACGCTCAGCCTTCGCCGCGATCGGGTCCCTCGACGGCGGGGCCGGGGAGTTCCCCGAGTTCATCCCCAGGCGGCGCCGCAGCTCGGCGTTCTCCGCCCGTAACCCGGTGTTCTCCGCCTCCAGCCCGTCCACCCGGCCCGCCAGGACAGCGACCAGCCCCGCAAGCTCCTCATACGAGGGCGACGGTGAGGGCGGGGCGTCGGCGGGCACGACCACGATGATCGACGATCAACGACGGAAGATCAAATCAGGCACGCCGCCACGAACCCGCCAAGTCGGCCAGCCTGGAAACGCCCAGCTCAACCGACCCCGTGAATGGACACTCACGAAATGCCGAGCTCGGCCAGGAGTTGGTCTGCCCGATCCGCATAAGTATGCCCCTCGAGCAAGGCCGGCAGCCGAGGAGGTCGTGCACATGGATCCGACCGGAGGATGGATTCGAGTTCTTCTTTATTCTGGAAGAGTACCGTTCGGCTGTCTCCGCCCAGAAATCTTCGGTGGTCGTTCGTCTGCGGAGCAACCTGCCTTCCTCCGGTCCCGACTAGCTCGAATGTGCGCATATTATGCGACCGCGCATTCTGCGGGCGTAGCAGATTAATATTCCATTTTGCTTCACCCGCTACTCTGCAGAACTCAATTCCTTTGACTGGCGGCCGAATATCGACTCCCGCGATGTTCGGCCAGCGGCTCCCAAAGACCATAGGACGTAAATGCGCTAAGCTTTGCAGCCAGGCACTTCGCTCATTGGTTCCGGTGCCGATGAAGACGATCCGGCCTGCAGCAAGTCCATGGCCCGCAGTCGGTCGCATGATCTCGGGATCCCAGGCAAAGGGAATCACCAGTACTTGGGCGGCAACTGTACTCAGGCGCTCTGCCACATCGTGTGCCCACGTAATATAAGCGTCGTAGGCGCCGATCACCTGGGGAATTCCCCCGCCGCAATTCGACACCGCGTGATCGAACGGGCTGTCGGGATTCCAGCACACCACCGGACTATCGAAGCGCCGGCGGAGATGATCAATGGAACCTCGGTCGAGCAATGGACCCTTGAGGACCAGGACGAGGTCAGCAGGGCCCTTCTCCGCCAGCACGTCAGCCCGACGGCGGAGGTCGCGGCGGAACCGGGCTCCGAGCTTCGGCTGGCGCAGAGCCGCCGAAACTAGCCAGTCCGGACTCCACGGACCGCAGGCGAGCAGGTCCACGGCACATCCGGAACGCCGGAACGCAGTGACCAGGGAATTGTGCAGGCCGCCTTCGGCCGGCACTCCCACGACCACGATCCGGGTCACAGGCGTCACCTGCCCAGCACGGCGGCGACCGCCGTTTCGATGCCAGAGGCCGTCGCGGCGATCCCGTACGCCGCAGAGCGTCGCTGCGCTGCGAGTCGCCGCTCGGTAAGGGCGCCTGGCTGGCACCCTTCTGCCAGAGCGTGGGCAAGCGCGCCAATGTCGCCTGTTGCGTGCACCCAGCCCAAGTCACGTGTTACCAGATCGGGTGCGCAGCCAACGGCATCGGACACGATCGGCACCGCCCCGGCGGCCATGGCCTCGTTGACGGCGAGGCCCCATGGCTCATGGCCGGACGGAAGTACGAACAAGTCGGCGGCACCGTACCACTCGGCGATCTCGCCCTGATTCACAAACCCGAGGGTGCGCATCCACGGACGCCCAGAAGCCAACTCCTCGAGGTCGGACCGAAGGGGTCCGTCGCCGATGACAATGAGGTTTGCCGGGGACTCCATTTGATCCATGGCCATCACCACATCGATCGGGCGTTTCCGAGGCTGAAGCTTGGCCGCGAACAGCACGAGTGGGATATCGGGATCCAGGCCGAGGGATTCCAGCATGCTGGTCCGGCGAGCTCGCCCGATCGCGCCAGACGCCGAGAAGCGCTCCGTGTCCACGGAGTAGGGAGCCAGAAAGATCCGATTTGATTGCGCTCCATAGGAACGGTAAAATTCGTGGTTCGCTGCTCCGATGGCGAGGCAGGCTCCGGCATGCCGGACGAGGGATCGCATGAGAGTGCTCTTCGCCACCATCTTAGCCGTGTGCGTGCGCCCGTGATCGGATCTGGACTCACCTCTCAGCAGATAGGGAATCCCAGAGCCGACCGCTGTCGCATAGGCCAGCCAGTGAGAGATTTTGCTATATCCGTGCACCAGTACAACGTCGATATGTGAGCGTCGGATGGACGCCGGTAATGTGGGGTTGAACACACCCCGGCGTATGCCGGCAGCCGACTTCGGGCTGTGGTTGCGGACCATATGGTGCTCGTATCCACCGAGCAGAGGAACGTCATACTTTATTGCTCGCCCGAATCCCGGATCAAACGACTCGGCGAGACCGTGTTCGGACAGGAAGAACACGACAGGCTCAACCGATGACCGGGCTGCCAGATGGCGAAAGAGCGGAACCTGGTACTGAATGGGATGGGTGACGACTATGCCTAGCCGTGGTCTACTCATGCCGGCCCCAGCCGCGCGTGGCGGAAAGCCGCTACCACTTGGCGGCCGTAACGGTCCCACCCTCCGAATAACTCGACTTTGCGCCGGGCGGCCGCGCCCATCGCCTGGGCTCGACTGCTGTCGGACAACAGGGCGTCGATCGCCTCGGCGAGAGTCTGAGCTGTTGGCGGGTCCGGTACCACGATTCCCTCCACCCCGTCGGTAACGAGTTCTCGAACGCCAGTGGCCTCTGTGG
>DATKQH010000025.1:0-2163 GCA_035532775.1 Streptosporangiaceae bacterium
GTCGTCGGCGAGGACCTGGTCGTGGCGGTGGGCGCGGGCGGTCGCCCAGGCGCGGATGACCCCGATGAGGGTGTCGGACGCCAGCGCGTAGACGGCGGACGGCATGATCCAGATGGCCAGGTCGCGCCAGCCGGGCGCGGAGGCCAGGGCGTTCATGGCCAGGCTGACGCCGACACAGGCGACGTTGAGGGTGCGGGCACGGATCGCGCGCTTGCCGTGCAGGGCCAAGGCGATCCCGAGCGCGGCGAAGATGAGCGCGCCGACGTCGGGGATGCCTGCTTCCAGCGCGGCGATGATCTTGGTGTGCTTGACGGCCTTGACCAGGACGTACTGCGCGTCCCAGCTCACGGCCGCCGCGGCCGCCGCCAGGACGGCGAGGGCGATCATGGCGTTGCGCAGCCATGCTTGTGCCCGGTCGCGGGTGTCGCGCCCGGCGGGTCTCATGGTGATCACCGTCGCCTCGCGGGGGTTGATGCCGCCGCCGGGGTGGGCGGCCGGGTGCCGGTGGCGTCCGGTGGCGTGGATGTCAGTGGGTGTCATCGGTGGTGTCCTGGCTGTCGCTGGCGAGGCGGGCCAGCTGGGCGGCGAGGTCGCCGGTGGTGGGCAGGGCGGAGTCCAGGACGTCGTCCAGGACGTGGCTGATGCGCCGCCGGTGCAGTAGCGCGAGCTGGCGCAGCCGGGTGTCCACGCTGGTGGTGAGGCGGGTGGCGAGCCGGGCGGTGTAGTGCTTGTCCATCTGTGTTCCTCCTCGGGCAGAACGGCGCAGTGCTGTCACATAGTAGAAGCTACTAGGAGGTTGTGACAAATGCTAGAGAGTCTGCGCATCCGGCTGAGAAACTAGTAGGCTGTGGCGTCAGGAGGGGTGATGCTGGAACGCGACGCGCCGTATGTGCAGATCATCGAGCACTACCGGCAGGAGATCCGCTCCGGGCGGCTCAAAGACGGCGACATGCTCCCCGCAGGCCGCGAGATCGCCAAGCAGTTCGGCGTTTCCCTGGCCACCGCCGCGAAAGTGGCCGGGGGGCTGCAGGCTCTGGGTCTGGTCACGCCCCGGCCGGGGGCGGGGACCGTGGTGACCGCGTCCCGCCCGCCGGCAGACCGGGCGCGTGGCGGTCCTGTCCTTATTACCTTGGCGTCACGTACCCCCATACGGCCTGGCGACCAGGCGCGGGTACTGGACGCTGAGGTGGTGGCGGCACCGCAGGCGGTCGCGGTTCAGCTTGGCGCGGAACCGCTTGCCCAGGTGATCCGCCGCCGGCAGGCGACGATCCGGGACGGGGCGACCGTAGCCTTGCTGACCTCATGGTTCCCGGCGTCACTGGCCGGGGCCGTGCCAGCTCTGCTGGACCGGACCCGGATTACCGAGGAGATCGACGGGTACCGACCGGCCTGGGGTGAGGACTGGGTGTCGGCCCGGCCACCGACCTCCGCGGAGGCCCGCGAGTTCGGCATCAAACGCGGTTCCCCGGTCACCGTCGTGCACAGCCGCCGGTTCGCCGCCGACGACACCGTGATCGAGTACGCCGAGCTGATTGCCCGGGCCGACACGCGGGTCACCTACCGGTACGAATACCGCCCGCCCGGGGCATGACTGGGGCTGCCGCCATCTGGTGGCCGCGGTTGTTGGACGCTGAACCAGCGGTCAGCCGCGAACCTCATCTGCGCCACCGCCGGCCATTCCATGACCGGGCAAGAATAGGCACGGTATGTTCCTGGGCAGCCATACAACCCCGTCCGGCAGTCACCGATGATCGCTGATGGACGGGGGTTCTGGCCGCCTTGGCGTCTGCCACTGACCATGGACCGGGAGGTATCGATGACCACCAATGGTGGCGCGCCTGTTCAGCCGTGCCCTCCATGGTGCGCAGGAGACGATGAGCTCCCCGGTTTTCCCGAGGACGGTTTCTGGCACTACGGTGCGCCCGTCACGATCAACGTGACCCATGGCCGGAGCGAGGCCATCGCTCCCGAGCCACTGGAGATCGCCATCAAGGCATGGGTTCCCCACCAGGCAGCCAGACCAGAACCTGCCCTGATCGGGCTCTCGCTGAGCCGCGAGGAAGGCCCCAGCCTCACGCCCGCCGAGGCCCGCCAGCTGGCGGGGATCCTCCTGCGGCTCAGCGACCAGGCCGGGCAGGCCTAGCAACCGCGGGCCGCGGACGG
>DATKQH010000026.1:0-5977 GCA_035532775.1 Streptosporangiaceae bacterium
GTGCGCGCTACCCCAGAGGCTGACTACCGCGCTCAGATCGACCGGCTGCTTGACTACCGGCAGTGGTGGCGGTTCGCGATCAGTTTCAGGCGCGGACCAGACCAGCCCTGGGAGCCGCTGACAAGCAAGACACACGGATCACTTTCCGGCGGCGAGAAGGCTGTCTGCCTTCACCTGCCTCTCTTCGCTGCTGCCGCGTCTTATTGCGACTCCGCCAAAATCCGCGCAACCGGCGCGGAAGCCGGTCAGGGACCAGGATCCCCTCGGCTCATCTTGCTCGACGAGGTCTTCGCCGGCGTTGATGAGGACAACCGCGGGGACCTGTTCGAGCTTGTCCGGGTACTGGACCTGGACCTGGTCGCAACCAGCGACAGCGAGCAGGGCTTCTACCGTCAACTCGACGGGCTGGCGGTCTACCACCTGGTCGCCGGGGCCGAGGCGATCGCTGGCACCCGGACTCTGTGGGATGGCAGCGCCGCCCACAGGATGCTCGACTTCGATCACGCGATCAACCCCGGCGGGCCTGACAACGGTGAGCCAAGATGACCCCGATCGCGAACAGCCTTGCACTGCGTCCTGACTCCGACGATCTCGCCGACCCTGAACCACTCGAGGACGCCGCGGTACTGCGCATCAGGACTGTGCTCAGCCAGCCGTCGTGGCGCTGGCTAACCAGGACAGTCCGTGCCGCCTGGCAACAGGACCTCTCGCGCCGCAACGTGCGCCTGGACCTGGATGCCCTGACTGAGGGCGAGGCTGCTGCGCTCGCCGACTTCCTGCGCTGGCCCACCCACCGAGCCGGGACCACGACGATCAGCCTGGTCAAAGTGGACATGCTGTTGCGCTCCAGCGGGCTTGCTGCCGGCCTTGCGGCCTCCCTGACCGCAGCCGGCGGCCCGCTCCAGGACGAAGCAGGCCAGCGCCGCGGCGAGAAGACAGCACAGCGCACTGCCCGCGACCAGCTATGGGCCGAGGCCGTCGCGCATCCTGCCATAGCGGGTAACCCGCAGTTTCACGCGTGGCTCACCGAGGAATGGCGCGCCGGCCGGCTGCCCGCTGAGGCCACCGCGCGCCGCCAGGTCGTCACGGACGCGCTAGCAGTTCTAGCCGTGCTGCCGGACCCCGGCACGGTACTCGCCCGGCTGGCCAGACGCGTGCTCGGCGATGCGCACGCACTCGACGAGGGCCCTGTGCAGGCAGCGATCCTGCGAGCTCTCAGATGGCAGGCCGAGCGGATCGACAGTTCCTCCGGATCAGCACGCAAGCGCGAGCTGTGGGCAAGCGCGGGCGTCGCGCTCGACACGGTCTCATCGACCGTCCTCATACTCGGCCTGTGCCTTCCTGGCCGCGGACCGCTGGTCACCACCCTGGCCGCCAACGCTGAGGTCGGCGTGCCTGCCAGAATCACGCTAGGCCAGCTAAGGCACTACCTCGATAAGGAACAGGCTCCCAGCCGACGCCTTCCCCCCGCAGTGCATGTCTGCGAGAACCCCAGCGTCTCCGAAACCGCGGCAGAGACCCTGGGGCCCGACTGTGGCCCACTCATATGCGTGGAAGGCAGACCCAGCGTCGCGGCCAGTCTGCTGCTGCAACAGCTGATCAGCGCTGGAACAGTGCTCCGTTACCACGGAGACTTCGACTGGGCTGGGCTCGCGATCGCCAGATCACTCATCAATGCTGGCGCAGAACCATGGCGCCTTGGCGCACAGGACTACTACCGCGGTCTTGACCATCGCGGCCGGCAGAAGAAGCTGCCACCGCCAGCCAGGCCGGTCATCACACCCTGGGATATGACCCTGCCAGGCGTGATGCTGCGGCATCAGATAGCAGTCGAGGAGGAAGCAGTCATCGAGGACCTGCTGGCCGATCTGGCGCATCCGTAGCCGACATTCGCCGGAATCGGCGGTGCTGGATCCGTGCTGGAAAACCCTCGGCCTGTCCTCCATCACCGTCGGCGCCGACACCCGCGTGCTGCCCGAGGTGGCCCGCCAGTCCGCCGGGGACGTCGCCGCCTTGTCGCGCCGAGGTGACAGCTTTGTTTGCTAACGCGCGCCGTGTGCTTGGCGGATGACCATCCGGAGAACCCTGGCCGAACTTCGCGGCCCGGCTGATGGCCGTGACCCACAGTGCTGTGCCATGACGACAACCGAGGCAGCGATCATCCGGCACGCGGACGGCATCTACCAGCACGGCGGCCTGCTCTGGCGGGCGAAGCCCGGCGCGACTTCGACATTCGAGGACCGCGTGTGGGCGGGCGCGTTCTGCATCGAGTTGCACCGGGACGCGCACTGGAACCCTTGGCGCAAGGAAGAGGAAGCCGCCGAACTGGAGCGGGCGCACGCCGTCATGGACGAGTGGGAACGCGCCGAACCTGATTTCAAGCTCATGACGGACGAGGAGGTCAAGGCGAAGTTTGCCCGTCAGGACCGCGACTGGGACCAGTGGCGGGAGGAGTACGCCAAGCGGGTGGCGGCCAACAAGCGGCGCTACGACCCGGAGCGGGAGCAGGCCCGGCTGGGACTGCTGGAAGCGCAGTCGTGGCTCCGGCACGAAGTCGCTGGGATAGCCAAGCTCCGTTCAGGCGAGGCGTACCCCAAGATGGATCCGCAGCGGCGGGCCCGGCAGGTTGCCGAGCTGGATGAGCGCATCCGGGGGCACCAGGCGGCGGCGGAGCGGCTGAGTCCCATCGTGGGCGATCCCGAAGACGTGGTGGACGAGCACGGTCTGCTGCCCAGCGACCGGCGGCCAGCGATGCTCTATTACTACCGCGAATGGCGCGTGCAGAAAGTGGAGCGGCTGCGCGCCGAAATCGCTCAAGTGGATGCCGGGATGGCGGCTGCGGAGGACAAGGCTGAACGTTCGAGGCTGGGCATTCAGCGGCAGGTCACGAAGTGTCAGCTGGACGAGTGGCTGGCCGTGCCGCGCATGCAGGCCGAGGACATGTGCGGAGACTGCCTGACGCCGGCCGCTTACCACGAACAAGACGGGCCGTTCACCGGCGGCCCGTGCTCGGCTTGGCCGGAGAATGCCAGGAGGCTGCGCGAAGTCCGCGAAATGCTCAAGCACGCGGCGCAATCCAGTGCCGATGCCTCGCGGCAGCCGTCAGTGCCCAAGCCACAGCCGCTGGCGGTGGTGCCGTCCGGCCTGCCGATTGCCGAGGTCGTGAAGCAGTTGCAGAAACTGCAGAAGCAGTACCCGGACGCCGAGGTACGTCGCGGCCGGGCGAACCGCTGGGAGTTGTGGCCCAAGGAGGGCCAGAACACGCCAGCCAAGAAATAGGGCCGGTACGTGCTGCTGGCTTCCTGAGTCCGGGGATGGCTAGTACTCCAGCCGTAGATCGTGATCTTCATGCCTGAGTGGCTTGTTGCCGGTAGTGGCTGGCCTGGGATCGGGCCTGGTGGCGGCGCCGCCAGTCGGACCAACCGAGCCGATGGGCGGCATCGTGGGCGGGTCGGACAACGAGTGTGATGAACAGGCGCTGGATCTCGTTGCAGGTGAGCGGAATGAGGGCATCGGGTGCGGGGCGGGCGTGCTCGTCTGCGCGTACGACGGCGAGGAAGGCGTGCGCGAGCATGGCGAGGGTGACCCAGCGGGACCAGGAGGTATAGCGGCGGACCTGGTGCTCGTCGAGTGCGGCCAGGCCCTTGCCCGACTGGAAGAACTCCTCCACCCGCCATCTTGATCCAGCGACTTGGACCAGTACGGTCAGCGGCACGGACGCGGGCGAGTAGTAGCGGTAGTAGGCGAGTTCGCCGGTGCTGCGGTTACGGCGGATCAGTAGCTGACGACTCCCGGGGCGGGGGTCGGCGAGGTCGATGACTGCCCAGTTGTAGAAGCGGTGGCCCTTGGCCCCGGCCCCTGCGGAGAGCTTCTGCCAGGCCCGCTTGGGCACCTTCTTGGCTAAGATGTCCGCACGGAACTTCCCCGCTTCGGTGGTGACTTCGTGCGAGCGGGCCACCGCGAGGACGTAGCCGGTGCCGCGTTCCTCCAGTGCGGTTCGCAGCTTGAGGTTGCCGCCGTAGATCTCGTCGCCGGCAACCCATGCGGCCTGGTGGCCGGCGTCCAGGAACCGGGCAACCATACGAGTGGCCAGTTCCGGCTTGGTGGCGAAGGCGGTGTCCTGGTCGAGTCCGGCATCCCGGCAGCGGTCAGGGTCGGAGGTCCATGAACGCGGGACGTACAGTTCCCGGTCCACTGCCGCGTGCCCGCGCCGGCCGGCGTAGACCAGGTAGAAGGCGACCTGGGCATTTTCGATCCTGCCCGCGGTGCCGGTGTACTGGCGCTGGACGCCGACCGTGTCGGTGCCCTTCTTCACGTCCCCGGTCTCGTCAACCACCAGTACCGCCTGGTCGTCGTGCAGGTGGTCCACCACGTAGTCACACACATCGTCGCGGACCCGGTCGGCGTCCCACTTGGCCCGCCCCAGCAGATGCTGCATGCCGTCCGGGGTCCTCTCCCCGGCCCATTCGGCGATGGTCCAGCAGTTCTTGCGCGGCAGGTCCGACAGCAGCCCAAGCACCAACTGCCGTGCCCGGCGCCGGGGTTCGACCCGCGTGAACCGTCCAGCTATCCGGCTCATCAGGCCCTCGAACGCCTCCTGCCAGCGGGCAGGGTCTACGCTGTGACCTGCGGCCACCGCGTGATCGTTTGTCTTCACACACCGATGATCAACGGGTGGCCGCACCGTCTCCACAGCGCGTCAGGGTCGCGCAGCGTCCGCCCGCCGTTCTTGTGTCAGGAGGACATGTGCAACGTGGCGAAGTCTGGTGGGTGGAGTTCGACGAGCGGCGGCCGGTCGTACTGCTGTCGGGAGACGACGCGTCCGGGATCCGGGTAATGCAGGTCGTTGCTCCAGCGGGTGTCGACATCACCAGCCTGGGCGTCGAAGTGGCAGTAGGCGCCGTGGAAGGACTGCCCTTTGAAGGGGTGCTGCGGTTCGCGTTCCCGCGTCCGGGCTTTACCCCTTGCACGTGGCTGACCACAGTGTCCCGGGACGACCTGATCGAGCGAGCGGGCGTTCTGTCCTCCGCGAAACTCAGCGAGATTGAGAACGCCCTCCGTCTCGGTGGACTCGGGTAGGCGGAGAAGGAACGGACGCCCGCGACGGCGTGGTCGGTCTCGTCCAGATGATCGACGCCGCCACCTGCCTCCTCGGCGCCCCTCACGATCGAGATCACGAACTACGGCTGGAGTACCAGTGAGGCTCCGCCTCTGACCGCCTAGCTGCGTGGTTGCTGCTGGTCAGATGGTGCGTCTTGGTTCATCCTCGCGTGCATAGGGGTGGTTGCGGAGGGTGTCATGGGCGCACGCGTGGTGACGGTGAATGAGGTCCTTGACGGGCATGTGCAGCTGGATATCGAGTGCCTGGACCGGGTCTATCTCAACGCTTACGTGCCTATCTTGCAGTCCAGCGGGCAGGTGGTGGCGTTCATGACCCAGCACCTGGGCCTGCCGATTCCCTCCCCGGCGCTGATGGAGAAGATCAGCACACGGTTCCGCCGGGCGGTGGCCTCGTTCGCTGAGGCGAACGGCATCCCGTGGGTGAAGTTCGCCAAGGGCGACCGCAAGGCCGATGTGATGGCCCCGCACCTGAAGCGGGCGGCGGCCTCGGGCCGGCCGCAGGTCGCGGCGATCGGGGTGGCGCAGGAGTTCCAGCGAGTGTGGACCGCATACCGGCGGGAAACCAGCACGGCGGCGCCGCAGTTCACCTTCGCCAAGGCTGACCGGAGGGTGACCTGCTACTACTTCTACCTGTGGGATGCCGACTTCGGCCCGTATGCCGATCAGCGGGTTATGCCGCGCCTGCGAGGGAGGTTGCTTCTGGACGGCTGTTCTCCCTGGCGTTGTCGGCATAATCTTAAATCTGCTACGCGTAGTGACTGATCGAATCCTTCTAGTCACTATTGCCTCGTCGGTCTTGATCGAGGAGGCAGTTATGGAGAGCAGTCAACGCGCTGGCCATCCATCCCGGATCCAG
>DATKQH010000027.1:0-4562 GCA_035532775.1 Streptosporangiaceae bacterium
ATGCTCGCCGACTCCTATGGCCGTGTCGCCACCGACCTGCGTGTCTCGCTCACCGACCGGTGCAACCTGCGGTGCAGCTACTGCATGCCGGCCGAGGGCCTCGACTGGCTGCCGGGTCCTGATCAGCTCACCGACGACGAGCTTGTCAGGCTGCTCGGCATCGCCGTACAGCGGCTGGGCATTACCGAGATCCGGTTCACCGGGGGCGAGCCGATCCTGCGTCGTGGCCTGGCCGGGATCATCGCCAGGACAGCCGCGCTCACACCGCGCCCCGAGATCTCGCTGACGACCAACGGCATCGGGCTGGCCAGGCTGGCCGGCCCGCTGCACGAGGCCGGCCTGGACCGGGTGAACGTCTCGCTCGACACCCTGGACGCCGAGGCGTTCGTGAAGCTGGCGCGGCGGGACAGGCTCCCTGACGTGCTCGCCGGCCTGGCCGCGGCGGCGGCGACCGGACTCGCGCCGGTCAAGGTCAACGCCGTGCTGATGCGGGACGTCAACGACCTGGAAGCTCCTGACCTGCTGCAGTTCTGCCTTGACCGGGGCTATCAGATGAGATTCATCGAGCAGATGCCGCTCGACGCCCAGCATGGCTGGCGCCGGGAGAACATGGTCACGGCCGACGAGATCCTGCAGGCGCTGTCCGCGAAGTTCTCGCTGACCCCCGACGATCCCGGCGTGCGCGGCTCCGCTCCCGCCGAGACGTTCCTGGTCGACGGCGGCCCCGAGCGGGTCGGCGTGATCGGCTCGGTCACCAGGCCGTTCTGCGGCTCGTGCGACCGGGTCAGGCTGACGGCGGACGGCCAGGTGCGGAACTGCCTGTTCGCCAGGGAAGAGAGCGATCTGCGGGCGGCGCTGCGAGCCGGCGCCGACGACGACAAGCTGGCGGAACGGTGGCGGAGCGCGGTAGCCAGCAAGCTGCCCGGTCACGGCATCAACGACCCTGGCTTCCTCCAGCCCGCCAGGCCGATGTCGGCCATCGGCGGCTGACCGGCCAGGCATGGCGGTCCCGACCGGCGCGGAAGAGCTCGGCGCGGAAGAGCTCGGCGCGGAACAGGTCAGCGCGGAACAGGTCGGCGCGGAACGGGCCGGACCTCTCGCTGCCCTTGTGCTGGCAGGCGGCCGGGCGCGCCGCCTCGGCGGTGCCGACAAGCCAGGGATCGCGATCGGCGGCCGGGCGATGGTCGCGGCTGTCGCGGCCGCCGCAGCGGGCGCCGGTGCCGGACACGTCGTCGTGGTCGGGCCGCCCAGGCCCGGTCTGGCCGGTGAGCTGGCGGCACGGGGCTGCGCGGTCGCTTTCACCTCGGAACAGCCGCCGGGTGCCGGGCCGGTGCCAGCGCTGCGGGCCGGCCTTCAGCTCATCGCCGCACCCTGGCTGATCCTGCTCGCGGCCGACCTGCCCTTCCTGCAGGACAGCCATCTCCGTGCGCTCCTGACCGCCGCCACCGGGCAGCAGGCCAGCGGAGCGATGCTCGTGGATGACCAGGGCAGGCCGCAGTGGCTCGCCAGCTGCTGGCGGGCCGCAGACCTGGCGGCGGCACTGGCCGGCTATCAGGGCAGCTCGCTGGGCGGGGTGCTCGGGCCGCTTCGCCCCGTCGAGGTCACCGTCGCGCCGGATCGGGCGCCGCCATGGCTCGACTGCGATACTCCCGAGGACGTGGCCGCCGCACGTGCGCTTTCCCGCGGGCCCGACCACCAGCAAGGCACAGACCACCAGCAAGGCACAGACGACCCGCAACGCAGAGAGGCAGACGATGAGCACACTCGATGAGTGGGTCGACGCAGCCTGCGCCGAACTCGGCCTCGAACCCGCTGTCGTGGACCAGCGGGCTGTTCTCGATCTCGCCCGCCAGGTCGCGCACCAGGTCGACCGGCCAGCCGCGCCGGTCACCGCCTTCCTGCTCGGCATCGCCGTCGGCAGCGGTCAGCAGCTCGGCCCGGCGGTCAGCCAGCTGACGGACCTGGCTGACCGCTGGCAGCCGGCCAGCTCCGGCTAAAAAATCTCCGCTCCGGCTAGAAATCTCCGCTCGCAGCGATCCTGCTCTTGCCTTGTCGTCATTAACGATATATCTTTGAACTATCAAGAGCTTCAGACGAGGAGTAAGCATGAACAGGCAGGACATGAACGAACACGACAGCGAGTACTGGGATAGTCACCGGCAGGGACATCACGGCGGTGGCGGCAAGCGATTCAGGGCTCGGTTCGCTGCCCCCCCTGGCTTCGAGCCAGGAGCAGAGCAGGCAGGCGTGCGCGGCCCGGGATTCCGCGGCCGCGCCGAGTTCGGCGGCCCCGGCGGGGGCGAGTTTCCCCCTGACTTCGGGCGGCCCTTCCATGGCGGTCCGGGAATGCACGGCGGGCCGCCAGGCTTCGGCCCGTGGTCCCGTGGCTACGGCAGGCGGGGCGGCCGTGCGAAGCGCGGCGACGTGCGCGCCGCGGCACTCGCGCTTCTCGCCGAGGAGCCGATGAACGGATATCAGATCATCCAGCAGATCAGCGAGCGCAGCGGCGGCCTGTGGCGGCCAAGCCCGGGCTCGGTGTACCCGGCACTCGCCCAGCTGGAGGACGAGAACCTGATCGCCCTGCAGGCCAGCGCCGGCGAGCGTCGTGCCTACGCGCTGACCGACGCGGGCCGCGCCTACGCGGCGGAACATGCCGAAGAGCTGACGGCACCATGGTCGGCCATGTCGGGCGACGCCGTCAGCGCCGCGGCCGACATGCACTCACTGGTCCGCCAGGTCCATGTGGCGGCATTTCAGGTACTGAGCGCCGGCCACCAGGCGCAGCAGGCCGAGGCACGCAAGGTGCTCACCCAGGCCCGCCGGTCGCTCTACCGGATCCTGGCCGAGGACGACGAGGCAGCCGGTGAGCCCGACGGTGCGCAGCCAGAATCCGATTCCAGCCCCAGCTAGGCTCGTACCGGGGGTGACAGTGAGCATTCCGGCGAGGACGACCGGCAGCCAGCCGCTCACCGTGGCGGCTGACGGAGCGGGCGGCGCCCCGCGGCCCGTCATCGAGGTATCGGGGCTGGCCAAGCGGTACGGCGAGGTCGAGGCTGTTCGCGGCATCGACCTCACCGTCCTGGCCGGCGAGACATTCGGTTTCCTCGGCCCCAACGGCGCGGGAAAGACCACCACTATCAAGATCCTCTGCACGCTGGCCAAGGCCACGTCAGGGACGGCCAGAGTGGCCGGATTCGACACGGCGACCCAGCGGGACGCGGTGCGGCGCAATATCGGGCTTGTCTTTCAGGACACGACCCTGGACGGCTACCTCACCGCGGCGCAGAACCTCAGGTTCCACGCGGAGCTTTACGGCGTGCCCAAGGACGCCGTGCTGCCGCGGATGCGCCAGGTACTGGACATGGTGGGCCTGTGGGATCGCAAGGACAGCCTGGTCAGCACATTCTCCGGCGGCATGCAGCGGAGGCTGGAGATCGCCCGCGGCCTGCTGCACGCCCCGCACGTGCTGTTCCTCGACGAGCCGACGGTGGGCCTCGATCCGCAGACCAGGTCATCGATCTGGGCTTACATCAACGACCTGAAGCGGCGCGAGGACATCACGATCTTCCTGACCACCCACTACATGGACGAGGCCGAGCACTGCGACCGGATCGCGATCATCGACCACGGGCAGATCGTGGCGATCGATACGCCCGAGGCGCTCAAGGCCAGCATCGGCAAGGACCGGGTTCAGATCCAGACCGCCGACGACCAGGCCGCGATCGCGGCCCTGGCCCGGATCTTCGGCCTCGATGCCGCCGTGCACGAGGGGGCGGTGACCTTCTCGGTTGCCTCCGGCGAGCAGTTCGTGCCCCGGCTCTTCACTGAGCTCGGCATTGCGATCCGATCGGTGAGCGTGTCACGGCCGTCGCTCGACGATGTCTTCATGTCCTACACCGGCAAGACGATCCGCGACGCTGAGGCCTCTGGCACCGATGCCATGCGCCAGATGGCGGCACGCTTCAGAGGAAGGCGATGACCATGGTTACCGACACCGCCACGCCGGCCACGGAATCGGCCATCGTCGAATCGATCAGGGTGGCCGTGCCAGAACATGGCCTCCAGCATGACCTGCGAGCGATCAGCATCGTCTGGCGGCGGGAGCTGATCAGGTTCAGGACCGACCGGCTGAGGGCAGTGACCGCGCTCGTCCAGCCGATCCTGTTCCTCTTCATTCTCGGCACCGGGCTGTCGTCGCTGGCCGGGCGCGGCATGCCCGGGAACGTGGATTTCAAGACCTTCATCTACCCGGGCGTGCTCGCGATGTCGGTCCTGTTCACCGCGATCTTCTCGGCCGGCTCGATCGTCTGGGACAGGGAGTTCGGCTTCCTGCGCGAGATCCTGGTCGCGCCGGTCAGCCGGGCGTCGATCGTGATCGGCAAGTGCCTGGGCGGCGCGACCATCGCGACCTTCCAGGGCATCATCTTCCTGGCCCTGGCCGGATTCGCGCACGTACCGTACAACCCGGTGCTGCTGCTGACGCTGATCGGCGAGCTGCTGCTGCTCTCGTTCACGCTGACCGCGTTCGGCGTGATGATGGCGGCGCGGATCACGCAGTTCCA
>DATKQH010000028.1:0-2268 GCA_035532775.1 Streptosporangiaceae bacterium
GCTCCGCCTGATCGCGGAGCTCGGGCTGCCGCTGCGGATCGGCGAGCAGACGCCGCGCAGCGGCCCGGTACTGGGCGGCGGCGAGTCGCCGGAGGCGGACGCCGCGTGGCAGGTGGCGATCGCGGGCAACCGGCAGCGCCGACTCGTCGCGCTGCTCAACCCGTTCGGCGGCGCGGCCGCGGGCAAAGGCTTCGTTGCCGAGACCTACCCGGACCTGGCAGCGCGGGTCGCCGCGCTGGTCGATGAGGGCTACTTCGTCGTCCTCTGCCTGAATGGGCGGCCATGGGGTTCCCGTGAGGCCACGGACGCATTGATCGCCTGCCTCCCCGCCGGCTGCCGGGAGTTCGTGGCCCTCGGTCCTGGCCCGGCAGAACCGGGGCTGCCCGTTGCCGAAGGATCCGCGTCGACCACCGGTTTGCCCCACGCCGGCGCGGCCATGCGGCAGATCGTGGGCTTCGCCGCGCGCGCCGACCTCGTGGTCACCGTCGAGGGCTGGATGATGCACGCGTCCTACCTGCTGGGCCGGCCGTACCGCCTGCTGATGCTCCCCGAGAGCCACGGCCGCGAGTGGTTTCCCTGGGGCCAGAGCGCCGGGCAGCGAATCTGGCCGTTTACCGGTGATCACGCGTCGGGTCGACCGCCGCTGCCGGAGCAGCCGCGGAAATTCGTCTGGCTGCGCCTGCTCGACCGGCTGTACGGCGACGACTGGCTGGAGCTATTGGGGACGGTCTGCCGCGGCGCCGACAGTGACCTGCGCGCAGCCGCGGCTCGCGCGCTCGGACGATTCGACGGACCGGAAGCGGTCGCCGAGCTCCTGCGACTGCTCGGCGACCCGTCACATCGGGTGCGGGCGCAGGCAGCCGGAGCGCTGCTGGACGGCCATGGCGCATGTCTCGGCCGAGGGGAAGTCCCGGCTGCGCCGCTGCTCGAGGCCTACCGCCGCATCGGCGCCGAGCGACCGGACTGGGCTCCGGTGTATCGGATCGGCCAGTCCGCCGAGCCGGCGCTGCGCGCCGGCCTGCACGGCGGCGATCCCGTCATCCGCTGGGAGGCGGCCGTGCTGCTGGAGCGTATGAGCCGGGCACGGGAGACTGGAGCAGAGCGATCCGCGGCGAGCCGTCGACGGCGAGTTCTGGCGTGATAGTAGCCGCCGGTTGGCTGGGGCAGGCGCGGGCGCGGCTCGCCGGTCGATGGGCTCTCGGCTCCGCACAGCCGCGGGTGCTGATCCTGACGCCGCTGAAGGACGCCGCGGACGCGATCGACGGCTATTGCCGGCTGCTCGAGTCCCTCACCTATCCCCACGGCCGGATCTGCCTCGGGTTCCTCGAGAGCGACAGCGCCGACGGGACATTTGACGCCATGCGCGCCGCGCTGCCCGGGTTCCGGCGCGGATTCGCGACGGCCGGGCTCTGGAAGCACGACTTCGACTATCGGCTGCCGCCGGGCATCCACCGCGGTGATCCGCGCGTTCAGCGGCAGCGCCGTAGCGTACTGGCGCGCAGCCGGAACCACCTCCTGTCGCGCGCGCTGGATGACGCAGACTGGGTGCTCTGGCTCGACGTCGACGTGGTCGCCTACCCGGCCAACATCGTCGAGCGCCTGCTGGACGCCGGGCGGGGCATCGTGCAGCCGCACTGCGTGCTGGACCCAGGCGGCCCAACCTTTGACCAGAACGCCTGGCGCGACCGCGGCCGACTGCACCTGGACGACCTGCGCGGCGAGGGCGAGATCGTGCCGCTCGACGCGGTCGGGGCGACGATGCTGCTCGTGCGGGCGGACCTGCACCGTGACGGGCTGATCTTCCCGCCGGTGCCCTACCGGCCGGGACATCCGAAAGCACGGAGGGGACAGGGTGAGCTTGAGACGGAAGGGCTCGGCATGCTGGCCGCCGACATGGGCGAGTCCTGCTGGGGAATCCCGGGGCTCGAGATCATCCACCGTCGCGCCTGATCCGGCGCAGGCCGAGATCGCCGCACAGCGGGCAGCCGTGCGGCGCCGTGTCGCCACGCTCCCGCTACACCCGCCACCCGGCGCCTCGGGCCGCGGCATCGTCATGCCGGTCGGCGGCCGGCACATCGCCGGCGCCTGGGTAAGCCTGACGCTGCTCCGGCGCGTCCATGCCTGTCGCCTGCCGGTCGAGGTCTGGTACCTGGGCGATCGCGACCTGCCGCCCGCGGTGCGAGAACTGCTCACCGAGTTCAACGTCCGCTTCGTCGACGCCACGCAGGGTGACCCATCGCTCCCGCCGGACGTGTCCGGCTGGGTGCT
>DATKQH010000029.1:0-27703 GCA_035532775.1 Streptosporangiaceae bacterium
GGCGTCTACTCCTCGCCGGCGATCTGGCCCTCGATCTTCGGGACGGGCAGCCCGTCGCAGATCCCCGACTGGTACGAGTGGACCTACACCGGCGGCACGTCCAGCCTGGCCCGCCACCCGTCGGCGTGGTGCCTGACGGGCACCTCGACCTGCGCCAGGTTCTTCGGGGGGCAGACCAGCGCGAAGAGCACGGCGCTGATGTGGCAGTGGTCGGGCGGCGGCGGCACGAGCAACGGCTACGGCGACTTCGACCAGATCGACGGCGCCAGGACGCCCTAGGCAGACGCACCCTCCGCACGCTCACCCTGGGCGGGCGATGACACGCGCCGGCGCGAGTGCGAGGTTGAGACCCGGACGGCCAGCCAGCCAGGCACGGCCAGGGGGGAGACCGGCGATGGCACAGCGCGAGTTCCGCGGCGTGGTCAATACCGACATCCGCGACTCGGTGCCTGACTGGGCGCCGTTCGAGCCGGCCAAGGCGCCGCCCGGCGCGCCCAACGTCGTCTGCATCGTGCTCGACGACGTGGGCTTCTCGGCCATGAGCTGTTACGGCGGGCCGATCGAGACGCCGAACATCGACCGGATCGCCGCCGACGGCGTCCGCTACACGCAGTGGCACACCACCGCGCTCTGCTCGCCGACCCGGTCCTGCCTGCTGACCGGCCGTAACCACACCCGCAACTCGATGGCGTGCATCACCGAAGCCGCGATCGGGTTCCCGAACGCCAGCGGCACGATCCCGCCCGAGAACGGCATGCTGCCGGAGATCCTCGGCGACCTGGGCTGGAATACCTACGCCGTCGGCAAGTGGCATCTGTGTCCCACCGACGAGATGAACCTCGCCGCCACCCGGCGGAACTGGCCGAGCGGGCGGGGGTTCGAGCGGTTCTACGGGTTCCTGGGCGCCGAGACCAACCAGTGGTATCCCGACGTTGTCTACGACAACCATCCGGTGGACCAGCCGAAGTCACCGGCGGAGGGCTACCACTTCACCTCGGACATCACCGACCGGGCGCTCGAGTTCATCGAGGACGCCAAGGTGGTCGCGCCCGGCAAGCCGTTCCTGCTGTACTACGCGCCGGGGGCGTGCCACGCCCCGCACCAGGTCCCGGCGGACTGGATCGCCAGGTTCGCCGGGCGCTTCGACGCCGGATACGAGGCGATGCGCGAGGAGACGCTGGCCCGCCAGAAGAAGCTCGGCATCGTCCCGGCCGACACCGAGCTGCCGCCGGTCAACCCGATCGGCACTCCGCAGGACCGGCACGGTCCCGAGGGCCAGCCGTTCCCGCCGCTGGACTTCACCAGGCCGTGGGACTCGCTCAGCGCGGAGGAGAAGCGGCTGTTCGCCCGGATGGCCGAGGTCTACGCCGGGTTCCTGGCGCACGCCGACCACCACATCGGCCGGCTACTCGACTACCTGGAGGAGAGCGGCGAGCGGGAGAACACGCTCGTCGTGCTGGTCTCGGACAACGGGGCGAGCGGCGAGGGCGGCCCGGACGGCTCGGTCAACGAGAACCTGTTCGCGAACGGGATCCCCGACGACATCGACGTCAACCTCTCGCTGATCGACGAGCTCGGCGGGACGAAGACCTACAACCACTACCCGAACGGCTGGGCGATGGCCTTCAACACGCCGTTCAAGATGTGGAAGCGGTACGAGTTCAACGGCGGGACCGCCGATCCGTGCATCATGTCCTGGCCGGCCGGCCTGCATGCCAAGGGCGAGCTACGGCACCAGTACCACCACGCGATCGACCTGGTGCCGACCATCATGGACTGCCTGGGAGTCGAGGCGCCCGCCACCATCAAGGGGCACACCCAGAGCCGGTTCGACGGGGTCAGCATGCGGTACAGCTTCGACATGTCATCGGCGCCGTCGGCCCGCAAGACGCAGTTCTACTCGATGCTCGGATCCCGCGGGATCTGGCATGAGGGCTGGAAGGCCGTCACCACCCACCCGACGCTCAGCGGCTGGGGCCACTTCAACGACGACACGTGGGAGCTGTACCACACGGAGGTTGACCGGGCCGAGCTGCACGACCTGGCGGCCGAGCAGCCCGGCAAGCTGCGGGAGCTGATCAGCCTGTGGTTCGCCGAGGCCGGCGCCAACGACGCGTTCCCGCTGGACGACCGGTCCCCGCTGGAGATCATCACCACGCCGCGCCCGCAGCTGTCGGCGCCGCGCAACCGCTACACCTACTTCCCCGGTACAGCCGCCGTGCCCGAGGCGCAGGCGGTCAACATCCGCAACCGGTCGTACTCGGTCGGCGCGCTCGTCGACATCCCGGCCGGCGGGCGGCCCGAGGGCGTGCTGTTCGCGCATGGCGCCAGGTTCGGGGGGCACTGCCTGTACGTGAAGGATGACCGGCTGCACTACGTCTACAACTTCGTCGGCCTGGCCGAGCAGAAGGTCGACGGGTCCGAGCCGGTCCCGGCCGGGGAGAACATCATCCTGTCGGCCTCGTTCGACAAGGACGGCGAGGATCCGCCGGGGGTCGCGACGGGCATCTTGTCGCTGTACCACGGCGACAGAAAGGTTGGCGAGGGCCGGATCAAGACCCAGCCGGGGAACTTCAGCCTGGCCGGCGAGGGCCTGTGCATCGGGCGGGACAGCGGCGAGGCGGTGACCGACGACTATCCAGGCCGGCCGCCGTACCGGTTCACCGGCAGCACCATCAAGCGGGTGGCCGTCGACGTGAGCGGCGAGCCCTACGTCGACCTCGAGCGTGAGGCCGTGGCGATGCTCGCGCGCGAGTAGAACGGGCCGCGGCCGCTCGTCTGCTTGGGTCAGGCCGGGCAGGCCGGGCAGGCCGGGCAGGCCAGGCCGGCGGCTTCGCGCTCAGTCTGAGGCGTAGGTGAACGCCTCGGTCAGCCAGCGGCGCACCTGGTCGTCGACGTCGGCAGGCTCGCGCAGCAGCAGGATGTGGACCACTCCGGGGCCGCCAGACGTTCAGGTCTCGCATCTCTGCCCGCCCCGGCCAGGAGGTAACACGGTTGCGTTCCCGTGGGCCCCATCGCTGCCGGGGTGGCTGCAGGTCACGCCGGTCGGATGCGGCGCAGCGCTGCTGATCTGGACCCTATCCAGCCGCAGGCAGGGCCGCCGCTTCGTCGCGGACCTCAAGCCTGACCTCAAGCCTGGCTGAAGCGGCGGACTGGTCACAGAATCCGGAGTAGTCACAGAATCCGGAATGGTCAGAGGAGCTGGCTGGTCACGGAGTCGGGAACGCCATCGAAGTACTTGTCGAGTACCTGGCCGAAGATACGGTCATCGGGGGCTGCCCGCTGGAACAGCGTCATGGACGAGCGCAGTTTCATAGCGTCGAGGCTGCCGAAGATCTGCTCGGCACTGCGGCCTTTCGTCTGCGCGACAATATGCGCGCACTCGGCCAGGCGCGAGCCCAGGACGGGGTGGCGCAGGTAGGCCCCGGCTTCATCCAGCGAAGAGACGGCGAACTTCCTGGAGGTCGGGCTCTGGCCGAGGCCGGCGATCTGCGGGAAGACGAACCAGATCCAGTGGCCTGTCTTGCGGCCCGCCCGTAGCTCGGCGACGGCGCGGTCGTAGGCACCGCCTGCATCCTGGGCCGCCACGAAGCGCCCTAGATCGTAAGGATCATCGCTGGCCATCATCATCTCCCGTATGAGGGCTGCGGCTGGGGCCAGGAAGGGCGTCGCCGGGCGCCAGCAGCGGCACGTTGACCGGCACCGTCTCTGGATACTTCAGGCCAGTGCCTGTGTTGAGCACGACCACCTCGTCGCCGGCTGAGAGCCAGCCGGATTCGCGCAGCTGGCGGACGGCGCTGAAGCAGGCCGCTCCTTCCGGGCAGATGAAACATCCCTCGAGCCTGGCGACCTCGCGCTGGTCAGCGAGGAGATCCTCGTCGTCGACGGCGACCGCTGTGCCGGCGGTGGCATACAGCGCGTCAAGCACGAGGAAATCGCCGAGGGCCTTGGGCACCGTGATGCCAAACGCTATGGTCTTGGCGTCCGGCCAGGGCTCGCTCTGCCTGGCGCTGTCAGCGAATGCCGTCACGATCGGCGCGCAGCCGCTGGCCTGAACGGCTACCAGCCTGGGCAGGTCGCCGTCCACCCAGCCGAGCTCGCGCATTTCGAGCAGGGACTTGTAGATGCCGATGATGCCGACACCGCCGCCGGTCGGATAGACGATCACGTCGGGCAGCCGCCAGCCCAGCTGCTCGGCGATCTCCAGTCCCATCGTCTTCTTGCCCTCCAGCCGGTAGGGCTCCTTGAGCGTGGAGACGTCCTGGAAGCCGGGCCGGCCGGGCAGGGCGGCGGCGACCAGGCTGCCCGCGTCGCCGATGAGCCCGTCGACCAGGTAGAGCTCGGCGCCGGCGGCCGCGCACTCGGCCCTGGTAATGGCCGGCGCGCCCGCAGGCATCACGATCAGGCTGTACAGCCCGGCCCGGGCGGCGTAGGACGCCCAGGCTGCTCCCGCGTTGCCGTTGGTCGGCATGGCCACTCCGGTCACGCCGAGCTCGGCCGCGCGGGACACGCCGACGGCGGCGCCCCGCGCCTTGAACGTGCCGGTCGGAATGAGGCCCTCGTCCTTCATCAGCAGCCGCGGGACCCCGAGCACCCGGCCCAGCGTTGGCATGGCCAGCAGCGGCGTCATGCCCTCGCCGAGGCTCACGACCGACGAGACGTCACCGACGGGCAGCAGCTCGTGATAGCGCCACAGGTCAGGCGGGCGGCCGGCGATATCGCGGCGGCTCGCCAGCGCGCCGACCCGGTCGAGGTCATACCTGGCGAGGAGCGGTGAGCCGCAGGAGCAAAGACCCTGCACGACGGCTGCGTCGTGGCCAGAGCCGCAGCTGCCGCATTCCAGGTGGGACAAGGCTGAGAAGGATCTCTGCACGACGCGATTCTCCACGCTGGCCCGCCTGACCGCGCGGCTGGGCCGGGTCGCGGCGCGAGCCACCGTCGCCGGCACCTCGTGAGGCAAGGCCACGGACAAGGCCGAGGGCAAGTCCGAGTACGGGCCCAGGACGAGGCTGACGCCGAGGCCCAGGCGCGGATTGCTAACGTAATGCTTAACTTTCGCCTCGGAGCGCGCCGGTGACCCTTAACCAACTGCGGACTTTCCTGGCGGTGGCGGAGACCGGGTCGGTTCGGGCCGCCGCCGAGGAACTCGTGGTGACGCAGGCTGCCGTCTCCGCTTCCCTGGCCGCCTTGCAGAAGTCGCTGGCGGTCGCGCTCGTCGTGCCAGACGGGCGCGGGCTCAAGCTGACCGCGGCCGGCGAGGCGTACGCCAGGTACGTCCGGCAGATACTCGGCTTGCTGGACGAGGCCGGTCTTGCCGCTGCCGTGGCCGCCGATCCTGAGCGCGGGGAACTGCGGATCGCCGCGGTGACGACCGCAGCCGAGCAGATCGCCCCGGCGATCCTCGGCGGGTTCCGGCGGCAGTTCCCGCAGACGGGCGTGCGGCTGGAAGTCGGCAACCGCGACCGGGTCCATGCCCTGCTCGATCGTCATCAGGTGGATCTCATCCTGGCTGGCCGTCCCGGGCCCGGCTGGGACGTCGACGTCCACGCCGTGCGCCCGCACGAACTCGTCGTCGTGGCTGCTCCGGATCTCGCGGCGGACGCACCAGCCGCCGCCACGAACCTGCTGTCTTGGCTGGCCAGGCAGACCTGGCTGCTCCGCGAGCCGGGATCGGGCACCCTGACGACGACGTACGGGCTGCTGGCCGACCTCGACATCGTGCCGACGACGCTCGTGGTGGGGTCCAACGGGGCGATCCGTGAGTCCGCCATCGTCGGGCTCGGCGTCACGCTGGTATCCAGGGACGGGGTGGCCAGCGAGCTGGCCGAGGGCAAGCTGGCCGTGATCGACGTGCCGGGCACGCCCCTGCACCGTGACTGGTATCTGGTGGCTCACGCCGCGGAGCTTGTCCTTCCGGCTGCCCGCCTGGTGGAGCATGCGGTGCGCGAGTGCGGTTTCCGGCGCCCCAGCTAGTCCTAGCTGGGTCCAGGTAACCCCCGCTAGGCCCACCCCGCTAGGCCCAGGTAGCCCCAGACCGCACGTGTCACGCGTTGGTGGCCGCATACCTCGCAAACCGGACCGTGAAGTGACGCAAACGCGTGATAGGTCGGCCAGTGATCCTCCAATGATGAGGATCAGCTTATTAATAGGCGCGAAACATTCAATAGACAGTGAAACATTCGGCTGGCACCGTGGGCGTGAGAGCACGAACCGCAGGACACGAACCACCGGAGGAGCCATGGACGCGGGCGCAGGTCAGGACCGCTGGAGCGCCGGGGTTATCCCGTACGCGCAAATGGGCTACTGGCAGCCCGGCTACGTGCCGAAGGACACCGACGTGCTGGCGGCGTTCCGCATCACGCCTCAGCCGGGCGTTCCGCCGGAGGAGGCAGGCGCTGCGGTGGCCGGCGAGTCGTCGACCGCGACGTGGACGGTCGTCTGGACGGACCGGCTCACTGCCTACGATCACTACCAGGCCAAGTGCTACCAGGTGGATCAGGTGCCGGGCCGGGAGGGCGAGTACATCGCCTACATCGCCTACGACATCGATCTGTTCGAGGAAGGGTCCATTCCGAACCTGACGTCCTCGATCATCGGGAACGTCTTCGGCTTCAAGGCGCTGCGGGCCCTGCGCCTGGAGGACATGCGGATCCCGCTGCACTACGTCAAGACGTACCAGGGTCCGCCGCACGGCATCGTCATGGAGCGGGAGTACCTCAACAAGTACGGCCGGCCCTTGCTGGGTGCCACGACTAAGCCGAAGCTCGGCCTGTCGGCCAGGAACTACGGCCGGGTGGTCTACGAGGCCCTGCGCGGCGGTCTTGACTTCACCAAGGACGACGAGAACATCAACTCCCAGCCGTTCATGCGCTGGCGGGACCGGTTCCTGTTCACGATGGAGGCCGTCAACCGGGCACAGCAGCGGACCGGCGAGATCAAGGGCCACTACCTCAACGTGACCGCCGCCACGATGGAGGACATGTACGAGCGGGCCGACTTCGCCAGGGAACTCGGCAGCGTGGTCATCATGGCCGACCTGACCGTCGGCTACACGGCGCTGCACTCGCTGTCGCGGTGGGCCCGCCGCAACGGAGTGCTCCTGCACCTGCACCGCGCAGGGCATGGCACGTACACCCGCCAGAAGAGCCACGGCGTGAGCTTCCGCGTGATCGCCAAGTGGTGCCGGCTCATCGGCGTGGACCACATCCACGCCGGGACTGTGGTCGGCAAGCTGGAGGGTGACCCGTCGAACACCCGCGGCTACTACGACACGCTGCGCGAGTCGTTCGTGCCGGCGAACCTGGCCAACGGCATCTACTTCGACCAGGACTGGGGCTCCATGCCCGGCACGATGCCCGTGGCCTCGGGCGGCATCCACGCCGGGCAGATGCACCAGCTGCTCGACTACCTCGGTGAGGACGTCGTGCTTCAGTTCGGCGGCGGGACCATCGGCCATCCGATGGGCATCGCGGCCGGAGCGACGGCCAACCGGGTCGCCGCCGAGGCGATGATCAAGGCACGCAACGAGGGCCGGGACTACCTTCGCGAGGGACCGGAGATCCTGCGCGAGGCAGCCAAGCACTGCCAGCCGCTGCAGGTCGCACTGGATGTCTGGGGCGACATCACCTTCAACTACGAGTCCACCGACACCCCGGATGTCGTCGTCACGCCGACCGCCTGAGCGGTGGCCAGGAACTCATCTGACAGGAGCACACCGATGCGCCTCATGCAGGGCACGTTCTCGTCGCTGCCCGACCTCACCGACGCGGAGATCATGGCCCAGATCCAGTACGCCGTCGACCGTGGCTGGGCGGTCGCGGTCGAGTTCACCGACGACCCGCACCCGCGCAACGTTCTGTGGGAGATGTGGGGCCTGCCCATGTTCGGGATAACCGACGCCGCTGGCGCGATGCTCGAGGTCACTGCGTGCAGGCAGGCCTGTCCCGGCCATTACGTGCGGGTCACGGCCTACGACGCGAGCCTGGGGAGACAGACCACGGCGCTGAGCTTCATCGTCAGCCGCCCGGCTGCCGAGCCCGGCTTCCGGCTCGACCGCTTGGAGACCTCGGACCGTCGAGTCAGCTACTCGCTGCATGCCTATGCTGCCGACCGCCCGTCCGGCGAGCGGTACGGGCCCGGCCCTGAATGAGTGACCCGGGCCAGGCTGCGGCGCAGCGCGGATTTGCCATGCCGCACCCCGGTGACCGGGCGCCCGAGCGCCGGCCCGGGGAGGCGTCCTCGCCGGGCCAGGCCGAGTCTCCCTCGGGCCAGGCCCAGCCGCCCGTGGTCCCGGTGCTGCTCGCACCCGGGTCGATGGTCGATCTCGATGCCGAGCAGCGGTCTCTGCGGATCGGCGAGATACTCGACCGGCTCGACGCTGAGTTCGTGGGACTCGCCCCCGTGAAGACGCGGGTCAGGGAGATAGCGGCGCTCCTGCTGATCGACCGGCTCCGTCAGCGCTGCGGCCTCACCTCGTCGCGGCCCAGCCTGCACATGTGCTTCACCGGCAGCCCGGGCACCGGCAAGACGACGATCGCCTCCCAGATGGGCGTGCTGCTGGCCGAGCTCGGCTACCTGCGCAAGGGCCAGCTGGTCAGCGTCACCCGCGACGACCTCGTCGGGCAGTACGTCGGGCACACCGCGCCGAAGACCAAGGAGGTGCTCAAGCGCGCGATGGGCGGCGTGCTCTTCATCGACGAGGCTTACTACCTGTACCGGCCGGAGAACGAGCGTGATTACGGGCAGGAGTCGATCGAGATCCTGCTGCAGTTCATGGAATCCCACCGTGCGGACCTAGTGGTCATCCTGGCCGGATACGCCGACCGGATGGACACCTTCTTCAGGTCCAACCCGGGAATGGCATCCCGCGTCGCCCACCATCTGGACTTCCCCGACTTCACCCTCGACGAGCTCGTGCACATCGCGGACCTGATACTGGACCGCGAGGAATACCGGCTGTCGGCGGCGGCACGGGACGCCTTCCGTGAGTACGTCGCACTGCGGATGACTCAGCCCAGGTTCGCCAACGCCCGGAGCATGCGCAACGCGATCGACCGGCTCCGGCTGCGGCAGGCGGGCAGGATCGTCGCGGCGGGCGGGTCGATCCGCGTGGAGGACCTGGTCGAGATCAGCGCCGCCGACGTCCGCGCCAGCCGGGTCTTCGGCGACAGCACCGACGCGGTCACCGCAGCGGAGCCGGCCAGCTGATCACTGGGCCGGGCCGGAGCGACCCAGTGACGGCAGGGTCAGGCGCACCGTCGTGCCGCGGCCGGGTGCGCTGATCACCTCCAGCCTTCCGCCGAGCAACTCGGCCCGCTCGCGCATTCCGGACAGGCCGAAGCCGCTCGGGCCACCCTGGCCGGTCATCGCCGAGTCGGCGGCGGCGAGGTCGAACCCGGTGCCGTCATCGGCAACCTCGAGCACGATGCGGCCAGGCGGAGCGGTCAGCCGAACCCTGACGGACTGAGCCTCCGCGTGCTTGGCCACGTTCTGCAGAGCTTCCTGGGCAGTCCGGTACACGGCGGTCTCGAGGTGCTCGGAAATCCGCTGCTTGGTCGTCTCCACTTGCACATCAAGCTGGGGAAACGAATGGCCGAGGCTGACCAGGCTGGGGGCCAGGCCGAGGTCGTCGAGTACCGGCGGACGCAGGCCGGCGATGGCGAGCCTGGTCTCGTCCAGCGCGGCGGCGGCGAGTTCCTGGGCCTTGGCTATCTGCTCGGCCGCGAGGCGTGGCGCGCTGTCGATCACATCGGCCGCCGCGGACAGGTGGAAGAACAGGCTGACGATCCGCTGGCTGATCCCGTCATGGATCTCGCCGGCCAGCCTGCGGCGTTCGTGTTCCTGCCACTCCATCGTCTGCTCGGCGAACCGCTCCAGTGCCTCCTCCCGCTCCGCCAGCCGCTGGTGCAGGCGGGCGTTCTCGATCGCCCCTGCGACCAGCCCGGCCACCGACCGCAGCAGGTCCACGTCCGACGTCGTGAAATCACGCCGCAATTTAGTGTGCACGTTGAGGACGCCGACGAGGTGCCCGAGCGGCGTGACCACGGGGACCGAGATCATCGAGGTGTAGTCCTCCCCGCGCAGCGCGGGAATGTAGCGGTAGCGGGGATCACTGTTCTTGTCCCCGACGATCACGGCCGGCTCGCCGTGATCGGCGACCCACCCGGACACGCCTTCGCCGACCGCCAGCTCGATCTTGCCGACCAGCCGGTCAAATGGCGGTGTAGCACCGCGCAGCCGGAGTGTGCGGCCCTCCTCGTCGATCAGATGGACGAAGCACACGTCGGTCGCGGTCGTCTCGGTGACCAGATTGGCCACGCCCTGCAGGATACGGTCGAGATCAAGCCCGGCCGAGATGGTGTCGATGACGCGGGACAGCAGGAGCGCCTCGCGCTCGGCATCGCCCCCGCCCAGCAACGCGGTCAGTGGAAGACCCCTTCCCTTAGCGCCACGGCGACCGCGCCGGCCCGGTCCGACGTGCCGAGCTTGCGGTAGATGCCGCGTGAGTGAGTCTTCACCGTCTCCTCGCTGACCACGAGCTTTGCCGCGATAGCGCGGTTGGACAGGCCGGCGACGAGTAGCGCGAGCACCTCGCTCTCGCGCTGCGTGAGGCCCAGGTGGGCGCCGGGCCAGAACTCGCCGCTCTGCAGCCGGGCCGCGGACAGGGCCACCCGCCCGGCCAGCGCCGGGTCGATCAGCACTTCCCCGTCCCTGATACGGCGGAGGTAGTCGACCAGCTCGCCGCCGCGGATCCGCTTGAGCAAGAAGCCCGCCGCGCCGACTCGCAGCGCCTGGTAGAGGTACTGCTCGTCGTCATAGACGGTGAGGAACACGACCTTGCACGCCGGCTGGGCTGCCAGGATGTCGCCGCAGAGGTCCAGGCCCGAGGTGCCGCGCAGGCGGACATCGAGTAGCACGGCGTCTGGCCTGACCTCCGAGATGACGCGTAGCGCGTCCTGCGCGTCGCTGCTTTCGCCGACGATGGCCACGTGCTCGGAGTAGGGATGGAGCATGGCCTTGAGACCGTCAAGCACCATCTGATGATCATCGATGATCACCACGCGAAGTGGCTCAAGGTCCGAGGTCATGTCAGGAACGCTACCTACTGGCGCGGGGGCAATGGGCGACTGCCGGAACGAACGACTCACGCCGCTTACGCCCCGGCCTCCAGCAGATGCCACAGGAGCAGCAGCTGCGCGATCGCGAGTGCTTCGCTCCGCTTGCCTGTGCCGTACTCGCCAAGGCTGTCCGGCGGCGCAGCTCCCTGGTCCATCGAGAGCTGCCCCCAGATCGCTTTCTCTACGACCTGGCTGTCCTCGCGCGGCGCGTATCCGTGCACGTGCAGGGCGTCCACGGGCCGGCCGTCGCTGTCCCTGATCAGCTTGAGGTGAACGGTCCTGCGGTCATCGTCGGTTAGCACGTGCGACAGGTCGGGGTGCACGATCGTCGGCCGGAGCAGGATCTCTGCTGACAGCGGAGTGTCAGTCGCGCTCCCGCGACCGGCGACAGGAGCGAACCTGATTGACAGGTCGGCCCACTGCCGCTGCGGCCTGATGTAGGCCGCAGCATCGGCCTCTCGCCGTTCAAGCTCGGCAAGTACCTGGTCAGGGCGGTAGCCGCGATCCTTGCAGTCGCGTCTCACCTTCCACTCACGGCGGATCGCCTCCGGCGGGTCGAGGTACACGGTGATGTCAAAGCAGGCCCGCGCCAGCTTGGTGTGCAGCGGCAGCAGGCCCTCGACAATCACGAAGTCGTGTGGCTCGACCGGCACGGGCCGGGTGAGCCTGCCGGTGGAGTGGTCATAGACCGGCTTGAGGATCGGGCGCCCGAGCGCCAGCAACTGCAGGTGCTGCTCCATGATGTCCATGTAGTTGCACTCGGGGTTCAGCACCGTGAACGGGATCCCGCGGCGTTCCTCGCGGTCGTACTTATGGTAGTCGTCCACGCAGATGGCGGTGGCCCTGTCCTGGCCGAGAGCCGTGGCGATTCCCCGGGTGAGAGTCGTCTTTCCCGCGGCGCTGTCGCCCGCGATCGCGATCATCACCGGCCGGCCGGCCGCTGCTGACATCTCGTGGCGGCGCAGCCGCATCAGCTTGTCGGGCATAATCGAGGCCTCGCTTCCTCGCACCTGCGCAGCGGGGTCAGCTCGGCCCGATTGCTGTGGTTCATCGCGGCGTGGACTGTCACCCTAGACCGGCCAGGCCGCCGTGCCATCCCCCCAGCGGGGGGATTCAGGGGGGAGTAGCTCAGACCCGGCCGCGGCCTGAACTGCGAGCCGTTCGGCCTGGCAAGACCGGTCATTCTGACCTGCGCAATCAGGTCTTCGCGGCAGAAAACTGGATATGCACCGAGAACTCCGCCCAGGCCGTAGGGTATCGTTACTGCCGTCCACACTCTCGGGTCAGCTGGGCGGGCGGAACTGGGCGGCGGTGGCCTGGCTGGTCTGTCGGCGCCCGGACGGTCACGTCGGCTGCCACGCTCAAGCCGTGCACGTCGGGCACCCGCTGGGTAGATGTCAGCGCCAGGATGCCCGGCAACGTCGTCTTCGTCCCTGTGGACTTCGAGGATGGCTCGGCGGGCGGCTCGCTGGCCGAGCGCCTCGTCCGGAGCGGCTTCGAACTGACCAGCCCCGCCTTCGTCAGCTGGCTCGGCGTGACGATGTACCTGACCGAGGCGGCGATCGGCCAGACCTTCGCCGAGCTCAGCGGCTTCGTTCCCGGGTCCCAGGTCGTCGCGGACTATATGCTCCCGCTCACTTGCGAGACGATGACGGCAGTACCTACGTGGACCTGGTCGCCCCCGCCGCAGCGCAGCGCGGTGAGCCGTGGCTCACCTTCCTGTCGCCGGCGCAGATGTCAGCACTGCTCACCGAGCACGGCTTGACGCCGCTCAGGCACGTCTCCCAGGGCGACGTCGGCGACGCCGCCACCTGGGAGCGGTCCGACTCGCTGCGTCCCACGCGGCTGTCCCTGATCGCGCACGCGATCGTGCGGGCTCCGGCTGAGCGCGGCGGCTCCGGCTGAGCGGTGGCGGCCGCCTTGCGGAGGATGAATGGCACATCCATCCTTGAAATCCCGGATGGATGGCCCATCCATCCGGGCCGACCCGCTGTCACGTGCCTGGCAACTCGGCGAGCAGGCTCGTGAGCAGCTGGCTGCTCGCGCGCGGGCCGTTGATCTCCAGCCAGTGGACCTCCCGCCCGGTGACGGTCGCGCCGATGTAGAGCGGCTGGGCCATGTGGCATGCGCACATCGGCGGCTTGATCAGCCAGCCGGACTGCCCGGTCAGGCTCAGCCGGTGGCTGACCGCGAACGGATAGAACGAGGCGTGGTAGTAGTTCTTCGTATTCGCCCCGAGCATGAACCCGCACAGCCAGGACAGCCGGCCCTGGCTCGGGTTCAGGAAGGCGACGGGCACGCCAGCGGCCTTCATCGAGACCAGCGTGTCCTGCCACGAGTAGGAGATCCACACCGTGCCCGACTTGACGTCCGGCTGCATCTGGCTGTACTCGCTCTCCCAGTACAGCTTGTTCAGCGGTTTCTGCTGCAGCAGGCTCGCCTTGGCCGCGGCGACCTGGCTGGTCGTGAGATTGTCCATCTTCGGGAAGCCGAGCTTCAGCGCGGCCACCTCGAAGTTGGTCGACGCTCCGCTCCAGAGCGAGATCTTGCCCGAGTACTTCTTGTTCCAGCCAGTTCCCAGCCGGTCGCATCGAGCTTGCCACATAGTCGGTGCGGTAGGTCAGGCTGCCGTAGCCCCAGTCCCACGGAATCATGTACTGCTTGCCGTTGACCTGGCCTTGCTTGACCAGGTAGGGGGTCAGCTGCTTGAAGCTCGGCAGCAGCGAGGTGTCGAACGGCTGCACGAGGCCGCGGGAGACATAGTCGGGCAGGTTCTCGTGACAGGGGTGCATCAGGTCGAACGGCCCGGCCGATGTCGCCTTCTCCAGAGCCTGGTCGTTGGTGATGTAGGTACAGGTGATGCCGCTCGTGCCGAACTTGGCCGTATAGTCCTGGCCGGCTTCTCCCCCACCCTTGATCTCGCCCGTCGAGGGTGACGTTGAGGTGCCGCCGGATGGGGAGCATGTGAATCATGACTACGCAGTCGAAGGCCAGGCCTGTCCGGTTGCGGGCAGCGATCGTGATCGCGGGCGGCGCGGCGTTCCTCGCCGCGTGCAGTTCGGGCACGAGCAGCAGCTCAAGCGGGACTCCCGCCACGCATACGACGAGCACGGCAAGTCCCACGGCCAGCCCGTCGATGACCGCGACGGCGTCGGCGGCGACCTGCAAGCACGTCGCGTCGCTGAATACCTCGCTGGAAAGTCTGACCCATCTCCAGCTGAACGCCAACGCGTCCAAGCAGATCAGGACAGACCTCACCAACATCCAGACGCAGCTCGCGGCGCTGAAGAGCGAGCGCGGCGCCGCGCCATCTGGCCAGGTCAGCTCGCTGTCGACATCGCTGAACCAGGTGGAGAAGGCGGCGAAGAACCTGTCGGCCAACCCGTCGGCCTCCCAGGTACAGGCGATCATCACCGCCCTTTCCGGGCTGAAGTCCAACGCCAAGGCGACGGCCGCCCAGCTGAAGGCGATGTGTCCTGGCGCTTAGAGCCAAGCCGTCAGAGCTCAGACGCGACGGTGAGCCCTTCCAGCACGGCCTCCTCGACCGTGCGCGGCGCCAGGCAGTCGCCGATCTCGTGCACGTCAAAGCCGGACCCGGCCAGCGTGACGGCCAGGCCGGCGACGGGCAAGTGACCGGCGGACAAGACGAGCGCCGAGGCCGGCTCGATCAGCACCGGCTCGCCGGTGAGCACGTGCTGGAGGTAGACCGTCTCCGGATCCGCGCCGTAGGGCCGGACCAGCGGGATGATCTCGACCCCGAGCCGTAGCGCGTCGCCGATCATCGCGTCCCTGACGTACTGCTGGATGCGCTGGCCCGCGTGGTATCCGCAGACGCCGAGCGTTACCTTGCGACCGCGCTGGGCCAGCAGCGTCGCCACGCCCAGGCCGATCCAGTCGCATCGCCAGTCGGCAACCACGACCCGGCCGGACGGCACCTGCGCCCCCTGGAGCACCTCCCACGCGGTGAGCACGACAGGGGAGTCGGCCAGCTCAAGCTCGGGCACCCTCGGCAGCGCGCCGGTGGCGAGCACAATCGCGTCCGGCGCCAGCTCGCGGAGCAGGCGTTCGTCCGCGATGGTGCCGAGCACGATCTTCGTCCCGGCCCGCTCCGCCTCGCCCGTCAGGTTCCCGATCGCCCCGCCGAACTCGGCCCGACCGGGGATCTCCTGGGCCAGCAGGACCTGACCGCCCAGCCGGCAGCCCGCTTCCAGCAGGGTGACCCGGTGGCCGCGCTCCGCCGCGACCGCGGCGGCCTTGAGCCCGCCCGGGCCGCCGCCGACCACGACGACGTCCTTGCTGCGCCTGGCCGGCCGCCGGACGCCGTAGCTGAGCTCCCTGCCTGTCTCCGGCCGCTGGATGCACGAGATCGGGTAGCCGGCGTGGAAGTGGCCTATGCAGGCCTGGTTGCAGCCGATGCATGCGCGGATCGTCGCGGGGGCGCCGGCCCTGGCCTTGGCCGGCATCTCGGGATCGCAGATCAGGGCCCGGGTCATCACCGTGGCGTCGGCATCGCCGCGGCTCAGGATCAGCTCGGCGTCCTGCGGCTGGCTGATCCGCCCGGCCACCATGACCGGCACCGAGACGATGAGCTTGACCCGCGCTGCTAGCGGGGCGGTATAGCCGACCGGGTACGCCATCGACGGCACGATGTGGTCCGAGCCCGCCGTCGTGGCCGAGGTCCCGGCCACGACAGAGACGTAGTCGAGCAGGCCGTCGGCGTCGAGCGAGCCGAGCACCTGCAGCACCTCGTCGGCGGTCAGGCCCTCGTCCGACTGCGACTCCTCGCCGACCGAGACCCGCAGGCCGACCGCGAGGCGGGGGCCGACGCCCTGCCGGGCGGCCGCGATTGCCTCGCGCAGGAACCTGAGCCGGTTCTCCGCCGAGCCACCATAGGAGTCCGTCCGCAGATTGGTGCGCGGGTTGAGGAACTGGGCCGGCAGGTAGCCGTGCGACGCGACGACCTCGACGCCGTCGAGTCCGGCCCTGGCGACCCGTGCGGCTGCCGCCCCGTAGCAGCCGATCATCTCGCGGACGAAGCTGACCGGCATCTCCCGCGGCATGACGCCGAACCGCTCGTTCGGGACCGCGGACGGCGCGTAGGCCACCGGGAGCGTGCCGTCGGCCGATTCCATCAGCTCCCGGCCGTCGTGGAAGAGCTGCTGGAAGATGGCGGTCCCGTGGGCGTGCACGGCGTCGGCGAGCCGGGCGAGGCCGGGGATGGCCGAGTCGTCGTCGGCCATCAGCACGTGGCTGCTGTACCTGGCCGATGCGTGGATCCCGGCGACCTGGACCACGATCAGCCCGACTCCGCCGGCCGCCCTGGCCTCCTGGTAGGCGATCAGCTGGTCGGAGACCTTGCCGTCGACCGCCATCACGGTGTCATGACCGGACGAGACGATGCGATTGCGGATCGTCGCCGGCCCGATCCGCAGCGGCGAGAACAAGCGCGGAAAGTGCCCTGGCTGATCGGGCTGGACGGAGCTGATGTTGCCATGTCCCATGTGTTGCCGTGCCCCTCGCCATGTCAGGATCGACATCGTATCTATTCGACACTGGCAGGGATTGCGGCAGGTCGGGAGCCGGGAACGCCGGCCGCCGATCGGAGTGCACCGTGCGCACTCGCGTCGGCCTGGACCAGGCCGCGGCCTTCCTGGCCGAACGCTATGCCGGACGGGCCGGCGAGATCGCCGAGCTTGGCGGCGGTGACTGGTCACGGGCGTACTCGTTCAAGCTCGGCGGGCGGCCGCTGGTCGCGCGGTTCGGCGCGTACCGCGAGGACTTCGAGAAGGACCGGGCGGCCATGATGTTCGCCCGACCAGACCTTCCCGTTCCCGCTGTCCTGGAGATCGGCGCTGCGGTCGGCGGGTACTACGCGATCTCGGAGCGGCACGTCGGGGCGTTCCTCGAGTCGCTGGACCGGCCCGGGCTGGAGCGGCTGATGCCGGCGCTGCTGAGAGCGCTCGACGCGCTCCGGCTCGTGTCCGTCCCCGCGGGCGCGTCCCCGCGGGCGCGTCCCCGCGGGCGCGTCCCCGGTCTGGCCGGCCGGCGACTCAGACCAGCCGATGAGCTGGCGCGACTGGCTGACCGTCACGCTTGGGGATCACGCGGGGGACAGGGTCAGCGGCTGGCGGGCCAGGCTGGCCGAGTCGGCGGGCCCGGACGAGCTGTTCGTGGCGGGCGAGCGGGAGATGCGGGCGCTGGTGCCCAGCTGCCCTGAGCTCAGGCATGTCATCCACGTGGATCTGCTCAACCGGAACGTGCGCGTCAGCGAGGACGGAACCGGCTGGAGGCCGTGTTCGAAGAACGCGGTGATGGCCGCCAGTCCGCGATGGCCGTGCCCGGCCGGGTCGAGCGGTGACGGCCCGATCGGGTCGGCCACCACGGCGTCGGGGGCAAACAGGCTGAGCCAGGCCTCCCGGTCCTTCGCCTGGACAGCCGCCTGAGACCGGCGCGCCAGATCCCGCGCGGTCGGCTGCCCCGTGATCCGGTGTTCCGTCATCCCGGTCAGTCCTTTACCTTCGCGATGACCTTCTCGGCGAACGTCGTCAGTGCGCCGATCTTGTCCGCCAGCGGCTGCGTGTCCGGCTCGGTGGTGTACGGCCACCGGAAGCCGACGATCACGTCGGTGACCCCCTGGTCTTCCAGCCGGCGGACCCCGTCCACGCTGAACGCGTCCATCGAGATCACGTGCACCTCGAACGGCCTGTCCGCGGCTCCCTCCGCCCGGCGCAGATCGGCGAGCCTGGCCAGCAGACCAGGCAGATCGGCCGGGTCACCGCCGCCATGCATCCAGCCGTCACCGGTCCTGGCCGCCCGGCGCAGCATCGCGTCGCTATGGCCGCCGAACAGGATCGGGATTGGCTCGGTCGGAACCGGCGAGAGCTTGACGGGCGGGATTTTCACCAATTCGCCCTCGTACTCGAAATAGCCGCCGGCTGCCAGCCCGCGGATAATGTCGATTCCCTCGTCCAGTCGCCGGCCCCGGCGCTCCCACGGGACGCCGAGTATGTCGTAATCCTCGCGCCACGGGCTGGTCCCGACCCCGAGCAGGAGCCGGTTACCGGTGAGCACCGCCGTGGAGGTTGCCTGCTTGGCGACGAGGACCGGATTGCGTACGGGCAGCTTCAGAACGAACGTCACGAACCTGAGTCGCCGCGTCACCGCGCCGAGCGCCGGGATCAGTGAGAACGGCTCGAGGAACGGCTTGCCGTCGAGGAACTCGCGGGTGCCGTCCGGGCTGTACGGGTAGGTGCTGGTGGCGTGTGCCGGGTAGCAGATGCTGTCGGGAATGACCATCGAGTCGTACCCGGCTGCCTCGGCGGCCTGGGCCAGCGGCAGGTAGAACGACGGGTCGGTCATGGACTCCGCGTAAGAGAAGCGCACAGAACCTCCGTCCGGTCAGGTCACGGTCCGATCCTGCCAGCCCGATCGGCAAAAAGGTAGAACAGGTTCTAGTAAGGCTCCCGTGACGCGACCAGGGCTTCCAGGTCGTCGGTCACGTACCGGCCCATCGCTAGCGGGAGGGCCGCCGGGAAATCAGGCTGAAGAAGCTCGCTGGCCTCGGTCAGTTGTCGTGCCAGGCTCTGGCCGGCCGCCAGCAAGCGGGCGTGATCCAGATCGGAGACGGTCGTTTCCATCGCTGGCGGGATCTGTCCGGGCGCGAAGTCCAGGAGGCTGGTGAGCCCGAACTGCGGGTTGGGCACCTCGTAGACAGCGGCCCATAGCCGCCACAGCTGGCCCTGGGCTTCGGTCAGCCGCTGCAGTGCTTCCCAGCGCGACCCGCGACGCAGGTACTTCCCCATGTCGGCCAGCGCGCACCAGCCGCCGAACGCCCACTCGCGGACCTGGCCGGCCGTCACTGCGCCCTGCTCGAAGGCGCCGGCAATCCGCAGGTCCGGGTCATAGAGCACCACCTCGTCGCGGATCGGCCCGACGGACTGCGATGCCGGAATGACGACGAGGTCGACCTGGCCGCGGTCGGCATACTGAGCGAAAATCCGCTCGTGAGTCATCGTGAGCCCAGGCAGCTCGTGGTGGTAGCTATCCACGAGATCGCCGAGCCGGTCGACGGCCCGGCGAATATCAAGAATCGCGGCGTCGAACTGCTCGTCCGCGACGCCCATCCCGAGATCCAGATCGGAGAGGCGGTCTGCCGCGCCGCGGCCAAGCGAGCAGGCGATCACGAGCCACCTGATGCTTTCCTGCGACTCGCACTCACGTAGCAGCCCGCGCAGGAGTACCCGCTGTACGTCCAGTTCGGCAGGGAGCCGCTCGATCCACTCGCGACCACTAACGCTCATGCCGCCATCATGCCTGCGCCGGGCCACGCGCGCGGATCCCGGACTCCTTTTAGAACGTGGACTGCTTTCGGCGAATAACGCTGACGGGAGTCCACGTTCTGAGAGAAGACCACGATCATGGGCGGCCGGGAAGTGCCCGGAGTGTGACAGACTCCGCTGTCATGGCGGCAGAACTCCACCAGAGTACCCGGCTGTTCGAAGGTGTGCCCTACGCGTATGCCGCGACGGCTCGGAAGGCTGACCTGGTCTTCACCGCGGGAGCCTGCCCGCTCGACGACCAGGGACACGTCGTCGCGCCCGGTGATATCGCGGCGCAGACGCGGCAGGCGCTGGACAATCTGCGCGTGGTGCTGGAGGAGTGCGGCGCCACCCTGCGCGACGTACTCAAGACCACTGTCTACGTCGCCAGCGGCGATCGCGGCGACCTTGTCGCCGCGTGGACCGAGGTCGCCAGCGCCTTCGGCGACCATGACGCGCCGAGCACGCTGCTTGGCGTCGCGATGCTCGGCTACCCGGACCAGCTGGTCGAGATCGAGGCCATCGCGGCCGTGCCCGGAGCCTAGCGGTCACAGCAGCCGATCCGGCAGGCGTGATCGCTAACATGCGTCTTATGGCGGTACAAATAATAAAGGTCGGCTGGCCCGGCCAGCTGCTGCCGTCCTCGGGTGGTCCCTGATGCCCGCGGCCCGCACGGCGACGCGGCGACGTGGGTGCGAGATACCGCCAGCCTCCCGGCAATCACGGTCGGCCCGCTCCAGGTCTTCCGGTCCTCGCCGCCCGGCGAGAGGTACATCGTGTAGAACAGGTTCTAGTATTCTGGGGCTGGGCGCCGGCAGGCGTGCGCCTGGCGGCTACGCGGCCCTGGAGGCTGGTCTGATGGACCTTGTCGAGATGGAGAAGATCCGCCGGCTGAAGTACCGCTACCTGCGCTGCGTCGACCTGAAGCTGTGGGACGAGATCGGCGAGGTCTTCACCGAGGACGCGACCGCGGACTACGGCACCCCGTCGGCGGGCCGGCCGCTGAACCTGACCAGCCGGGACGAGATCGTCACGTTCCTGCGGGACAGCCTGGGCAACGACATCATCACCCTGCACGCGGCCGGCCAGCCCGAGATCGATATCGATGGCGAAACGGCCACCGGAACCTGGCGGTTCGAGGACACCGTGATCGCGACCGAGTTCAAGGTGGTGATCGCCGGAGCCGCGTTCTACGAGGATCGCTACCGGCGCGATGAGGACGGCACGTGGCGGATCTCGCACATCGGGTACCAGCGGATCTACGAGGCCAGCATGTCGCTGAACGATCTGCCGAGCTGGCGGCTGACCGCCAACCGCTGGTCGGCCTGACCCGGTGTCCGCCGACCCGCCCGCCGCCGACCAGCCGCCGACCGGGCTGCCTCCGGCCGAGGCGCTGCTCACCCAGTCCTTCGCTGACGCGGTCACCGAAGCCGAGAAGATCATCACCGGTGCGCCGCACATCCAGACCGAGCAGGATCTCGCCGAGGGCTACGACTACCTGGCCGGGTCGATCAGGGCCTCGCTCACGCTGGCCTGGGCCTACCAGCGCGACTTCCCGTTCTTCGTCGCCTCGACCGGCCCGTACACCAAGCTCGGGCTGGACAACCCGGACACCTTGTACTTCCACTCCTACCTGCGTGACGACGCCGAGTACGTGGTCACCGGACGGCGCGGCAGCACCGCCGACCTCAGCTTCCAGGTGCTCGGCGGCGACTACTCGCCGGTGCAGGTGCCGGACAGCCTGACCGCGTTCGACGACCGGGCGATCGACGTCGCCGGCGACGGCACGTTCGAGCTGCGTTTCGGCCCGGCCCGGCCGGATCCGCCGCGCAACTACGTCACCCTCGGCCCGGGCTCGGCGATGCTGATCGTCCGCGAGGTCTACAACGACTGGGCGAGCGAGCGGCGCGGCATGATCGCCATCCGCCGGACCGACACCGCCGGCGCCGCGCCGCCGCCCCCGCAGACCAGCGCGCTGGCGAAGCGGTACGGCGTGGCAGGCAAGATCCTCATCTCCCGGCTCCGGACGTTCCTGGCCTTCCCCGAGTGGTTCTACCTGAAGCTGCCGGTCAACACGCTGACCGAGCCGCGGTCCACGCCGGGCGGGCTGACCAGCCAGTTCTCCTCGGTCGGGCATTACGAACTCGGCGACGACCAGGCGATGATCGTGACGGTGCCCGCGGCCGGCCGCGACGTCGCGCCGTATCAGGGCATTCAGCTCGGCAGCATGTGGTACATCTCGCTGGACTACATCAACCACCAGACCAGCCTCACCGCGGACCAGGCCAGGCATGACCCGGACGGCATGCTCAGGTTCGTGATCAGCGAGCGTGATCCGGGCGTCGCCAACTGGCTGGCGTGCACCGGGCACCACCGGGGGTACGTCCAGCTGCGCTGGCAGCGGCTGTCCCGGGATCTGCAGCCGGCCGACGGGCCGAGCGCCGAGGTGGTGAAGGTCGCCGAGCTTGAGCAGCGGCTCCCGTACTTCGAGCGGGCGAGAATCAGCCGCAGCGAGTACACCGAGCGGATCGCCGCCCGCCAGGCCGCCGTGGCAGAGCGGATGCTCGGCTGATGACGGCCGGTGCCCCGCATGTCCCGCCCGGACCCGCTGCCCCGCCCCGTGCCCCGGCCCCCGTGCCCCGGCCCCCGTGCCCGGCCCGTCCGTTGCCCCGTCCCGCCCGCCCCGAGCCGGCAGCTCCCGGCCGGCCGAGCTGATCCGGAGTACACCCTGATGCTGCTGCACGACAAGGTGGTCATCGTCTCGGGAATCGGCCCCGGGCTTGGCCGGTCGATCGCCCTGCGCAGTGCCGAGCAGGGCGCCGACGTGGTGCTCGCGGCCCGGACCGAGTCCCGGCTTGCCGACGTAGCCAAGGAGGTGACGGCGCTCGGCCGCCGGGCTCTCGCCGTGCCGACCGACATCTCCGATCCGGCGGCGGCCGAGCATCTCCGGGACGCGACCCTGGCCGAGTTCGGCCGTGCCGACGCGCTGGTGCACAACGCCCTGGCGATGCCGCCGATCAAGGATCTGTCCGTCGTGGACCTCGACGCGATCAAGGCCGCGTTCGACGTCAACGTGCTCGGGGCGCTGCGGCTGACCCGCCTCTTCACGCCCGCCCTCGCCGCGAGCGGCGGCTCGGTGACGATGATCAACTCGATGGTGGTCCGCTTCTCCCAGCGCACCATGGGCCCGTACAAGGCGACCAAGGCGGCGCTGCTCGCGGTCGCCCAGTCCCTGGCCACCGAGCTCGGCCCGCAGGGGATCAGGGTCAACACCGTGGCCCCCGGGCACATCTGGGGCGACTCGCTGAAGTGGTACTTCGGCTACCTGGCCAAGAAGCGCGGGGTGGACGCCCAGGAGATCTACGACGAGATGGCGGCCAACACGGACCTGCGCAAGCTGCCCGAGCCGGACGAGATCGCCGACGCGGTCGTCTTCCTCTCCTCGCCGATGGCCCGCGCTATTACCGGGCAGTGCCTCGACGTCAACTGCGGTGAGTACCACCATTGACCGCCGAGTCACGCACGGGCGTCGGCACCGTCGATGACCTGCACGCGTCGGCGACCAGGCTGACCGGGCTCGACGACTTCGGCGCCGATGACTACCGTGACGGTCTCGCCATGCTGCTCGAGTCCTACGCCAGGGACGAGGACCTGACTTCGCTCGGCAGCAAGATGAGCCGCGTCTTCCTGCGCGGTGCGCTGGTCGCCCGCCTGCTCAGCGAGGCGGCATGGCGCCGGCACCAGGAGCATGCCGCGGTCGGCATCGACCGGCCGGTTTTCGTTACCGGACTCCCGCGGACTGGCACGACGGCGCTGCACCGGCTGCTCACGGCCGACCCCGCGCAGCAGGGTCTTGAACTGTGGCTCACCCAGGCGCCGCAGCCGCGGCCGGCGCGCGAGTCGTGGGCCGCTGATCCGGTATTCGCTCAGCTGCAGGCGGCGTACGCGCAGCACCACGTCGAGCACCCGGAGTTCATGGGGGTGCATTACATCGCCGCCGACCAGGTCGAGGAGTGCTGGCAGCTACTCCGCCAGTCGATGCGGTCGATCTCGTTCGAGTGCCTCGCCCACCTGCCGACGTACTCCGCCTGGCTGGCCGGGCAGGACTGGACCGGCGCGTACCGCAGGCACCGGCGGAACCTGCAGCTGATCGGGCTGCCTGACCCCGGCCGGCGGTGGGTGCTGAAGAACCCCAGCCACCTGTTCGCGCTGGACGAGCTCCTCGCCGTGTACCCGGACGCGCTGGTGATCCAGACGCACCGGGCGCCGCGCGTCGCGATCGCCTCGGCGTGCAGCCTGGCCGCGCACGCGACCGAGGGCTGGTCGGGCACGTTCGCCGGCGAGGTGATCGGGCGTGATCAGCTTGAGCTGTGGGCGCGCGGTCTCGAGCACTTCACGGCGGTGCGCGCCCGGCATGACCAGGCCAGGTTCTGCGACGTCCGGTACGAGGACTTCGCTGCCGATCCGCTCGGAACGGTCGAGTCGGTCTACGGTTACTTCGGGCTGCCGCTGAGCAGGGTGGCGGCGGATGCGATGCGCGCCGTGCAGGCGGAAGGAGCCGCCGCCGGCGGCGGAGCGGCGGGGGAGCAGGGCCGCGTGGCCGCGCCCAGGCACCGGTACGCTCTCGCCGACTTCGGGCTGACCGGCGAGCAGGTGGACGAGCGGTTCGGCGGGCTGACCGCGACCGAGGCCGGCTAGCCGTGACCGGGCCCGGCTCGCTCGGCCCACTCGCGGTCCAGGATGGCGTAGCAGAGTTCGTCGGTCCACTCGCCCTTCGCCCAGAGGCACTCGCGCAGGTAGCCCTCGCGGCGCATGCCAATCCGCTCGAGTACCCGGGCGGATGCGGAGTTGCGGGCGTCGCAGCGCGCCGTCACCCGGTGCTTGGCGCGCGCCTGGAAGAGGTAGCCAAGCAGCGTGCGCGTTCCCTCTGTCGCATAACCGCGGCCCTGGTACTCGGGGCGGACCGTGAAACCGACCTCGGCCAGGCGCGGGTCCTGCTCGTCCGTCCCTGACGCGCAGTCGCCGATAAGTTCATTGGTCGAACGAAGGACCATCGCGTACTGAAACCACTGGCCGGCTGTGTCCGGGTGTGCCTCGAGCAGACGTGAGATCATCCGCTCGCCGTCAGCAAGCGGGTAGGGCGCGTCCCAGCTCTGATAACGAGCGACGTCGGGATCGGACCGGTACGTCACGAACGTGGTCAGGTCGGCGAGCGTGAAGCGCCGCAGCGCGATCCGGTCGGCAAGGAGCTCAGTGAAGTGCTCGTCGGGCATGGCAGTTCCTCGGTTGCTGACTCACCGGCGCCTGGATTCCCCGTCTTCCGGCGAGCCGACGTGAGTGTCGAGCCAGTCGGCCAGCGGCTCGGTCGTGACGAGGAACTCGGCGAGGTGATCCCTGGCGGCGGGCGCGGCGAGCCAGGGCTCGACTGGCCACTCGATGAACGCGACCAGGCCCTTGTGCCTGAGCAACTCGATCCGCGGATGATCCGCCGGGTAGCCGCGCGGTGCGGATTTCAGGATCTCATGGCCGATCAGCGAGATGCCCTGGCCGGTGATCGCGCCGGCGATCCGGTCAAGCTCGCCGCCGCTGACATCGTCAGCGACCGCCTGCCGGTACCGGCTCAGCTGGTCGGCGGCCAGGTGAAACATGCCGTTGCCGGCGGCCAGGCCGCCAGCCGAGAGCCGGATGTAGGCCGAGCCGACGGTCGCGCCGATCTCGGTCCGGTACGGCGACTTGTCCGCGCTGAACCTGATGTCGCGGTACGGCCGGAAGATCTTCACGGGGCCGAACTCCGCGCCTAGCTCGTCGGTGAGCTCCGTCATCGGGCCGAGCACGAGCTCGTCGTAGGTCGCTTTGTGCGCGGTCCAGTACGACCTGGAGTTGTCCGCCTCCAGGCCCTCGAAGAAGTCCAGGGCCGCCTCCGGCCACCCCTGGAAGGCCATCGCGGGATCCTCCTCCCGGGCGGGTCCGGTCGGTGTCGCCGGCTGAGCCAGCCTATCGGCGCAGAGGTCCGGCCCCACCCCAACACCTTTTCAGCGACAACGCTGACCCTTGATGCTGCGATAGCGACAGCAGGGGTTCAGCGTTGTCGTCCACGGCGCGGGTTGTCGGACTCCGGGGGACCGCCCGTGAGCGCGGGTGGCTGCCCCGGGTCCTGGTCCGCTGGTCAGGTGCCGACGATCACCTTCGGCAGCTTCGGCGGCGTGCCCGACTTCTTGACCATGTGGTGGCCGTTCCACGCGTACACGCAGGTGTCGGTGCCGACGTTGCCGCTATCGGCGCACCCAGGACAGCGAGCTCAATGTCGTCCCGGCGTACTCCCTGCCGATGTAGGGGAACGCGAGGTTGACGATGAACAGGTCAAGGCTCGACATGAACACGGCGAGAGCCAGCACGCCGACGATCGCGCTGACCTTGCGCCCGGCGGGGCCGTCCGCGGGCTGGGGCTGGCCGGCCGGTCCCGCTCCGGCCGGCGGGCGGGCGAGCCTGACCGGTTCCTGCGAAGCGGCGGAGGTGAGGCGCGAGCTGTCCATGTGCCACGCACTTCCTGTGTTAGTCCGGAATCTGGACTCACTGTAAACCGCCGCGTACTAGTCCGTCCAGTTTCCGGACTGACCTGGTATGCTGGCCGCCATGGTTTCCGTCTCCGCGCGGCCACGGGAGTGCTCCGTTGCCCGAACGCTCGAGATCGTCGGCGAGAAGTGGGCTCTCCTTGCCGTACGGGAGGTCTTCCTGGGTAACGGCCGTTTCGACGAGATGGTTCGACGCACGGGAGCGCCCCGCGACACGATGGCCGCGCGGCTGCGCGCGCTGGTCGGCACGGGCATTCTGGAACGGCGCCAGTACTCTGAGCACCCGGCCAGGTTCGATTACCACCTGACCGAGGCGGGGCGCGATCTGTATCCCGTGATCCTCACGCTGATGCGCTGGGGGGACAAGTACCTGGCCGGCCACGCGGGTGCTCCGCTGGTGCTCGAGCACCGCTGCGGCCACCGGCTGAGCGCGGAACTCGTGTGCCAGGCGTGCGGCGAGCCGGTTGTCGTGGGGCAGGCCCGGCCGGTCAGAAGCCGATGACGGTGCCGCCCTTGTTGACGAATCCGCCGTCCTGCGACAGGGACGCCACGTGGTTGTCCTTCATGATCAGGAGCGTGCCGCTGCCGGGCTGCCAGTCATAGCTGACGACGGCACCATGCGCCACGTTGCCGATGAGAAGGGTGTTGTACACCGGGCCGTCTGCCGTGTCGCCGCTTCCCCTGGTCACGAGGAACTCCCCTGGCGCGTAGAAGGTGTTGTCGAGGTAGGTGTTGGTGGTCGCGCCGCTGCCGCCTAGCTCGGTGAAGTCCGAGTCGTTCCAGCCCGTGCTGTGCTCGATCAGGTTGTACGAGCCGTGGTAGATCTCCACGCCCGAGCCGTCCCGGCCGTAGTCCGGGCTGCAGGTGCTCTGGTTCGCGAACGTGTCCTTGTTAACTGTGTTGTGGTTACCCCAGATCAGGATCCCGAACGCGCCGGCGCCGAGGTTCGACGGGTTCAGCGAATTGACACCGTCGAAGATGCTGTGGCTGATCGTGGCATAGGCTCCGCCGGGCTCGACGTAAATGCCCGCGTAAAGGTTGCCGTAGGCCTTCACGGCGTCAACGGTGTCGTGCAGGCCGCCGATATCGACGCCGACTTCGTACCCGGCGGTGCTCGCCGATCCGCATCCGGGTACCTGCTGATATCCGTGCCCGGTCAGCCGGATATGCGAGATGAAGTCGGCATTCCCTGACACCGTCAGGTCGTTTCCGGCTGTGCTCCGGCTGAAGACGGGATACCGGCCAGTGCCGTACGCGTCGATGATCACGCTGTCGGCGGCCACGGTCAGCGTGCCGGTATAGGTGGCGCCGCGCCTGAACAGGTAAGTGACTCCCGAGCGGGGGTGCACCGAGTTAAGCGAGGTTCCCGGGGTGACGTACGTCACCGACGACGACTGCACCGGCTGGCCGGTTCCGGCCGCCTTGCCCTGACCGGAGCCGCCGACGGAGTGCCGGGCGCCCGAGCCGGGGGACTGTTCCGCCTTGAGCCGGGCCAGGGCGCGGGGAGACAGTGCGATGCTGCCCGCCGCCGGCATCGAGCGCGGCGCCGTGATGCCCGCCAGGCCGGTGGCATGCGGGACCCGGGCGGGCCTGGCGGTCGGGACCGGTTCCGCGACGACTGCGGCGGCGGCAGCGGCGCCGATCAGGACCGAGCACGCAACTGCCACGCGGATCCTGCTCCGCGCGGCCCTGGCGT
>DATKQH010000030.1:0-14185 GCA_035532775.1 Streptosporangiaceae bacterium
AATAACTCGAATCAAATCCGAGCTCCAGACCGGCGCCGCCGCGAGCGAGCGGAGCGGCGCATGGCTGGCAACGGCGATGGAAACCTCCTGGGCCATGGCCGAAGCCCTGTTGTCCTACCCGCAGCTCGCCGATCTCCTGGCTGAACGGCACAGGATCATCGGCAGCAACTGGCAGAATGCTTCGACCACGCAGCTCATCGGACGGTACCTCCGACGAGCCGTATCGATCATGGAGCGGGTCGACTTCTCGCCAGCCGCACTGCGCGCGGACCTCGCACACGCACGAACTGCTCCGAACTATCTGTTCTCGGCGGGCGAGCTGATCAACCATGCCGCCGACCTCTCGGCAGCGAGTTCCGTGCTCACCCATGAAAACGAGCGCCGGTGGCGGATCTTCCGCGAGCGAGTCGAGCAGGTAGCGCAGGCCAGACCCGCGCGCGGGGACGCGCCGTAGTCGTCCGAGGTTTCGTCAGCGGGCACGGGGAAGCCTTGCATGCTTGGCGTGCTCGATGCCGAGCATCTTGAGCGGTACTTCGACTTCGTCCAGCGGGCGGTGGAGGTGAACCGCGGCCTGACCGTCAGGTGGGCGCAGGCGGTGACCGCCCTGTCCGGTGCGGTGCAGGATCGCGCCGAGTCGGCTGGCCAGGCGGCGCGGAACCGGACGAAGCCGGTTGGTCACACCGTCCGCACGAAGGCCGACACCGCCGAGCAGGCCGCTCGGGAGCAGTCGGCGAAGACCGCGACGGCCAGCCGCAAGCAGGCCGAGCAGGCGCAGCAGGACCGGGCACGCGAGGCTCGCAGGGTCGAGCGCGAGCGCGTCAGGCAGGCTCGGCAGCAGGCTCGCGCGCGGTACGAGCGCATGACGAAGGCCGAGCTGAGCGATCTGCCGACCAAGCAGGACCTGCCCAAGTCGGGCAACGTCGACGAGCTCGTCGAACGCCTGGTGGAGGCAGACGCGAGGTAACCAGCTCGCGAGGCAGCCGCCTCAGGAGCCCCTACCGACGTGCCGGCAATCAGGCCGGCACGTCGGTTCTGGCTTCGATCCGGCATAGGCTGAGCCGGTGAAAGACAGCCCGGTGAAAGACAGCCCGGTGAAAGGCAGCAGAGTCCGGTGACCACCAGGACGTGCCTCGTGCTGATCACCAGGCCAGCACCTATCAGCCCCGGAGCAGATGTGAACCCCGGAGCAGATGCCAGCCTCGAGGTTCTGCTCGGCTTCAAGAAAACCGGCTTCGGCGCCGGCCGCTGGGTTGGGCTCGGCGGTCACGTCGAAGAGGGCGAGGAACCTGCTGAGGCTGCCGTGCGCGAGGTCGCGGAGGAGTCGAGCCTGATCGTGGCGGCGGCCGCGCTGACCCAGCTGGCCAGCCTGAACTTCATCTTTCCCGCCCGCCCCGCCTGGGACCAGACCGCCGAGGTCTTCCTGGCGGCCGAGTTCGCCGGCGAGGCGGCCGAGTCCGATGAGCTGGTCCCGCGCTGGTTCGGCATCGGCTCGCTGCCGCTCGACGGCATGTGGGACGACGCCAGGTACTGGCTGCCGCTCGTGCTCGCTGGACAGCAGGTCACCGCCGACGTCACGTTCGCCGACGACTGCGCGACCGTGGCGGCCATCAGCCCTGACCTGCTCACTGGCCCTGTCGGGGCGCACCGGGCCTGAGCACGAACCGGCCGGAGCGCGAAGAGGCCGGAGCGCGAAGAGCCCGGAGCGCGAGCAGGCCGGACACCTGGCCATCGGGCGCCGGCCGCGACCCGGCGTCACTGTGGCGAACGGCGCAACCTCGGCTGACATGGGGCGCGCCTGCGCGAATTCGGCCGGCTCGTGTGATCCACTTGACGCTAAAATCTAGCGTTACTTTCGCTGATCTCAGGGGGGATTGTGAAAGCATTCACGCGGGTCGTGGTCGGGATCGCAGGTGCAGCTTGCGCCATCTCAACCGCGGCCATTCCGATGGCACAGGCGGCCGTCATTCGTCCGGCCGCAGCGGCTCACTTCGGGACCGTGACGCAGCACCGAGCACCGGCCTGGCGACAGACAGTACTCCGCGACTGCGCGGGCAGGGATACCGTACGACCGCGCCGGTACGTCCTTACCTGTGCCGATGCCAACAATGTGCTAGTAGCCATACATTGGCGAACCTGGGGAATGCAGGCCGCTTTCGGGCATGGGTTCGACGCGATCAACACCTGCAATCCGACCTGTGTGCGCGGCCATTTCCGGCTGCACAAGGTGCTGGTCGTGGCATGGGGAGTAAAGCCCCTGTCGCCGCATCACTGGTTCTTCACGCACCTGACAATCATCTACACCGCGAAGCACCCGCCGCGCCACACGCCGCGGTCGGTCACGATCCCGATCACGCGGCGCGGCCCCGCCTGACCGTCGTCCGCGCAGCGGCCCCTCCTGGCCCGGGCGGTCACCCCATCCGGGCCAGATCTATATCCAGCTGCCAGTCCAGCGGCCGCGAGTACAGCCGCGCGCGGCCGTGGGCTTGCCGTCCGCGCTGCCGGATTGCCGCTGGCAGGCTGGCCGGTCAGCATTGCCTGAGCCGCTATATCTTTAGCCGTGCTAAGGTTCTGGCTGTGGGCAGAGCAGATGCGGATCGGGCGGCAAAAGCGCGGGCGGCAGCATCGGATGCCGCGCCTGACCATGCAGGCGCAGGCGGCGGCATGTACAAGTGGGTCGCGCTCTCCAACACGACGCTCAGCATGATGATGGCCACGATCGACACGTCCATCGTGATCATCGCGATGCCCGCCATCTTCCGCGGCATCCACCTGGACCCGACCAATCCTGGCAACATCAGCTACCTGCTCTGGATGATCATCGGCTACCTGCTCGTCACCGCCGTCCTGGTCGTCACCCTCGGCAGGCTCGGCGACATGTTCGGCCGCGTCAGGATCTACAACCTCGGCTTCGTCGTGTTCACGCTGGCCTCGATCACGCTCTCGCTCGATCCGCTGACCGGCCCGCCCGGCGCGCTGTGGCTGATCTTGTGGCGGCTCGTCCAGGCATTCGGCGGCGCGATGCTGATGGCCAACGCGGCCGCCATCCTGACCGACGCCTTTCCCGCCAGGCAGCGCGGGATGGCCCTGGGCATCAACCAGATCTGCGGCATCTCAGGGCAGTTCATCGGCCTGATACTCGGCGGCGTGCTGGCCGCATGGGACTGGCGCGCCGTCTTCTGGGTGAACGTCCCGATCGGCGTCTTCGGAACCGTCTGGTCCTACCTGAAGCTGCGCGAGATCGCCACGGCCAGGCGGGCACCCGTCGACTGGTGGGGCAATGTCACCTTCGCCGCCGGAGCCAGCCTGCTGCTCGTCTCGATCACCTACGGCATTCAGCCCTACGGCGGCCACCCGACCGGCTGGACCAGCCCGCGGGTGCTCGGCGGCCTCGCCGCCGGCGTCACCCTGCTCGCGATCTTCTGCCTGATCGAGACGAAGATCGCCGAGCCCATGTTCCGGCTCGGCCTGTTCCGCATCCGCGCCTTCGCGGCCGGGAACCTGGCGAGCCTGCTGGGCTCGATCGCGCGAGGCGGCCTTCAGTTCATGCTGATCATCTGGCTCCAGGGAATCTGGCTGCCGCTGCACGGCTATGACTTCTCCCAGACACCGCTGCGGGCCGGCCTGTACCTGCTGCCGCTCACCGCGGGATTCCTGATCGCCGGGCCGATCTCCGGCTACCTGTCCGACCGGTACGGCCCGCGGCCGTTCGCCACCGCGGGCCTGCTCGTCTCCGCCGCCGCGTTCGGCGGCCTGCTGCTGCTGCCTGTCGTCTTCCCCTACTGGCTGTTCGCTCTGATCATCCTGTGCAACGGGCTCGGCTCCGGCCTGTTCGCCTCGCCGAACACGTCAGCGATCATGAGCAGCGTCCCGGCCCGCTACCGTGGCGCGGCCTCCGGCATGCGGTCGACGTTCCAGAACTCCGGCATGTCGCTGTCGATCGGCATCTTCTTCTCGCTCATGATCGCTGGTCTCGCCGCGGCACTCCCCCGCACCCTTAGCGCCGGCCTGCGCGCACACGGCGTTCCCGCGTCGCTGGCCGCGCACGTCGCGAGCCTGCCGCCGGTGAGCACGCTGTTCGCGTCCTTCCTCGGCTACAACCCGATCGGCAACCTGCTCAGGCCGACCGGTGTCCTCGCGCGCATCCCGCGGTCCGATGCCGCCATGCTGACCAGCAGGGAGTACTTCCCGCACCTGATTTCCGGGCCGTTCCACCAGGGACTGGTCATCGTGTTCAGCGTGGCCATCGCCATGTCGCTGATCGGCGCGGTGGTCTCCCTGCTGCGCGGCGGCCAGTTCTACTACGACGCTCCCGACACGCCGGCGCCGGCGCAGGCCGCCAGTGGGCCCGGATCCTCGCCTGCGGCTGTCACGGTGCCGGCGAGCCCGGAATTCGGTGGCCAGCACGGCGCCGCCTAGCCAGCCGCTGCGCCGACCTGCCTGTTCCCGGAATGGCGCTCTCCCCTGTGGCCTGGGCGTTCTGGAACTCCCAGCAAATGGCGTCGGGAAGGACAACATCAACTCGTGCAACCCATCCTGCGTATCGGGACACGTCCGCAGCTACCCGGTGCGCGTGCAGCTCTGGCGCGTCAGGAACCGGCCACATCACGCTGGCCAGCGGTACTTCACCCGGATGACGCTGACCTGCACCAGGCAGGTCCCGAGGGGACTGCACCGCACGCGCGTGATCAGGCTGCTGCCGGCCGGACCGTGAGCGGGCGGCCAGCCCGTAACCGGGCGGCTCAGCGCCGGCTGACGTAGGATCAGCACCGTGCCCCGATATGAGTACCGCTGCCGCGCCTGCGGAGACACTTTCGAGCGGACCCGCCCGATGAGCGAGTCCTCCGCGCCGTGCACGTGCCCGCAGGGGCACGACGACACCGTGCGGCTGCTCTCGACGATCTCGGTGGGCGGCCGGGCCAGCTCCGCGCGTGGCACGGCCGGCCCGGGCGGGCCGGCCGCTGGCAGCGAAGGCTGCTGCGGCGGTGCCTGCGGCTGCCGCTGACCACGCCGGAGACCGGGTCGGCGGGACCGCCCGCAGAGCTGCTCTACGCCGAGATCGACGCGAGCACCGCGTCGCTGGCGGCCCTGGTGGATTGCCAGGACGCGGCCCTGCCGATACCGGCCTGCCCGGACTGGACACTGCGGCAGCTCGCGACTCATGTCGGCCGTGCACACTGGTGGGCGACCGAGATCGTCGCCACCAGGTCGGCCAGCCTGCGGGCACGACCGCGCCCGGCCGGCCCGGCTGCGAGCGGTTGACGGGTAAGTCCCGGTTCGGCGTCGGGGACAAAGAGTAAGCTGGTGAAACTGGCGGACGTGAACTGTATTGCGAGGTTGCGCGATTGCTGAACGCTGTGCGGGAATTCGTCCTGGTCCAGGCCGACGAGGCCCGCACGCCAGCTGGCAGCTTCCCGCAGCTTGCCGATCCCAGGTTCAGCCTCGCCAGCGGAGGGCCGTCGCGGAGGCTTCGGCGCACCTGGCTCGACACGTTCGACTGGCGGCTGTTCCGTGCCGGGCTGAGCCTGGAGTTCAGCGCCGGCCGCGGCACCTCCGAGCTCGTGCTGACCGGAAGGGACGGCGAGCTGGTCGCGGTCGAGCCGGTCACCGAGCCCATCAGGCGGCCGTGCCTGATCGACGAGCTGCCGGCCGGCCCGCTCAGTGAGCACCTTGCCTCGGTCGTCGGAGTCAGGGCGCTGCTTCCCGTCGCAAGGGCTACCAGCGTCCTAACGCAGCGGCGGGCGCTCAACGCCGACGAGAAGACGATCGCCGTCCTGACCGTCGACCAGATGACGCTGACCCAGCCGCGGCGGGTACCGACGCCGCCCAGGGTCGCCATCAGCCCGCTGCGCGGCTACCAGGCACAGGCGGCCAGGCTCGCCGACCTGCTCGCGCTGGCACCTGGCGTCGCGCCAGCCGTCCATTCCGCCTTCGAGTCGGCCCTGCGGGCGGCAGGCCGCAACCCGGGCGACTACACCAGCAAGATCGACGTGCAGCTGACCGGCGACATGCCAGCGGCCCTCGCCGTCGCCACGGTGCTGACCAGGCTGCTCGACACGATGCAGGCGAACGTCCCTGGGACGATCCGCGATATCGACACCGAGTTCCTGCACGACCTGCGGATCGCGGTCAGGCGCACCAGATCGGTGCTCAAGATGGCCGGCTCGGTCCTGCCGGGCAGCATGGCCGCCCGGTACCGGCCCGAGTTCAAGTGGCTGGGCGACCTGACCACCCCGACCCGCGACCTCGACGTGTACCTGCTCGGGTACGCGCAGATGGTGGCCGGGCTGGTGGCAGGTACCGAGCCCGAGCTGCGGCCATTTCACGAGTACCTCGAGGCCCAGCGGGCCGCTTCGCAGCGGCAGCTCGCGCGGGGCTTGCGTTCCGCCAGGTTCACCCACCTGTCCAGCCGCTGGCGGCATGAGCTCGAGCAGGTAGCCGCCCCGCCCGGGCGACGGCCGACGACGGGCAAGTTCGCGGCCTCCAGGATCGCGCGCGCCCACCAGCGGGTACTGCGCAACGGCAGCGTCATCAACGCGGCATCTCCGCCGGAGGCGCTGCACGAGCTGCGCAAGCTCTGCAAGGAATTGCGCTACCTGCTGGAGGTCTTCGCGTCCCTGCACGACGCCGCCGCGCAGTGGCGAGCCGTCAACGAGCTGAAGGCGCTGCAGGACTGCCTGGGCGAATTCCAGGACACCGAGGTTCAGCAGGCTGAGCTGCGCGTGTTCGCCAGGCAGCTGATGGCCGACCGCAGCGTGCCGGCCGAGACCATACTGGCGATGGGCGAGATTGCGGCCACCCTGGCGCTCAGGCAGCGAGCGGCCCGCGGCGAGTTCGCCGGGCGGTTCGCCGGCTTCGCCAGCCCGCGCGGCGTGGCCAGGATCGGCGCACTCAGCGGGGCGGCGTCATGAAGGTCGTCGCGGCTTACAACATCAAGGGCGGCGTCGGCAAGACCGCCACGGCGGTCAACATCGCCTACCTGGCCGCCGCAGACGGCTACCGGGTGCTGCTGTGGGACCTGGATCCCCAGGCGGCCGCCAGCTTCCTGTTCCGGGTCAAGCCGCGGGTCAAGGGCGGCGGGAAGGCGCTGATCGCGGGGAAGCGGCCGGTCGACCTGGCGATCAAGGCGACCGACTTCGACAACCTGGACCTGCTGCCCGCCGATTTCACCTACCGCAACCTGGACCTGCACCTGGACGGCGAGCGCAAGCCGGCCACCCGGCTCCGGAGCCTGCTCAGCCCGCTGCGCCGGGAGTACGACCTCGTCATGCTCGACTGCCCGCCGAGCATCTCGCTGCTGTCGGAGAACGTGCTGCACGCGACCGACCTGCTGCTCGTCCCGCTGATCCCGACCACCCTGTCGGTGCGGACGCTGGACCAGCTGACCGACTTCGTCGCCGGCCTCGACGGGCACCGGCCGAAGATCCTGGCGTTCTTCTCGATGATCGACCGGCACAAGCGGCTGCACCTCCAGATCGCCGGGGAACTGCCCGCGCGCCGCACCGACGTGGCCGTCACCGCGATCCCCGCGCTCTCGATGATCGAGCGGATGTCGGTGCAGCGGGCGCCGGTGACCGCCTCGTCGCCGCGCAGCCAGGCCGCTCGCTACTACCGCGAGCTCTGGCAGGAGGTGCGCGAGCGGGCGGGCCTCAGCCGAGCCCGGCCAGGAAGCTGATTATCGCCTCGCTGACGTCCGCCGGGCGCTCCTGCTGGATCCAGTGCCCGCAGCCGGGCAGCAGCCGGGCGTCCCGCAGGCCGGGAGCGACGTCCTTCAGGCCGGCCAGCATCGCCGGGCCGCCGGAGAAGGCCACCACCAGGTCCCGGTCGCCGGCCAGGTAGAGCGCGGGAACGGTGAGGCGGGCATGCTTCCACGCCGCCATCAGCTCCCAGCTCAGGTCGAGATTCCGGTACCAGTTCAGCGGGCCGGTGAAGCCGGACTCGGCGAACTCGGCGACGAACAGGTCGATGTCATCCTCGGTCAGCCAGTCGGGCAGGCTGGCGGGCTCCGGGCAGAGGTCGAGCAGGCCGCCGCCGGGCGGCACGACGGGGACGCCGCCCATCGGGCCGTCGCCTGACGCCGCGCAGAGCAGCCGCCTGAACGTCGCCCGCGGATCGCGGCTCAGCTCCGCGTCGGCGACGCCCGGGCGCTGGAAATAGCAGATGTAGAAGCCATCGCTGTAGACCGCGCGAAGCGTCTCGACCGGCCGGCTGCTCCCCCGCGGCAGATAAGGGACGCTCAGCCCGATCACGCCGGAGATCCGGTCGGGCCGCAGCAGCGCGGTGTTCCAGGCGACCGGGGCGCCCCAGTCATGACCGGCCAGCACGGCCCGCTCGGCGCCGAGGGCGTCCATCAGCCCGATGACGTCGCCGGTCAGGTGCAGCATGGTGTACTGATCGGCCTCCGCCGGGCCGCCGGTCCTGCCGTAGCCGCGCTGGTCGGGAGCCACCGCGTGGTAGCCGGCGTCGGCCAGCGCCGTCAGCTGGTGACGCCAGGAGTACCAGCATTCGGGAAACCCGTGCAGCAGCAGGACAAGCGGCCCGGTCCCGGCCTCGGCGATGTGGACGGCCAGGCCGCCCACATCCACGACACGGTGGGTCACGCCGTCGGCTGAGTCCTCAGGAAGCGGCATGCCAGGAGAATAGCCGCATCGCAGGAAGAAAGCCGGCTACGGGCGCCCGCCTGCCGTGATGGCTGCGGCTGCGCTTGGGCAGATGGCATTGTCCAGTGCGCGCACGCGGGCGCGAAGGTAGCGGCGCACTGCGCCGTGCTAGGGTGCTGGCCCTGCTGCCCGGTGGGCTTGCTCACCTGGACATCAGGCGCGCCGGCCACACGTTGCGTCACGGGCCGGCCGGATGGCGTCGCCGAGTGCTGCTCCGAGCGCTGCCCGTGGCCGGGCCCGGGGTTACCCGGGCGGAATGAGCTCATCAGGTAGATCACCGCCGCGACCGCGGCGATCAGCACGAGCACCATGATGGACAGGGTTGCCCTGGCGCGCCTGGTGCGGAGCACCTGCCCGAGCCCAGGCTGGCCGAACGCGGCCAGCCGCGCGGCAAGCTTCGGATCGTCGGCGGCGAGCATGCGCTCCATCTCCTCGAGAATGCGCTGCTCATCCATGGGAAGCGCCACGTGTCACCTCCGCTGCCGCCGCCCGCGGCCTGACCAGGACCGCGGGACTTTTCCTTACTATTCCCTGTTGGAAGATTATTTACCTACCGATGACCTAAGACTAGCCGTGGCCATAACGTTGTTGAAAGACTCGAACATGTGTTCTATGGTGAATCGATGCGATGGGATGGACTGCGACTGCACGATCAGGGCGCCGACGAGCCGGGTCCAGCCGAGGCGCCGGCCAGGCCGCAGCCGCTTGCCCTGTTCGGGCGTGAGGCGGTAGCCCGGACCTTCGACACGCCGGGCTTCCGGGGCATGACGTTCTACGAGGTTCATGCCAGGTCGATTATCAACAAGGTTCCGGCCGCGTCCAGGATGCCTTTTCAGTTCACGATCAATCCCTATCGCGGCTGCGGACACGCGTGCGTCTACTGCTTCGCCCGCGGCACCCATGCCTATCTCGACCTGGACGCCGGCCTTGACTTCAACTCCAAGATCATCGTCAAGGTAAACGCGGCCGAGCTGGCCAGGAGGGAACTCGCCAGGCCCAGGTGGGCAGGCGAGCACATCGCGATGGGCACGAACGTGGACTGCTATCAGCGGGCCGAAGGGCGTTACCGGCTGATGCCGGGCATCATCGAGGCGCTGCGTGACGCCCGTAACCCGTTCTCCATCCTGACCAAGGGCACGCTGCTGCTGCGGGACCTCGATCTGCTCGAAGAGGCAGCGCAGGTGACCACGGTCGCCCTCAACCTGTCGGTCGGCTTCACCGACGCCGAGCTTTCCGCTTCGGTCGAGCCCGGCACCCCCGGCCCGCAGCGGCGGCTCGAGGCCTGCTCCGCAATCACGGCCAGAGGGCTGCGGTGCGGCTTCCTGATGGGCCCGGTGCTGCCGTTCCTTACCGACTCGCCCGGGCAGATCGCCGAGACCGTCCGGCAGATCGCCGGCGCCGGCGCGGCCAGCGTCAGCCCCATCGTGCTGCACCTGCGGCCCGGAGCGCGCGAGTGGTTCCTCGGCTGGCTGGCCGAGCACCACCGGGACCTGGTACCGCGGTACCGCCGGCTGTACGGCTCGGGCGCCTACGCGCCGAAGGACTATCAGCAGCGGATCTCGGCGGAAGTCGCCGAGCTGGCGCGCAAGCACGGGATCGGGCGGGCCAGCCCGGCCGCTGCCCGCCGCCCGCGGCCCCGCGCACCTGGTCCCGACCCCCGGGGTCCGGATAAAGCCGGTACCCAGCCCCCGCCGAGTCCGGGAGGAGTTCAGCTGAGCCTGCTGTAACTTCGCCGAGCTAATCAGGCCAGATCCGGTGGATTGGTCAGCACGGACGCGCACGTAGAGTTGACTGCCGTGGGCTATCAGCACGATGAAGCGGCCGAGCGGACACCGGGTCGCCTGGTCGTGCGGACTGTTCCGCTCGCCGATCCCGGCGACCTGATCGCCCGGCTTCCCGAGTCAGGCGCCCTGGCCTGGGTACGGCGCGGGGAGGGCCTGGCCGGCTGGGGAACCGCGGCCAGGATCACCCTGCCCGCCGGGCACGACAGGTTCGTGACCGGCGAGAAATGGCTGCGCGAGCTGTTCGACAGCGCGGATGTCGCCGATGACGTCGTGGTTCCCGGGACCGGCCCGGTGGCCTTCGGCAGCTTCACCTTCGATCCCACCTCAGACGGCTCAGTGCTCGTGGTCCCGCGCGTCGTGCTCGGCCGCACGGACGGCGCCGGCTGGCTCACCACGATCGGCACGGCCGCCCGGCCAGCACCCGCTGCTGCGCGAGGCCCAGCCGATCTGCCGGTCCCCGCGCCCCCGGTCATGCCGACCGGCGTGCGGTGGGCTGACGGCAGCCTGACCACGCCGCAGTGGGAGGGCGCGGTCGCGACGGCAGTCGCCGCCATCGGGTCAGGAAGCCTGCGCAAGGTCGTGCTCGCGATGGAGCTGAACGCGACAGCCGCGGCGGACATCGACGCGCGGGTCCTGCTGTCCCGGCTGGCTGGCCGTTACCCGGACTGCTATACCTTCGCCTGCGACGGCCTGGTCGGCGCGACTCCGGAACTGCTGATCCGCCGTACCGGGACTCAGCTCCACTCGCTGGTCCTGGCCGGCACGATGCCCAGGGGCGGCACGCCGCGGGCGGACGGCGCGCTCGGCGCCACCCTGCTCGCCTCGTCGAAAGACCGCGACGAGCATCAGTACGCGGTCGCCGATGTGCGCGCGGCGCTCCAGCCGCTCTGCGCCGACCTGCAAGTCGAGGACCAGCCGTCACTGCTCCGGCTGGCCAACGTCCAGCATCTGGCCACGCGGGTCGATGGAAGTCTCGCTGCCGGCGAGGCAGCCAGTCACTCGGCGCTCGCGCTCGCAGCCGCCCTGCATCCGACCGCCGCGATCTGCGGCACCCCTGCCGAGGCGGCAATGGAACTGATCCGCGAGCTCGAGGGCATGGACCGCGGCCGCTACTCGGGTCCCGTCGGCTGGGTCGACGCCAGGGGCAACGGCGAGTGGGGCATCGCGCTGCGGTGCGGGCTGCTCGCCGGGCGCAATGCCAGGCTCTTCGCGGGCTGCGGCATCGTCGCCGCGTCCGAACCGCCCGCCGAGGTGGCCGAGGCGCAGGCCAAGTTCTGGCCGATGCGGTACGCCATCGAAGGCTGACGGGAGTACGACCCCGCTCTCACCACGGTCACGGACTGATTGCGGTTCCATAAATGCTGGGAGCCGGCCTCCGTCGCGGACTAGACAGCCCCGTCGATTGCGTGTAGTTACGGAAAGTGATGTTGCGATTACCCGCAGTCACCTATGCGACTACCGATACACCTGGGCTCACGCACCAGGTTCGAAGGAGCCCGCTCATGACACGTCGTTCCCAGCGGATTGCCGTGACGGCGATGGCTGGCCTGGCAGCGGCCGGACTGGCCGCCTGCAGCAGTTCGCCGAGCAACAACACATCCTCCGGGTCCACGCCCGTGCACGGCGGAACGCTGAAGATCGTCGCAGCGTCGGGTCCCGACCATATCGACACGGTTCCGGCGTATTACACCGCCGACTACATACTCGAGCGCGGCTATGCGCGCCAGCTGCTGACCTACCCGACAGTTCCTGACCCGTCGCTCACGTCGGCCGGCTGGAGCAAGGACACGACACCGGTGCCGGATGTCGCGACCACGGTGCCGACCACGTCGAATGGCGGGATCAGCAAGGACGGCAAGACCTACACGTTCCACCTCAAGTCGGGCGTGGACTGGAACACCAGCCCGCCCCGCCAGGTCGTCGCCGCCGACTTCGTCAGGGAGTACAAGGCCTTCTGCAACCCGGTCAGCCCGGTCGGGAACCCGCTGTACTACCAGGCCACCATCGCCGGACTGAAGCAGTACTGCTCGAGCGAGGCCGCTTACTTCGCGAACAAGAAGCACGCCCCGTCGGCGGCCAACATCGCGAACTTCCAGAACACGCATACCATCTCGGGGGTCACCGCGGTCAGCCCGTCGACGCTCCAGTTCAAGCTGATCTCGCCGGCCAGCGACTTCCAGTACATGCTGGCGATGCCGTTCACCTCGGCCCGCCCGGTCGAGTACGACAAGTACGTGCCGAACAGCCTCCAGCTGGACCAGCACACGATCTCCGACGGCCCGTACCAGATCACCTCGTACGTGCCGAGCCGGTCGATCACGATGATGAAGAACCCGGCGTGGAAGAAGTCCACTGACCCCAACCGGAACCAGTACGTCAACCAGGTCCAGGTGACGATGGGCGTCTCGGACGCGCAGACCCAGTTCAACGACATGAAGGCCGGCCAGTACGACCTGCCTCTCGACACCGGCATCGTGCCGAGTGAGATCCCGACCCTGGAATCGACCCACGATCCGAAGTTCCGCGCCTGGCCGGGCAGCAACACGCTTCCCTATATGGTGTTCAACCTGCGCAGCCCGAACAATGGCGGCGCCATGGGCAAGCTCGCCGTCCGCCAGGCGATCGAGTACGGAGTCAACAAGGTCGCCGTGCAGAAGGTCGTTGGCGGACCGACCGTCGCCAAGATCCTCAACACGGCGATCCCGCCCGGCAACGTCGGATTCCAGAACTACAACGACTACCCGAGCAACAACAGCCAGGGCGACCCGTCCAAGTGCAAGTCGATGCTGGCCAGCGCCGGGTACAAGAACGGGCTGACGCTGAGCTACCTGTATCCGAACGACAGCATCAACAAGTCGATCTTCGAGGCGCTCCAGGCAAGCCTGAGGCCGTGCGGTGTCAACCTGGCCGGCAAGCCCGAGTCCGGCTCGACCTTCTTCGTCGACCTCGGCAACGCGCCGGCCAATGCCAAGCCGGGCACCTGGGACATGGGTCAGGCGGGCTGGTTCCCTGACTGGTTCGGCAACAACGGCCGCACGGTGATCTCGCCGCTGTTCGAGACCAACTGCACGCTGAACACCAGCAACTACGGCTGCTACAGCAGCCCGAAGCTGGACAGCCTGATCGCCAAGGCCGAGTCGGCCACCAGCACGAGCCAGGCGGGCAGCCTGTGGGGGCAGGCGGACCACAACGTGATGGGGAACGCGGTCATCGTCCCGCTGCTCAGCCAGCAGCTGCTGATGTACTCGAGCACGAATACGCAGCAGGCCGGCACGTCCGCGATCGTCTACCATCCGAACATCGGCGGGCCGGATATCACCAACGTCTGGCTGAAGAACGGCTAGGGCGTGTCCCTCAGCGAGTTAGCGGTGGTCCGGCCGGGTATGCAGGTAGCGTGCCCGGCCGGATCGCTGGCTCGTGTCCGGCGATCCGTACGATGCCTGACGATCTCGACGATCCCCGACATTCATCCCTGCCGGATCGAACGATCGCCGGACGCCAGGAACAACTGCAACCAACTAGCTAGCTCGGCTTCCCCCCGCCGATGCGGCGCCTTAGCCCTCATTCAGGCGCTGTAACTGGCACCACCTGGGAGGAAGAACGATGAGCCTGCTCGAGGTGACGGACCTGCGGGTGAGCTTTCCGACGGCTGATGGTGTGGTGCAGGCGGTGCGGGGGGTTTCGTTCAGCGTGGAGCGGGGCCGGACGCTGGGGATCGTGGGTGAGTCGGGCAGCGGGAAGACG
>DATKQH010000031.1:0-35356 GCA_035532775.1 Streptosporangiaceae bacterium
GCTGGCAGTACCGTCGATGGGGTCGACGAACCAGCGCCGCCCGCCGCGGCCGCGCGCGCCCGACTCCTCGCCGACGAACGCGTCGCCGGGCCGGTGCCGCAGCAGCTGCTCAGGCGCGCATCATCCTGATCGACCCGAAACAAGGGGTTGATTACTTCGCCTTCGAGGGTCTTCCACATCTGCGGGGCGGCATCATCGACCAGCAGGAGGACGCGCTAGCACGGATCGGGGGGCTAGTTGAGGAGATGGACGCGCGATACGTCCGCATGCGCCAGGCTCGCGTGGCGAACGTTCATCTCTACAACGCGCAGGCACTGCCAGACGATCGAATGCCGACGCTCTGGCTTATTCACGATGAGTTCGCCGAATGGATGCTGACGGAGGAATACAAGAAGGCAGTGGCTTCCGCCGTACAGCGGCTTGGGGTAAAGGCCCGCGCGGCTGGGAGCCGGGGCGTGATCGCCGCCCGCCGCCAGGACGGGCAGCTGCTCATGCTCGACCTGACCGAAAAGCCCGCGCCTGACGCGGCCCGCACTCTCGAACGGCGATACGGCACGCGAACCTGCTGCTACTGGAAGGCCGGGCCCGGCTCACCCCGGGCTTCATCGGCTTCGCCCGCGGCTACCAGGCACCAGTAGGCACCGAACCGAAGCTGGCGCTGGCAATCGCTGCCTACGCCCGCACTCACCCGGTCGTCGTCACCACGACCAGCAGCCACGTCATCGATCTAGGAACCTGCCCGCCAGCAGGCGAGCGGGCAACTCCTGGCAACTCCGACACGGAAGGCATGTCATGCGGCTACGATTCCTCGGAAAGCACTCCGCGCCCGACAACTCTCCCACGCTATGGGACCGACGAGGGCCAGTACGTGATCCAGGGCTTCGGGCTCGACGTCGGCGCCCTCGCACAGGTCGGCGAAATCCCGCGCGGCGAGGCGGTGATCCGGGTGCCCAAGGAACTCATGCGCCACCTCCCGGAGGTCTGCCACCATGCCGGTAACCGGCCGGAAACAGCTGAGCCAGCCGCCTGACGGCTGCACGCGGGCACGACGCCGGGCAGCCCGCCGCTGTGCCCGGCGGCAGCCGCCGCCGCCCGGCCAGCCCGGGCCATCCTGATCTGCGGTCGTGCCCGGCCAGGCCCAGCAGGCCCGCGAAGCTCTCGGAGCCCGGCTCCGCGCGGTCCGGCTGGACGCCGGGCTGACCGCCCGTGCCCTCGCCCAGCTGGCAGGATGGCACTTCACCAAGGTCAGCAAGCTGGAGCACGGCACCGCCACGGTGTATCACTGCCGCCCGCATGCGGACCTGGTTGATCCGGGCCTGCCGAAGATGCGGATGTCCCCGGCCGCGATGTTCGAGCATGGCCTGGCGAGGGCCGGCTACATCGAGGCACCCCGCGACCCGCATCCTGCCTATGAGTTCCTGGCGACCAGGTGGCGCACCATCCAGCACTACGGCGTCGAGATCGGTGCGTGATCCCTGCTGGTAGTGCCCGAGTTTGACCTGGGAGCACCTCGGATTGCCTTTGAGATGCGGGTGATGCGCCTGTCCGATGCTCTTCAGCAGCCAGTCCAGGGGACATCTTCGGTGTATCCGAGCCAGCGGTTGGCCGCGATCCGGGAGTGGTACCGTCCGCGGTAGCCGACGTAGGCGAGAAGGGCGAGTTCAAGGAAGTGCACCGCGAGGCTGTGTGCCTCCGACCACTGATAGAACGACCACTTCGTCCGCTTCGTGCGGGTCGGGTGCATCACGTCGTGCCGCATCTTGATGATGCATCCAAGGCCGTCACGGGGAGCCTCGTCCGGCTTCCTGGCTGCATTGAGCTGGTCGGCCACTGCCGCCAGGTTGGTGAAGGCGCCGGGCACCGCGGTGTTAATGCGGCAGTCGCTGAACTGCAGCAGGGCCCGCACCTGTGACTCGGCCTCCGGTCTCAGGTTGCCCCATGCGCCGCGCGAGTAGACGTGCCGGTCCTCGACCAGCCAGCTGGATCCCAGGAGCAACAGCCCGGATACTGCGGCGGCGGTGCCGAGCTCGGCGCCGAGCGCCTGGGCCTGGATGTGGTAGGACGTGGCATAACGCAGCGTGTCGCTGCGCAGCGAGTCTGGCCAGCAGTCAAGAAACCGGCCGATTACCTCGCCGACCTGAGCGGGCGATGCTGGCGTCCAGCCAGGTTCCGGGCTCGCGGAACGTATCGACCTGTCCGGCGGTCCACCGCGCCCAGGCCGGCTGGTCGTGGCTCCAGCCGACCGGCAGGACGACGTCAGTCCGACGGCCGCGGATCAGGCTGAGCGCGGAGAGTACCGCGTGGAGTGCCTGCGTCGCATCGTCGGCGGTAAACGGGGAGGCGCCGGCGCGGGAGAGGCTGATGGCGTGGGTGATACCGTACCCGCCCTCACGCCTCAGCTTGCCCGGGAGGTCACCGCCGGGGTCTAGGGCGTCCATGTCGAGCACCTAGCCGCCGCCGCGGGCCGTGGCACGGCCGAACCAGGTGCGCCGCCGGTCGGCAGGATCGGCCACCCGGCTGCCGTGGCCGTCCCAGCCGTTAGGGATGAAGCCGGTCACCTTGGTGAGGGCGCTGCCGTCACCGATCTCGGGCGGGTACACCTCGGCTGGGGCCGAGGTAGGCGGTGCCGGGTTCACGCGACCAGGGAGGAGCTTCTCGGGGCGGCGGAAGTGGGAGCCCTGCGGCATCCGGGAGGCGAACCTGAAGCCGGGGATGCCAGATCGTGTTATCGGCCCCGCTGGCGAACAGGGCCTCGAGGTGTCCCGGCTCTGGGCTGTATTCGCCGCGTACCTCAATCTTTGGGGTAGGCAGCCAGCACAGCCGGATATCGCCGTCGCATGCGCGCTCCGGGGTAATCACGTCCGCCTGGGCGGTGAACCGTCCTTGGTAGAGCAGGATCGGTTCGTTGACGCCGCCCGGCGGGTACAGGTGGCTGACAAGGTCCGGCGCGAAGTGCCTGAACACGAGCGGCTGATCCTCGTCCCTTTCCACCGTCCACTCGTAGGCGCCGTCAGGGCAGCGATGCCCGACCTCAGCTGGAGTCATGCCCGTATTCTGGTCCGCGCCGGCAGCTGGAGCTACTGAATAAGTGCTTGTCCGGTCTCCGGGAGGCGGTATGGCTGTGCCCGCCACCAGGCTGCTCGTGCTGCACCCAGAACTCCGCGCCCGATCTGACCTGCTGCTTTACGCTCGGCGGTGGATTACCGGCGTCTGCGGGCCGCCCTGGAAAGCGGCGGGCAAGCTGAGGGCAGCCCGCCACTGAACAGGGGCCTGCAGGCGAGGACCAGACGCGTGAGACCGGGTCCCCGCAGCGTGGTGTGCACCTCACGCTGGTAGTCAGGCGGCTGGCGGCTGGCGGCTGGCGGCTGGCGGCTGGCGGCGTACGCCGTCGACAAGGTCGGCCCAGTCGAGGCAGTAACCGTCCCACGGCCCTGCCCAGTCCCAGCCGGTCTGGTCTCCCGGGGCATCCCGGGCTTTCCCGGCTAGTTCGGGCAGGACGCCTGGCAGGGCGGAGAGCTTGGTGATGATCTTCGTTCCGTGGCGGGAACCGGCGTCGGAGCGTGACAGCAAGTCGGCCATCTCGCTGTCCGGGACGACGACGTGGCAGTACGGCATGGCCATGCTCAGCGCATCGATGTCGTGGATCGCGTTCATGCTCCAGGGCTTGGCGGGGTTGCGGAACAGTTCGACCTTCAGGTCGACAGCAATCCGCAGGGACGGGATCGCATCCGCGAAAGCGGCCATGCGGCGGCGGGACACGTTCGGCCGGCCCGGGTCATAGCCGATCTCGCGGCTCAGGTTGATCCGGTACTCGCCAATCAGCGCCTGGTACATCGCCAGGTGCTCGTGGAGGAGCTCACGGGCTTGCAGGCGGACGCGGAGCTCTGCCCTGCTGGCCGGATGGCTGGCCAGCACATCCACGTAGCTCGCCTCCCATTCCAGCCTGCTCGCCTCGACTCCGGTCATCGCCTCCGGCCGGTAGCCGTACTCCCGCCGCAAGAGGCCGACCTCCGCATCGCCGGGTCCTGCGAGGATCATCATTTCGGCGAGCTGGTTGGCCTTGCGCAGGAACTCGGGCATCCCCGTGATGGTTGACGGGTCCCCGGAAAGCCGGCCGGCCGAAGGTCAGGTGCATGGCGTGCAGCATCTGATGGCGAAGCAGGATCTTGCGCGCCCGAAGAGTGCGGCAATGGGAGACCGATGCCATGGTCCGGGCGATATCAAGCCGCTGCTGCGGGTTTGCTCTCTTGCTCGTCTCGATGTGATGGGTTGCCGACAGCGGGAACGCCACGCCGGCCGCTGCGGCATCCTGAACCGCCGCGAGCACCTGCATATGGATCCGCCTCGCGCGGCTGGCCTTTGGCCGCCTTCGCCAGGCGGATCCACACCCACTGGTCCAGGTACACACACGGCCTGGCTGGATGCAGGTCCACGACCTGAGAGCTGGGGGAACTGGTCAAGATACGTTCTACGTCTCCCCGCCGTACCACGCCGAGTTCCACGGCGACCACTCGGCTACACTCAGCGACCTCAAGGTAAGCGAGAACCTCTTCGGGCTGGGCCAGTTCGATGTTGTGCCCGGCCATCCGGACCACCAGGTGCCCGGCGAGAGCGTGGTCTCCTGCGGCGTGGGCGGCCTGCATCGCGAGCATGTAGTGGCGTTGCGCCCACTCATGCTGGCCGAGGTCCCGGCACGCGTAGGCGGCCAGCCCTGCGGAATCGGCGGTGGCGTCCAGCAGGTCGCGGCGAAGCTGCGGCGCGGACACCTGCCCGATCAGCGTGGTCGCGCGGCCGAGCAGGCGGGTGATGCCGCGTTGCAGCTCATGGTCGGCACCATGCTGATAGACCCCCGTCCGGTACACCTCGGTCAGACGGCGAAGCTCGGCAACATGCCGGGGACCGACACGGTCGGGAACCTCGGTGCGCGGGGCGAGGGGAAATCCGGACAGGGCCACCCCGGCGGCCATCATGCTGGTGATCATTTCCCGGCGGTTCGTGTCGCCATCCTCCTCCACAGGCGCGTGCACATCCCCTGCGAGCGGCAGGGCGGGGCCGAACCCGAGGCTGGCCTCGGTGAGGCCAGTGAATTCCGCCAGGCCACGGCGGTAGTGGCGGCCAGGGCGGACCTCACCCCGCTCCCACATACCTACCAGATTGCCGGACGGCGACACGTTGCAATGCTGGTGGTCACGCATGAACGCCCCGAGCCGTTCAGCGAATTCGTCCTGAGACAGCCCTGCGCGTGTCCGGGCCTGCCTGAGCCCAGGGTTGCGTGCCTGCGAGGCGGGCGAAGTTGGCCGCGGAGTTCTGCCCGGCGTCGAGGACCACGGTCATGTCCGCCTCGCCGGCCGGGACGCTGGCCGCGGCGCGGACCGCCTGGTACCGGGCGAGCAGCTGATCGGTCATGGCGGGGAAGAGTAACGGTCACTGTCGCTCATCCGAAGATGAAGACCTCTCTGAGGCCGTCTCCCAGGGCGCTCAGACCCCAGGCGGCAATGGCTATGCAGACACCGGGGGCAATCGTCGCCGTCGGATTCGACAGGAAGTAGGTGTACGCGGTCGCCAGGTCATTGCCCCAGGACGGCGCCGGCGGCTGAGCTCCGAGCGCGAGGAAGCCAAGAGCGGCCTCGATGACCAGAGTGATGCTCGCTAGAGCGAACATCTGGACGAGGACCGGGGCAATGGCATTAGGCAGCACGTGGCGGAGCACAATGCGGAACCGCTTGACGCCGAGCGAACTGGCGACGAGCACGAAATCCGCTCTCCTGAGGGGAAGCGTCGAGGCGCGCAGGAGTCGCGCGATCGAGGGCGCGAAGGCGACGCCGACCGCCACCATAGAGTGAACGAGCGACGGTCCCAGGACCGAGATGATGCCGATGGAGAGAATGAGGGCTGGAAACGAGAAGAACATGTCAGCGATGCGCATCAGCCCCTCGTCGGCGACTTTCCCTCCGAAGCCGGCGATGAGGCCCCACGGGATGCCGACGATCGCTGTTACCAGCAGGGCGATCCCGACGCCCTCGTAGGCAGAAGTAGAGCCGTAGATGAGCCGGCTCAGCACGTCACGGCCATCGAGGTCCGTTCCGAGCAGGTGGTGCAGCGACGTGCCCTGCGCAATCTGCGGGAAGAGATGGAGCGGGTTATCTGGCGCGATGAGCGGCGCGGCTATGCCGGCGAGGACGAGGATGGCGGTCACCGCGAGGCCGACCCGCGCTCCGAAGCGGAACTCGTACCAGCGGCCGACTTTCCGTCGGCGTGAGCGCCGGAAAGTCGAGGGAGCGAGCGGCTCCACTGTCACTAGGTCGTGCTGGGTCTTGAGACCGAGTGCGACTTCCTCGGGCTGAACGCTCATGAGACAGATCCTCTATTCTCGCTAGACGCCCCGCCGGACCCTCGGATCGAGGAGCCCAAGGCCAATGTCCGCAAGGAGGTTCAGGATGGCGACCACGATGGCCAGGAGCAGCACCGTCGCCTGAACCACCGGATAGTCGAGGTTGATCACGGCGGTGACGATCTCGCTGCCGAGCCCGGGAATGTCGAAGATGTACTCCACCAGCACCGTCCCGGAGACGAGCGCAGCGAACGCCAGCGGGATGAGGGTGACCACCGGGCCGATGGCGTTGCGGAGCGCATAATTCATGTAGATCGTGCGCGGACGCAGACCCGTGGCCCAGGCAGTCCTGATGTACGGGCTGCGGAGAGTTTCGGCCATGCTGCTGTGGAGCTGCCGGCAGATGAACGCCCCGGCCACGATCGACAAGAGCAGCACCGGCAGGATCACGTAGTGGATGCTGTCCACGAACGAGGGGTCGGGGCCAGCCGGCCAGATCGGCGGGAACAGGTGGAGTTCTAGCCCCAGGAAGCCGGCCGCGATCGTCGCCAGCCAGAAGTCGGGGATCGAGAGTCCGAGCCCGCTCAGGGCGAGGACGGCGCGCCCGCCCTTCCGCTCTCGCGCGATCGCCGAGTAGATGCCGAGGCCTCCTCCGACGACCACGGCGATCGCGAGAGCCCCGACGATCAGTTCGAGCGAAGGACCGAGCCGCTGGATGAGGACGGTCCGCACCGGCTCGTCGCTGTAGTAGGAGCGACCGAAGTTCCCGTGGAAAATGCCGACCACCCAGTCCCAGTACTGAACCCAGACGGGGTGGTTGAGCCCCAGCCGATTTTCGAGGGCTCTTATCTCCGTGAGCGGCACCGTGCCGCCACCGCCGCCCCCGCTCTGGCCCGATCCGCCGAGCATGTCCTGGATGGGGCCGCCTGGCAGGAGGTAGCGGAGTACAAAGACGAGGATCGAGCAGCCGACGACGGTGATGGCCGACGTTGCGACTCGCCTCAAGATCATCTTACGCATCGGCTGCCTCCTCGCTCCTACCCAGCGGTCGACTTTCGGCTCTCATAGGACCGGCGTGCTGGACGGATCTGTCTGCCCCAGCCGTGCAGCGGAGCCGGACTCCGCTAGCAGTACGTCTGAGCGCCAGCATCGTGCGGCATGCGGTGCATCGTCATGACTGCCGTCCTCCACCGTCATCAAGTCGGGGTGGTTCTCGCAGAGATCCGCCCGGAGCGGGCAACGGTGACGGAACCGGCAGCCGCCCTCGGATGTGACTGGCTGCCCGTACTGCGCGAGCTCGGGCAGAACGACTTTGTCACCGTGCAGCCGTGGCAGGCAGTCGAGCAGCGCCTTCGTGTAGGGATGGGCCGGCTCGCCCAGCACGGCATCGACTGGCCCGATCTCCACCACCTCGCCCATGTGCATGACGACGAGCTCGTCGCAGAGCTCGGTGAGCACGCCGAGGTCGTGTGAGACCATCATCGCCGCGAGTTTTTCCCGCCTGACGAGCTCCCCGATGAGTTCGATGATCTCGCGCTGCACAGATACGTCGAGAGCGGTCGTCGGCTCGTCAGCCAGGAGGACTTTCGAGCCGCAGCTGAGCGCCATCGCGATCACGACGCGCTGGCACATGCCGCCGGATAGCTCGTCGGGATAGCTCCGCATGACATGGTCGTGATCGTGAAGCCGCACCTCGTCCAGCGCACTCTCGATCTGGGCCCTGAGCTGGGCGCGAGTGCCAGACCGGTGAGCACGCGCGGCAGTCATCAGCTGGTCGCCGACCCTGATCACCGGGTTCAGCGCGGTTCCGGTCTCCTGGAAGACCATCGCTATCTCACTGCCGCGGAATGCCCGCATCTGCTTGTCCGACAGCCCGACGAGCTCCTGGTCCCGGTACTTGATCGATCCGGTGACCGAGGCGCCCGCCGGGAGGAGACCTATCGCGGCCAGTCCGGCAGTGGTCTTGCCGCTGCCGGACTCGCCCGCGACGCCAAGGACGTGTCCTGACCTCAGGCGCAAGCTGAGTTCTCGCACTGCCTCGGTACGCACGCCCCCGCGCTGGAAGACGACACCGAGCTGCTCGACAGTGAGGAGCTCCTCACCTTCTTGTACGGGGCTCGCATCGACCAGCGGGTCGCCGGGCTCGCGACCCTTCAGCAAGTCTCTCAGGGACATCGGCTCATCACCCGTGCGCGTCGAAGTTCATGCAGGATCAGGATCACGGCTCTCGGCCTACTTGTAATAGAGCGGGTCGAGCTCGTAGCTCTGGTTCGGATTGACTGTCACTCCCGGGCCAGCGACGTTGGCGGCGAAAGCCTCGATATTGGGGGTGAAGTAGACCACGGCATTGCCGGGGTTGGTGGCCTGGTTGGCGTCGATCGACGCGAACAGACTGCTCTCAGCGCTGGTGGTGAAGCTCGTGAAGAACTTGTCGATGTACGTGTCGTCACCCCAGTTGGCCGCGAGACCGCAATTGGTCGTCGACGTGCAGTAGTGGGCGTTGTAGTACGAGTGGCTCCACAACATGCCCTCGTAGGTGGTGACCGGGTTGGCGCCGCCGCCCCAGCCGGAGACGTAGCAGGGGTAGGTGTCTTCGGTGTAGTAGCCGACCACGTCTGTCGTGGAGCCTTCCACGACGTTGAGGTCGATCCCGACCGCCGCCTCGGAGGAGATCATGACCGGGTCAGTCAGGTTGTAGCCGAGGCCCGGGTACCAGTCGCAGGTGAGATGGTAGGGATGGCTTGGCGAGTAGCCGAGTGACTTCATAACCGCCAGCCCCTTGGCCGGGTTGTAGTCCAGCTGAGAGGCGTACTGCGGCACGTAGCCGAATGACCCGGGCGGCCGCACCTCCGTCCCGACTGTGCCAAGCCCGCCCTCACCGATCTGGTTCATCTTCTGCCTGTTCAAGCCGTAGTTGAACGCGAGCCGTAGCTTGGCGCCGACGAGGTTGGGCCCGTGCGCGCTCGGCCTGGTCAGGCCGTTGAAGTAGATCTCGTCGAAGGAGAGCGACGGCCCGTGAAGGACGTTGAGGGAGGTGTCCGGCTTGAGGATCTTGTAGTCGTTCCCTTGCAGGTAAACCCCCGCCTGGGCGGTCCCGGACTTGAGGGCCGTGTCCTCTGCGGTGGTGTTGGCGTAGTCCTCGATGCACAGGTTCTGGATGCGGGGGTCGGTCGTGTTGCTCTGGTAATAGGTGTCGTTCCGCGTGTAGCAGTAGCTGTGGCCGGCCGTGACCGAGGTGACCTTGTAGGGACCGGCACCGACCGGGCTGGTGCCGAAGTTCGCCGCCCCCTCCTTCTTGACCGCCGTCGGGGAGATGATCATCCCGGCCCGGTCAGCGAGTCCCCACGGCAGCTGGGCGTTGGGCTGCGTGGTCTGCTCCTGCACTTCGTCGTTGCCGATGGCGTGGATGGAGCCCGGTATCACGTATTGCATATCATCGAGGATGTCCCCGGAGGCCAGATAACGCTTCCAGTCGAAGACAACCGCGGCCGCATTGAGCGGCGTGCCGTCCGAGAACTTGAGGCCAGGGCGGAGCCAGACCGTGAAGGTGTCGTCCTTCTTGGCCCCGGTCCCGCTGAAGGCCCACTTCGTCGCCATCGCCGGGATCAACTTGCCTTGCCCGTTGACCTCGATCAGGTTCCCGAAGATCTGCTCGATGTAAATGTAGTCGGCTCCCGATGTCCCGACCTCGGGGTCGAGCGTCGTCGGCGGGAGCGTGTAACCAATGCTGATCGTCCCGTTGGTGTTGATCTTGCCGTTACCGGTGCTGCTGCTTGACGAACTGCCGCAGGCTGCCAGCAGCGCGGACAGCAGTATTACGGGTGCGAGCGCACTGATAATTCTGAAGTTTCTTGGCCTCGCTCGTCGCCTCATCTTGCACCTCGCTCGTGGGGGGTATTTCCAGGTGTGTTCAGGGCTGCCGGCGGCGATTCGCCGCGCGGCACTTCTGTTCGAGGTGCTCCACATCGCAGCGCATCGCTCCGGTTCCCGCGCTCGAGACTCGGGACTGAGGCGATCAGGCGCCGGGTGTACTCATCTTGCGGATTGTCGATGACCTCACGGGCGGGGCCTGACTCGACGGCCTTGCCGTCGTGCATGACGATCACGCGATCGGCGAGGTGCGCCACGACTGAGATGTCGTGCGAGATGAAGAAGAGAGCCATGCCCAAGTCGTCCCGGAGACGCTCGAACAGGTTCAAGATCACCGCCCGGATGGACACGTCGAGCGACGACACCGGTTCGTCGCAGACAATGATCACGGGTTGGGCAGCGAGCGCCCGAGCGATGACCACGCGCTGCTTTTCGCCGCCGGACAACTCGACCGCCCGCTTAGCGCTGTAGGACTCGGGCAGCCCAACCCGGCGAAGCTGGGCCTTGACTGCGGCCTCGAGGGTAACGGCAGCGCCGCCATCGCGGCTCTTCGGAAGCGAGCGGCCCTTCGACATCCAGCAGTTGGGGGAGTACGCCTCGCCGATCACCTTCCAGACCGGCATGCGAGGGTTCATCGAGACAGCCGACTGCTGGAACACCATCTGGACATCACGATGGCCTCGCGTCCCCGAACGGGGGCTCAGCGTGCCGCCGGGACCTGGCAGCATGACCGTGCCCGAGGTCGGCTGGAGGAAACCGGCGACCAGGCGTGCCATCGTCGTCTTACCCGATCCCGACTCTCCGACGATGCCGAGGATCTCTCCTGCTCGCATCTCCAGGCTGACATGGTCGACCGCCCTCTTGGGCCGGCGGTGGGCAACGGGGAAGTCGACGACGAGGTCCTCGATGCGCAGCACCATGTCCGCACCAGATGGGACTGTGCCGGCTGAGGGTCCGGCTGCTCCAGCCCGGTCGGCCCTCCCCTCATCCGACATGAGACACCCGTTCCCCATCTGACTGCCCACGCTGCGAGATCGCGCCTGGGGGAAGCTGCCGACGGGGGCTGACTCTCACGCCTGGACCTCCCATTCGGTGACCCGGACGATCTAGCTCGGGGCGACGGTCACTGATGCGCGCCGAGCGATACTGACGAGCCACGCTAGGCAGGGTGCTGGCCGCGGTCTAGTAGTGAGTTCCCGACATTGAGCGCGCTCGCTCCACGTAGCGCCCGACTATCGGGATGCGCCGACTTCGGCCATCTCGCCGAAGCCCGTACCGTTGGTGTACTTCTGGAATCCGGAGTGCCGTCGGCGTGCGACGGCAGCCAGGGAGGTATCGTGCCGCGTTTGGAAGAGGGCCTGGCGGAGCTTCAGCACCGCCGCGATCTGGCTGCGCAGATGGGCGGCGCCGAGCAGGTCAAGCGCCAGCACGAGCACGGGAAGCTGACTGCCCGCGAACGAATAGCGGCGCTGGCTGACGAAGGAAGCTTCCGCGAGTTCGGCATGCTCTCTGGCGCCGGCGAGTATGACGGCGACAAGCTCGTTTCCTTCACTCCCAAGGGGGAGGTGACCGGATTCCTGAGCATGAACGCCCGGCGTGCGGTCGTCGCTGCGGGCGACTTCACGGTGCGCGGGGGAGCAGCCACGCGCGGCTCAGGCGGCGGCCTCGGCCAGGAGTTGAGCGCGGCGCGGCGGGCGCTGGAGTGGCGCGTGCCGTACGTGCGATTGCTCGATGCCAGCGGCGGCAGCGTCAGCAGCTTCGCCGACATCGGACGGACATACCTGCCCGACGGCAATACCTGGAGCGCCGTCGACGTCCAGCTGCTCCAGACCGTGCCGGTTGTCTCCGCCGTACTCGGATCAGTTGCCGGGCTTCCTGCTGTTAATGCCTGCCTGGCTCATTTCAATGTCATGGTCCGCGGCACGGCCCAGCTCTTCCCTGGCGGCCCGCCGGTGGTCAAGGCGGCGTTGGGCCTGGAGGTGACAAAGGAAAGCCTGGGCGGCGCCGCGGTGCATACGCGGGGCAGCGGCGTGGCCGACAATGCGGCGGAAAGTGAGGATGAGGCGCTCAGCCAGGTCCGCACCTTTCTGGAGTACCTGCCGAGCAGCGTCAGCGAGCTTCCGCCGGCGGCTGCCGCGCGGGAGCCGGCTCTCACGGCACTCAGCCTGCGCGACGTGGTTCCGGAGAACCGGCGCCAGCCCTTCGACGTCTACGCGATCATCGCGGCCGCACTGGATGCCGGCTCGTTCTTCGAGATCGCGCCCCGGTACGGCTCGTCGCGGGTGACCGGGCTCGGCCGGGTCGACGGGTACTCGGTCGGGGTGATGGCCAATAACCCCAGGCGCTACGGCGGGGCTACCGATGTGGCCGCCGGGGAGAAGGTGATGCGCCTCATTCAGCTCTGTGACGAGTTCCACCTGCCCCTCGTCTCATTCGCTGACGAACCCGGATTTCTTGTTGGCCCTGAGTCCGAGCGCCAGGGCATCGAGCGCGCAGGCGCGCGGCTGATCTGGACAACCTGCCAGAGCAGGATGCCCTGGCTTACGTTCGTCGTGTCACGCCTGTTCGGGGTGGCCGGGCAGTGCCAGCACCGGCCCAGCGGCATGTTCCGCCGCTACGCCTGGCCGTCGGCTCGCTGGGGTTCCATGCATATCGAGGGCGGAGTCGCCGCTGCCTACCGGCGGGTCATCGAGGCCGCTGACGATCCGGCCGCCAAGCGACTGGAGATCGAGCGCGAGCTCGAGGCGCTCGCCTCGCCGTTCCGCACTGCCGAGGCGACCGCGCAGGACATCATCGACCCTGCCGACACCCGCCAGCTGCTCGTCGAGTTCGTCCACGATGCCCAGCGCGTGCTGGTGACGCAGGTCGGCACGCCGGGCATCCCGTACCGGCCCTGAGCTGGTTCAGCTGATCCGCGGGCGGCGTGCCGTTACCCGCCCGCACCATCGAGCGACGGCTCCAGCCACACCACCTTGTGGAAGGCCCGCACCCGCCCGCCGATGCTGCGATCGGTGCGGTTGGCGACCAGCAGAGCGGAGATGTCCGTCACCTCATGCCTCCTGGTGCTCCGAGCCGGCCGTTACCTCGCGGCGCCAGTCCGCGGGAAACCGGACGAGACCTGCCTCGCGCCGGATCTCGTCACCGTGCTCTCCCGCCTGGGGCGCCTCGCCCGGTGGCTCGGCGCGCAGGCCGGGCATTTCCAGCCAGCGCCCTGGCCCGACGCGAGCGACACCGGACTCGTCCTGCTCGATCACGGTGAGCAGGCGATGCCGGATGAGCTGCTCGTCGGCGGTCAGCTCGTGCACCTGGCGCGCACGGGCCGCCGGGATCCCGGCCGCCGTCGCGCGCCGCACCACTTCGGCGGCACGCAGCCGTGCGACCGCAGCCCCGATCGCGGCCGCCAGTGCCTCCTCGCGGGCGGCAGGCTCCCCGTCCGGGCTGGACAGGCCGGCGGCAGCCGCCAGCCCGGCATCGTGCAGCTCGCTGATCTCGTAGTCACGCCCGGCGCTCAGTCGTATCCAGCCGTCGGCCGCCTGGTACAGGCGGTCCAGCGGGCCGGGGCCGGCGAAATCCCGGCCGGCCGCGGGGTAGGGCGGTGCGCCGGGGAACTGGACAAGGTGCTCGGACTGCAGCAGGCAGGACGAGGCGCACAGCGTGATGCTGACGCGCTGGCCGTGCCCGAGCCGGCTGCGGGCCAGCAGCGCGGCGCACGCTCCCAGCGCGCCGAGGCCTGCGGCCAGCACATCGTTGACCGGGACGGTCAGGAACGCAGGGCTGTCGGCCTGGTCCGGACCGCCCTGCGCGCGCATGATGCCGCTCATCGCCTGGATGACCGGGTCGAAGCCAGGACGGTGGCCCAGCGGACCGGTCTCGCCGAAGGCACTGATCGAGACGCTCGTGACCATCGGATTGACCGCGGACAGCTGGTCATGGCCGATGCCCAGGCGGGTCAGCACCCCGGCACGGTAGTTGTCGACCACGACGTCCGCGGTCCGGGCCAGCTGCAGGAAGACATCCCGGTCCGGGCCGGATGCCAGGTCCAGCAGGATGCTCCGCTGATCGCGGTTGTAGACCGAGAAGCCCACGCCGCCGCGGCCGCCGTGCGCGATACGGAATTCATCGCCTTGCGGCGGCCGCTCCACCTTGATGGCGTCGGCTCCGAGCTCTCCGAGCAGCGTCGTCACATACGGGCCGGCGATGATCGTTCCGAGGTCAAGGACGCGAAGGCCGGACAGCGGCAGCCGCGGCGCGGCTGGCGTGGTGGCGGCGGCCGGGCGCGGCGACCACAGTCCTGTGAGCTCGGCGAGGTGCGGCCAGGACGTCGCCGCTGCGCAGCGGACAGCCGCCGGCGTGTGCGACAGCCCGATGAGCGGTCCTGGCATGACCACGTCTTGGCCCGCGTCGTTGCGCACCTGCAGGCGCAGCCCGATCGCGCGCACCTGATCGTGGTTGAGCCAGTCGCCAGGATCGGCGGCGGGGGCCGCGGGCACGTCCGCGGCCTCCAGCAGCTCGAGCCACTCGCGCTGCGGCCGGGTGGCGAAGATCTGCTCGAGCTCGCGGGTGATCCAGACGAGGTTCCCGGGCAGGCGCACGTTCGCGGGGTCGCCGCCCACGCGCGGATCCTCCAGCAGCCAGCGCGCGCCAGCTGCGTGCAGGCCGCGGTCGATGAACGCGGTGGTGAAGGCGCCGAAGAACAGCCACTGGCCGTCGCTGCAGCGGTAGCAGCGATAGTTGGCCAGCGCTCCGCCAGGGCCGCCGGGCCGGTGGATGTGCGGGTCGTCTCCCCCGGCGGCGAAGCCGCCGGGGGAGACGAGCTGTCCACCGTGCGCGCCGCCGGCCACTGCCAGCGGTGCGAGCTCATGACCCAGCTGCCGTCCGGTCAGCAGCGCCACTGCTACGGTCGCGGCCCAGATCCCCTGCATGTACAGGGCCAGCGGGTACAGGCAGTCGACCGGCACGTCGTCGTAGGAGGACTGACTCCAGGCATGCCCGAGCCAGGCGAACAGCAGGCCGCCCGATTCCTGCTCCCTGGCCCACGGCGTCTCGCCGAGCAGGTAGGGGGGCATCGCGATCCAGAAGCCCGGCCGGCCGGGAACGTGCCCCCGGCCGAGTAGCTCGTCGTAGGCCATGGCCGCGCCGCTGGTGCCCGCCAGGACCACGTCGGCGCCCTCGACGAGGCGGTCAAGCGCCTCAAGGTCAGCCGGGCTGGCCGGATCGAGAACACCCGCTCGCTTGCCGCGGTCCCACATGTGCGGGCCGGGCTGCGCCCCGGACGGCCCCGCGCCTGGCGGATGGACCTTGACGACGTCAGCTCCGAGGTCCGCCAGCAGCATGCCCGCGACCGGGCCGGCGAGACCGCCGGTCAGATCGAGCACGCGCACGCCGGCGAGCGCGCCCGGATCAGGCCGATCAGCCAACTGTCACCTCAGCATTCCGCATCGCCGGCTACCTGAGAGCCATGCCGCCGTCGACCGTGACGACCTGACCGGTGACGTGGCGGGCATGGATGAGCCCCACGGCGTGTCCACCAGGCCCGGTGCCACCGCGTTGACCCGGATCTCCGGCCCGAGTACGTTCGCCAGCAGCACCGTGAGGTGGTTGACGCCGGTCTTGGAAACCGCGTAGGGAATGGAGCTTCCGGTCGCCCGCAGCCCCGCGACCGACGAGACGTTCACCACGACGCCGTCTCCGGTGGCGCGCAGCGCGGGTACGCAGGCGCGGGTCATGTGCCAGGTCCCGAGGACGTTGACCGAGAAGATCCGCTGCCAGATCTCGTCGGTGGCGGCGTGCAGGTCGGAGTGCGCGATGACCTCGGTCGTGCCAGCGTTGTTCACCAGGATGTCCAGCTGACCGTACCGCTCGATCGTGGCGCACACCAGGGCTTCGCAAGCGGCGTCATCGGCGATGTCCGCGCCGGCGTACATGGCTCCGGGCAGGGCATCCGCGAGCGCCGCGGCAACTGCCGCTCCTATCCCGCTGGACGAGGTGGTGACGATTGCGACCCTGCCGTTAAAGCTCATGCGCCTAGTTGAGCCGCTCGACGACCATGGCCATGCCCTGCCCGCCGCCGACGCACATTGACTCGAGCCCGATCGTCAGGTCACGATCCTCCAGGGCGTTGAGCAAGGTCGTCATGATCCTCGCCCCGGTCATGCCGAACGGGTGGCCGAGCGCGATCGCGCCGCCGTTGACGTTCAGCTTGTCCCAGGGGATGCCGAGATGCCGGGCGGAGGGGACCACCTGGGCCGCGAACGCCTCGTTGATCTCGACGAGGTCGACGTCGCCGATCGTGAGGCCTGCGCGCTTCAGGGCCTGGCGGCAGGCATCAACCGGACCGAGCCCCATGATCTCCGGGTCTAGTCCGGAGACACCGGAGGACACGATCCGGGCCAGCGGCGTGATGCCGAGCTCAGCTGCCTTGGTGTCGCTCATCACGATCACTGCGGCTGCGCCGTCGTTCAGCGGGCAGGAGTTCCCGGCCGTCACCTCGCCGTCGGGCCTGAAGGCCGGCTTCAGGGTCGCGAGCACGTCGGTGGTCGTGCCCGGCCGGGGACCGTCGTCCTTGCTAATGACCTGGCCGGACGGCGTTGTCACCGGAACGATCTCGCGCTCGAAGATGCCGTTCTCCTGTGACTGAACGGCCCTGCTCTGCGACAGCGCGGCGAACTCGTCCATCTCCTGCCTGCTGACTTTCTCCTTGAGCCGGACGTTCTCAGCCGTCAGGCCCATCGCGATGTAGATGTCGGGGAGTCCGGCGGGCGGCTCCCAGGAGTCCGCTCCGCTCGTCCGCTCCCTGGTGCGTTCCTCGGCGTCGGCGAACAGCGGGTTGTGGCTGGCGAGCCCGTCCCCTGGCCTGAAGTCGTACCGGCTGACTGCCTCGACGCCCGCGCAGACAAACGCATCGCCCTCGCCGGCCTGGACCGCGTGACCCGCCATCCGGATCGCCTGCAGCGACGACGAGCAGAACCGGTTAACCGTCACGCCAGGCACATTGGTCAGGCCGAGCAGCACGGCCACGACGCGGGCCAGGTTGTTGCCGTGCTCGCCACTCGGCTGCGCGCAGCCGAGCACGAGGTCGTCGATGCTGTCCGGATCCAGCTGAGGCACCTTGTCGAGGACCGCGCGGACGGCCAGGACCGCCAGGTCATCGGGACGGCACTCGGTGAGCGATCCCTTCCTGGCGCGGCCGAGCGGCGTCCGGGCTGCGGCGACTATCACTGCGTGAGGCATGTCAGGCTCCTTCTGGGGTCGTGCCGCTTACCGGCGCGCCGCATCCGTGCGTGCGCGCTCTGTCTGGCTCATCTGCGTGTCATTCCGGTCCGGCGCCATGGTCCTGGTCGATGACGCCGCTGGCTGCCAGCTCCTGCAGCTCCTGCTGGCCGTAACCGAGCTCGGCCAGCACCTCGGCGGTGTGTTCGCCTGCCGCCGGCACGGCCGTCGGCCCGTCGGCCGCACGGTCGCCAAGCCGGACTTCCGGACCGGGGACGTGCCACTGCCGCCCGCTGGGCATCAGCACCGTCGCAATCGGTTTGCGGCCGTGATGAACCGGGTCCGTGACCGCCTCGGCCACGTCGTTCACCGGCCCGCACGGGACGCGCGCGGCGCGCAGTTCCTCGATGATCTCGCGCCGGGTGCGCCTGGCTGTCCACTCGCTGACCACGCGCTCCACCTCGGACCGGCCGTCCTGGATTCGCCATTGCGGTTCGGCGTCGGCTAGCCACTGAGGGGCGTCGATGACCTCGCAGAACGCCTGCCAGGCGGCTGGCGCGAGGGGAGCGAGATAGACATAGCCGTCGGACGCCGGGAAGGTGTTGGCGAACGCTGTCGGCACCTTGTTCCCGTTAGCTGCTGGGACAAGCTCTGCATCCAGCGCGGAGCCGACATGATGAGCCAGCGTGCTCATGTAGCCGTCCAGCATGCTGATGTCGACGTAGCCGCCCGTGCCGGTGGCGCCCCGGCGCGCCAGGCCAAGCAGCGCCCCGACTGCCGCCTGCATCGCCGCCAGATGGTCGGCTACGAACGCGCCGACGAAGACCGGCGGGCTGCCGGGCTCGCCCGTGAGCGACGGGACGCCGCTCATTGCCTGGATGATGCCGTCGTAGGCGCCGTACTCGCGGGCCGTCCCGTTCGAGCCGAATCCGGTGATATGTACGAAGACCAGTCGAGGGTTGCGGGCGCTGAGGGTGCTGTAGCCCAGGCCGAGCCGGTCGGGTACGCCCGCGCTGTAATTGGTGATCACGACGTCCGCACTGTCGGCGAGGGTCAGGAAGATGTCCCGGCCGCGCGGGTCCTTCAGGTCGATGATCACGCTGCGCTTGCCCCGGTTGTGCGCCGCGAAATAGAGGCTGTCGCCGTCCGCGACCGGCAGGGCGCCGCGGGTCCGGTCACCGCCCGGCGGCTCGATCCGGATAACGTCCGCGCCGTGGTCGGCGAGGATCTGCGCGCAATGCGGGGCCGAGATCGCGTGACCCAGCTCAAGGACGCGTATTCCGTCCAGCGCCCTTCCCAAGATTCACAATCCCTTCGTCCGGTCCTGCCCGCGAAGCTACCTGCGGTCAGGGTGCCCGATCGAGTAGGGTTCGCCCTAACGATGGAGGTCAGGTCCGCTATCCGCCGTACCGGAAGCCGCTCTGGGCTGGACCGTCGATCATGCCGAGGCCCGCGTATGTCTTCAGCCCGGCCAGCTGCCTGACCTGCTCGGAGAGCTTCGGCCACAGCGCCTCGGGAATGGAGAGGCTGGAGTTCTCCTGCTGCCGGATCCAGGGCTGGCAGCAATACGTCAGCACCCCGTGCCGGAGTACGTCCGTCGTGGTGTTCGCGCCGGTCTGATGCAGGACGCGCCCGTCGAAGCACAGCACCGAGCCCGCCCGCCCGGTTACCGCCACGGCGCTGCTGGCGAGCGCCTGATCGGTCGGGCCGCCGGTTGCCTGCCGGTGTGAGCCGGGCACGAACCGGGTCGCGCCGTTGGCCTCGGTGAAGTCGTCAAGCATCCACATGATGTTGGCGACGAGCGGGTAGGGCGGCCAGGGCGGCGGAATGTAGCCCTGGTCCGGATGCAGCATCATCGCCTGGCCGCCGGGGCCGGCGATGTTGGCGGTGATGCTGGACAGCAGGAAGTCCGGACCGAGCACGCGGCTCATCAGAGCCCACAGCACGGGATGCTCGAGCAGGAAGATGAACTCATCACCCTTGTGCGTGAGCGCATAGACCCGCTGGTTCCTCGGGCCTTCTGCCCAGGCGGGGTTGATCCCGGCCGCGACTTCAACCAGGCGGGACCGGACGGCCGCAACCTCGGCAGGAGTCAGCACGTCCTCGATGACGCAATAGCCGTCGCGCTCGAGGTCCTCGAAGGCGCCACTCAGGTCACGGTCGGTCGCCGGCGAGCCCGCCTGGCTCTCAGTTCGCATGATGTGCTCACCCCTGTCCGCCGGCGGTCGGGTGCCGCACCGGCGCCATCGGTCGCTCCGGTGCAGCGTACGAAGCCGGCCGCGCAGGCACCAGTCAGGACAGCCCTGCAGCTTCTTGCGCTGCTGGATCCCGGCGTTGCAGATGGCTATCTGCGGGACCGATCCCAGCTCACCTTCCGCCCGAGCCATGAGCTCGGCGACCATGGGCTCGTCGCTGATGTCAGCGTCGAGGCCGCACGCGACGCCGCCCTGGGCCGCGATCTCCTGAGCGGTCGACGCCGCCATGCCCGCGTCGAGGTCGACTACCGCCACGGCGCATCCCTCCGCGGCGAGCCGCAGGCAGACGCCCCGGCGATCCCGGCCGCCCTGGATCCCGCCGCGGGCGAAGAGGCCGGAGAGCACAGAACCGTCGTCGGTGACGACGGCGCCATCGGCTCGCACGGCGATCCCGCCCGTCGTGAAGGTGCTGCCCGGCACGATCGGCAGTCCGACGAGCGCGTCCGCAGCGGCAGACGGGCCGGGGCATCGCTCAATCGCCTCAGCCAGGCTGTCCGGGGGGAGGCTGAGCTCAGCGGCGAGGCGGCGTGCCCCGTCGGCACGGCAGACCCTGCCGCCGAGACGCTCAAGGTCGGCATAGGCGCTGGCACCCTCTCCAGGAGCCGAGCGGCCGGCGCCGTGCCTCTTCCACTCCGACTCGGTGACGACGACTGGCCAGCCGCGAGGGTCCTCGGTTCTGGCGAGGATATTGGCGAGCCGGATCCCGTCCGCGAAGCCAGCCACGAGGGGCCGGCCCCACCTGTCGACAATCACCCCCTGCTGGCACAGCGCGTCGAGCACCGGATAGGGCCACAAGTCCTTGCGCATTGCGTCGCGACTGAGGATGTGGCCGTAGCAGCGGCCGAGTCCCGCGGCCGCTGCTACGACGGCGAGGGCCATCCTCAGGGCATCGCCCGTACCTGTCACGGCGGCGCGGAGGACGAGGTCGGAGGCCTGCGGCCCGACGTACCTGGTCAGCAGCTCCCGACTGGCCTGGAAGCCTCCGTCGCACAGCACGACGTGGCTCGCATAAACATGGCGGGCAGGACGGGTGGCGTCCACGGTGACCCGCCACCCGCCGCCCGCCGCCCGCCGGCTCGGGCGCGCTGGCCCTGCTGTCGTGAAAAACGGCTGCGCCGCGGGCCCGCAGATTCGCGTAGAGGCGCCGGACCATCCGGTAGGTGCCGCGATCGCCCTCGATCCGCCGCCCCACGTTGACCCCGTGAGGGGTCACCTGCCAGCGGAAGGCGGCGCCTTCGCGGCCCGGGGCGAACGAGACGCCTTCATCGATCAGCCACTGCAACGCCGCGGCCGAGCTCGCCGGCCGGGGCGTCAAGGGGCGCCAGGCGAGATGGAACGGGCCGGTGGAGATGCGGGCATTCGAGTCGCCGTCCGCGCTTGCGCCCTTCTCCAGCAATACGGTGCGCGGTCCCAGCTGGGCGCACCGGTTGGCGGCGACGAGGCCCGCCATGCCGCCTCCGACAACCGCCACGTCGGCCGGGCCGTCGCCAGTGACCGTCACAGGTATTTCTCGAACCAGTCGAGGGCCAGCTTCCGCGCGGGCTCGAGGTATTCGTCGTAGACCCGGTAGTGCGTGCACGGGAACGTATGCCGTTCGGACACCGCGTTCTGCCGGACGACCTCGAACGCCCCGCCCCCCTGCAGCTGGGGGTCCTCGGTGTTGTACTCCTCGAACTCGGCGTCGATGAACAGGGTCGGGACCCGGACCCCGCGGGCCAGCTCGAGCGGTGAGTGCGTGAGCTGGCGGGCCAGGTCGGGCACGCCTCCCAGGCTGGTCACCGCGCCGCCGCGGTCCTGGGGGATGGGCGGGTCGAGGACGCCGCGAGCCTTGTCAGCCGCCTGCTGGCGGGCGCGCTGCCTGAACTCGCTGCTCGTCGGGTGACCGTACCCGCCGATCTGGGCGACGACGGCCCGGACCCGATCGTCCGTTCCGGCCACGGCGAGGACATGCCCGCCCCCGTAGCTGGTGCCGAACAGCCCGACCCGGTCGGGGTCGACGCCGGGCTCCGCCAGCAGGTAGGCGAGCGCGGCCCGGACGTCGGTCACGTGGTCGACGGGGTCGACGACCTCGCCGATGACGCGAACCCTGATGGTCCGCTCACCGGCCTCCGTGAGCATCGGCTCGCCGGCGACCGGGACGGGCTTGCCGTCGCTCTCCCCCCAGGTCCGGTAGTCGAAGACCATCACCACGTAGCCGGCCGCAGCGAAGTGGGGCGCGTACAGCTCGAGCAGATGCTGCTTGCGGCCGCCCCACCCGTGGCACAGGAGGATGGCGGGCGCGGGTCCTTCGAGCCTGCTCGGCGTCAGGATGTCCGCGGCCAGGCGGAGGCCTTCGCTCCAGACGATCGCCGGTCGTCGGTCGACCGCGTAGCGTGCGTCACTCATTGCTGGCTCCTGTCGCGAAGTAGGAGGCAGAGCTGGCGGAAGCGAGCGACCAGCTGCCCGGAAGCGTCCCACAGCTCGCCGTCCTCGTCGACGAGCCCGCCGATGACCGTCCGCGTGCGCAGCTCTGCCCGCAACCACGGCTCGTCCGGGACGGGGACGGCGAGGACGTGCACGGTGAGCTCGAGGGTCGGGAGCCAGCCCATCTCAGCCTGGCTCAGCAGCGTCGGCGGGAAGCCGTCGGCAATGGCCACGAGAGCCGGGGCGCCGATCGTCTCCTCATCGCGGAGCCGGATCCAGCCGGACAGGGTCGGCTGGCCGTGCGCGTCCGGGCCCCAGCCGTGCTTCGGATCGACCCGGATCGCGAAGTTGCGGAGCGAGCGAGTGAGTGTCCGCTGTCCCATGGGCGACTGCACGAGAAGGTCGAACAGGTCGACGCAGCCGTCCGGCCCGGAGATGGATGGGGCAGCGGCCTCGACGGATGTCCCCGAGTTGTCACGGGCGGCGAGATCGCCGAAGGTGCCGATCATGCGCATCCGCTCGGTGTCGTCCTGCCAGACCTCGGCCACCCCGGTGGATGCCGTACGTCCGTGCCGGACCACGGAGACGCGCACGCTGGCATGACCAGCACCCGTGGCCCGGAGATAGTGGCCGGTCACCGACAGCGGATGGGGCTGACCTGCAGCCACACTCACGGCGCTGCTGGCTGCGGCGAGCAGGACGCCGCCGTTCTGGTTACGGCCGACGTTCCACCGTTCGGGCAGGCTGACGTCCCAGGCACCGGCGCCGGCCGCCTCGATGGTCACGTCGGGCAGGACAGTGGTCACCAGACCCTCCGCTGCGCGGTCAGCTGATTGCCGTCCCTGACCCGGTATTCCCGCCACGCCACAGGAACCTACGGTTCAGCTGCAGGGGCGAACCAGTAGTTAGCGCCCTACGAGTTCGTGGTGTGCCGGCGCGGGCTGCTGGTGTGTGGGGAGCACACTACTGTTTCTTCCCGCGGTCGCCGCGCAGACTTGGCTGTGATGCAGTTCTCGCGCGCCGACGTGTCGTTCCAGTCTCACGGAGCCACCCTCCGCGGGTGGCTGTACCGTCCGCGGGGAGTGGACACCAGCCCGGGAGTCGTGATGGCCCACGGGTTCACGGCCATGTCGGCGGCCACCGAGAAGGCGATCGCCGTCGCGGCCGCGTCGCACTCTCCCCGCGACACCGTCCTGGCGGTGTCGGCCACCAGGGAGGGCGTCGGGATACTGTTCGAGGACGATTCCTACGGCTGGTTCACCCGTGTCGCCGCCGAGCGGGCCCCGAGCTGGCGCAACGAGACTTCGATGCCTGCGAGGCGCAGTTCGCCGCCAGCTCCGGGGCCGCCCTGAGCTGGTTCCGTCGCTTCCTCCTCGATCCGAGAAGCTGAGCCGCCAGTCCGCTCCGTCCGGCGGCGCAGGCCGCGCGGCCGGCTACCAGGTGTCGATGTACGGGTACTTCTTGCCCGTCCTGGGCTGCGGGGCGGGCAGGCCCCGCAGGCTGGTGGCGATCCAGTCGCGCGTGTCCGCCGGGTCAATGACGTCGTCAAGGCCCCCGCCGGCGGCGGCGTTGACGGCTTTGGCCCCCTCGTAGGCCTCCGCGACGCGCCGCTCGAACTCGGCCGCCCGCTGCTCCGGGTCCTCGATGGCGGCCAGCTGCCTGCGGTAGCCGAGCTTGACCGCGCCCTCCAGGTTCATGCCGGCGAACTCCGCGGTCGGCCACCCCACCGTGAATAGCCCCACGCTGGAGCTGGCCCCGCACATGGCGAGTACCCCGAGACCATAGGCCTTGCGGACGACGACGCCGAACAGCGGCACCGTCAGATTGGCGCCGACGTTGAACATGCGCACGGAATGGCGGACCAGGGCGGTGCGCTCGGCTTCCGGGCCCACCATGATTCCCGGGCAGTCCATCAGGCTCAGGACCGGGATGTCGAAGGCATCGCACAGCTGCAGGAACCGGGCGCCTTTGTCGGCGCCGTCGGAGTCGATGGCCCCCGCCAGGTGACCCGGGTTGTTGGCGATGACGCCGACCGGGCGCCCCTCGACGCGGGCGAAGGCGGTGATGACGCCCACGCCGAACCTTTCGCGCAACTCGAGCACCGAGCCGCGGTCGGCGATGGTCGCGATGATCTCCCGCATGTCGTACAGCCGCAGGCGGTTCTCCGGCACAATGTGGCGCAGGTACCGCTGGTCGGGTGCCTCCCAGTCGGTGACGGCGCCCTGGAAATAGGAGAGGTACTTCCTGGCTGCCTCGACGGCCGCGGCCTCGTCCGGGACGAGGAGGTCGACCACGCCGTTAGGCACCTGGAACGACATCGGCCCGACTTCTTCCGGGGTGTAGACGCCGAGGCCGCCGCCCTCGATCATGGCCGGGCCGCCCATGGCGATGGTCGAGCCCTCCGTCGCGATGATCACGTCGCAGCAGGCCAGCAGTGCCGTGTTGCCGGCGAAGCAGCGCCCGTTGCCGATGCCGACCAGGGGCACCAGCCCGCTGAGCCTGGAGAACTGGGTGAAGGTATGGGTGTCGAAGGCGACGCCGGGGCCGGTGCGATCGTCGCCGGGGCGGCCTCCGCCGCCCTCGGCGAAAAGGACCACGGGCAGGCCGAACCGGCTGGCCAGCTCGTACATGCGGTCCTGCTTGTAGTGGTTGCGCGACCCTTGTGTCCCGGCGAGCACGGTGTAGTCGTAGGAGACGACCAGGGTTCGGCAGCGATCGGCGGGGAAGAGGTCGCTGTTGATGGTTGCCGTGCCGCCCACCAGTCCGTCGGCCGGCGTCGTGCGGCGCAGCGTCTCCATGTCGTGTCGCTGGTGCTGACGGGCGACGACCAGCGGCCAGTACTCCAGGAACGAGCCGGGATCGACCAGGTCGGCGATGTTCTCACGCGGCATGCGGTAGCCGCGGTCGTGGCGCTTAGCGACCGCCTCGGGCCGGTTCTCGTCGAACACGTAGGCACGCCGCGCGTTCAGCTCGGCGAGGTCGTCGCGAATGTGGCCGAGATCGATCTCGGCCTCGCTCGCGTCGCCCGCCCACTCGCCGGCCTCGGACTCCTCGACCAGGACGACGACGTCGCCCTGGCTGACGATGTCGCCGGGCTCCAGCGGGATGCGGCGCACGACGCCGTCCCGGTCGGCGCGGATCAGGTGCTCCATCTTCATGGCCTCGATGACACCGACCGTCTGGCCGGCGCGGACCTCGTCGCCGACCTCGACATCGATCGACACGACCGTGCCGGGCATCGGGGAGGCGAGCCCGACCAGGCCGCCAGCCGCGTCGGCGCCCTGCGGGGGAGGGGCGGACTGCGCAGCGGCCTGCTCGCTCTTGAGCCGGGCGTCGTAGTCAAACAGAGCCAGCGGGTCGCGGCTTCGCAGGCGGGCCCCCGGTGACCGCCCGGCAGGAACGGTCACCGGGGCGGACCGGCCGCCGGCGAGCGCTGCGTGGGCCGCGGCCCCGTTGGCCAGCTGGCCCAGCTGCTGGTCGACGAAGCGGGTGTGGATGCGCCCGGCGGCGACGTCGGGATGCTCGAGGATCGCCCGGAGGAAGGCGATGTTCGTGGCCACGCCGTCGATGCGGAACTCGCGCAGGGCCCGGTCGAGCCGCGACAGGGCCTGCGTGATGTCCGGCGCCCGCGAATACGCGATGACCTTGGCGAGCAGCGAGTCGTAAGCCTGGCTGGTCGTATAGCCGACGTATCCGAAGCCGTCGGTGCGGATGCCGGGCCCGCCCGGTGGCTCGTAGACCTTTAGGGTGCCGCCCTCCGGATGGACCGAACCGTCTGCCGCCGGTGTTTCCATGTTCACCCGCGCCTGGACGGCATAGCCGCGGGCGGTGCCGGCCCCCGTGTCGTCCAGGCCGAGGTCGGCCAGGGATGCGCCGCCGGCCAGCCGGATCTGGGCCTCGACGAGGTCGACCCCGGTCACCTCCTCGGTGACCGTGTGCTCGACCTGCAGGCGGGCGTTGGCCTCGATGAAGGCGAACTGCGCGTCGCCCGTCGGCCGCGACGGGCTGACGAGGAACTCGAAGGTGCCCAGGCTCGTGTAGCCGACCCGCGCCGCCAGGCGGACAGCGGCCTCCGTCATGGCCAGGCGGGTCGCGTCGGCGAGCCACGGGGCGGGCGCGATCTCGATCAGTTTCTGGTGGCGGCGCTGCAGGGTGCAGTCCCGTTCGCCGAGGTGAATGACGTGGCCGGCCACGTCGCCCGCGACCTGGACCTCGATGTGGCGGGCGCCGGGCAGGTACTCCTCGACGTACACGTCGGCGCTGCCGAAGGCAGTGCGCGCTTCGGACTGGCAGCGGGCGTAGCTGGCTGCCAGCTCGTCGTGGCTCTCCGCCAGGCGGGTGCCCCGGCCGCCTCCGCCGGCGATGGCCTTGATCATGACGGCGGCGCCAGGACCGAGGGATGTGAAGAAGGCGCGGGCCTCCTCGACGGTGACGGGGTGGTCGAGGCCGCGGGGAACCGGCACGCCTGCCTGGGCGGCCTCGGCCCTGGCCCTGGCCTTGTCGCCGAACAGCTTGAGGTGCTCGACTCCCGGGCCGACGAAGGTCAGGCCCGCGTCAGCGCAGCGGCGCGCGAAGCCGGCCTTCTCGGCCAGGAAGCCGTAGCCGGGATGGACGGCGTCGCAGCCGGAGTCCAGGGCGGCGGTGACGAGTGCGTCGGCGTCGAGGTAGGCGCGCGCACCCTGGCCGGGGAGCGCGCGCGCCTCGTCGCCGGACCACCGGTGCAGGCTGTCGGCGTCGTCCTCGGCGTACACCATGACGCTGCGCAGGCCCAGGGCGGCGGCGGCCCGGCCGATGCGGATGGCGATCTCGCCCCGGTTGGCGATGAGAAGGGCGTGGAAGGTCCCCACAGTCAGCCGAGCAGGTCGGGCTGTTCGCGCACGATGCGGTCCCACCGGGGCTGGAAGCTATACCAGCCGATCCGGTGGGAGCCGGCCTGGGTCTGTGTGAGGGCGGCGTAGTCGGGCTCGATGAAGATGGGCTTGCCGACCGCCTCGGCGTCCAGCACGACCCCGGTGTAGTCGTCGAACAGTGCGTGCTCGCGGTAGAAGGCGCACACGTCCCGGGTGATGGGGTCGAGGAGGCGGCCAAGGGTGGACGGGATGGCGAAGGCGGCGGTATTGACCGGGCGGTCGCCTTCGACCACATCGCCCTCGGCGTCGACGCAGATCAGATCGGACACCTTGATATGGCCGGAGTGCGTCCCGAAGGGGCTGACCCAGAAGCGATGGGGGTCCTCGGGATCGCGGGCGGTGATATGGCCGGCGACCCCCTCATCGAAGCCGAAGCGGGAGAACAGCCGGAAGGCTGCGGCCAGGCGCTGCTTGCGGTGCCTGCGCTCCTCCTCGACCGAGTCGAACGTGGGGGGCTGGAACGTGCGCGGGTCAGCCACGGGAGACCTCCTTCGGCGAATGACGCCAGTGCAGGGAACGGGTAACGGCTGAATGGCTGATCGTCATCGGGCGATATCTTCCTCAAGGTAGCTCCGGGCCCTTCGGACGCACTCCCTGGCCTCGGGAGCCGTCAGGAACCGGTTCTCGAACAGGATCTCTTTCGCTTTCCGTGCCCCCACGTCCCAGGAGGCCGTGAAGTAGTCCCCGTACACAGGGATGAACAGCGCGTCGTCGGTAGCAAGAATGACGTCCATCGCGGAGGCGATCATCCAGCCGCCGAAGACGCAGAAGCCCTGCACCATCGCGACCGTCGGTTTCGTCAGGTTCCGCCAGCGAAGGTGGCTGTCCCTGAGCGTGGTCCAGCCGCTCGGTCTCGACGATGACATCGGCGTCGGCCACCAGGGACCAGAAGGCGGCCTGGCCGTCCGGCGTGGCGCGATCCAGCACAACCGATCGCATGCCGACGTTGAGGTAGAGATGCCACAGCGATCGCTCGACGCCGGGCACGCCGTCCAGGAAGGGCGCCAGGCTCCGCAGCCCGCCGCCGCCCGGAGGCTCGGCGCGCACCACCTCGCACCCGACGTCGGCAAGGGTCCGGGTCGCGAACACGGCTGACTGACCGGCCAGGTCAAGCACCCGGATACCGCTGAGCGGTCCCGCCGCCACGCCCCGCCGCGTCGTCATTCCTGCCTGTCCCGCCTGTCCCGGCAAGCCGTTACGCCTCCGGCACGAGCTCGCCGAGCATGTTCGCGTTCGGCGGGGCCTTAGCGACCAGGTCCGGTATGACGGCGCCCAGCTCGGCCGGCTCCCACCGGCTGCCTTTGTCCACGCCCGGCCCGGCGTGCCAGCCTTCGGCCACGCTGACATGTCCGCCGCGAACGTCGAAGACACGGCCGGTGATGCCCGCCGATTCGGTGCTGCCGAGCCAGACAACGAGCGGGGCGATATTGCCGGGGTGGCTGCTGTCGAATTCCTCGGGCGCTCGCGCCCGTGCGCGCTCACCGGTGCCGAGGTTCTCGGTCATCCGGGTGAGGGCCCCCGGCGCGATCGCATTGACGGTGACGCCGTAGCGGGCCAGTTCCTTAGCCGCGATCACGGTGAAGGCGGCGATGCCGGCCTTGGCGGCGCCGTAGTTGGTCTGGCCGATGTTCCCGTAGATGCCCGAGGAAGAACTGGTATTGATGATGCGGGCGTCATTAGCCAGGCCCTCCTTGGACCGGGCGCGCCAGTACGAGGCGGCGATCTGGGCAGGCGCGAAGGTCCCGCGCAGGTGCACCCGGATGACCTCATCCCACTCGGCCGGCGTCATGTTGACGAGCATCCGGTCGCGCAGGATCCCGGCGTTGTTGACCAGCACGTCCAGCTGGCCGAAGTGGTCGATGGCCAGCGAGATCAGCCGCTGTGCCCCGTCCCAGTCGGCGACATCGCCGCCGCTGGCGATCGCTTCCCCGCCGTCGGCGCGGATCTTGTCGACGACCTCGCCGGTCGGCCCGGTCGACGACCCGGTGCCGTCCACCTCGGCCCCGAGATCATTGACGACGACTCGGGCGCCCTGCTTCGCGAACGCCAGCGCATGCTCGCGGCCGATTCCCCGGCCTGCTCCGGTGACGATGACGACTCGCTGGTCGCAGATCCCGGCCATAGATCCTCCTGGCTCGTTGGGTGATTCCTGCTCAGGTCAGGCAGGCTCGCGCTGGGGTGCTGCCGGATAACAGCAGCAGGGCGGTCACGAAGTGCTCCAGCTGGCGGAGATTCCGGCACTCAGTGACCGCGTCGCAATGCGGGGCGTACTCGGCCATGATCGAATCACCGGTTCCCCACAAGGCGGTCGGCTCCGGATTGAGCCAGAAGACGCGCCGTGCCCGCCTGGACATGTCGCGCACGGCCCAGGCCTGCGACAAGTGGTGATTGTTCCGCGCGTCGCCGAGGATGAGAATGGTCGTCCGCGCGCTCACGTCGCGGCCGAACCGCCGCCAGAACGTCTCCAGCGCATGTCCGTAATCTGAGTGGCCGTCGACTGACGCCGCCCGTGCCTGACGATTGATCCGGTCGACCATCGTCCGGGCATGCTGATCCAGCGCGAGCGGCCGGGTGACCTCATCGACAGTGTCGATGAGGACGAAGCTGCGGACCCGCGCCTTAGCCTCGTCGAGGCCCTCGTAGCACTGCAGCCGGATCTGGTCGTCAGCCAGGTAGCTGACGCCGCTCAGCGCGGCCTGAACCCCGGCAGCGGACTCGAACCGGTAGCCCGGCTCCGCCGGATCCTGTACCTCGCCTGTCACGAATCTCCTCCCGGGGAGCTCGGGCGCGACGATTCGACAGTAGGGACCACACCCAGCGGCGATGTAGTAGTGAGTGCCCCATAACCAGCTCGCGCGGACTGCCGCCGCGTCGGCTGGGAGCTAGCGTCACTGATATGGCTTATGAGTTCATCACCTACCGGGTCGCGGACCGGCTCGCCTGTGTGACCATCAACCGTCCTGAGGTTATGAACGCGCTGCACCCGGAAGCAAACGCCGAGATGCGGGATGCGTTCGAGAGATTCCGGGCGGACGAGGACGCCTGGGTCGCGATCCTGACCGGTGCTGGCGAGCGTGCGTTCTCGGCCGGAAATGATCTGCGGGCCACGGCCGAGCGTGCGGCGGACCGGTCGGCGCCGCGGCCCGCGAGCGTGCCGCTCGGCGGCATCACCAGTGACTTCGACTGCGACAAGCCGCTGATCGCCGCGGTCAACGGGTATGCGCTCGGCGGCGGTTTCGAGCTGGCCCTGGTGTGCGACGTGATTGTCGCGGCCGACTCCGCCCGCTTCGGGCTGCCCGAGCCGCGAGTAGGCCTGGTGGCCGCGGCCGGCGGCATGCACCGGCTGCCCTTGCATGTGCCGCTCAAGATCGCGATGGGGATGATGCTGACCGGGCAGCAGATCGGGGCGCAGACGGCGGCGGAGCTGGGGATTGTCAACGAGGTCGTGCCGCTGGCTGAGCTGATGCCAGCGGCGGAGCGGTGGGCCGCGCAGATGCTGGCCTGCTCGCCGGTCAGCCTGCGGATCACCAAGCAGTCGGTGCTGGCCGGGCTGGCCCTGCCGGTCGATGCGGCCATGCGGGCGGACCGGACCTCGGGCCGGCTCACGACTCTGTTCGGCTCGGAGGACGCCCGGGAGGGCCCGCTCGCCTTCGCCCAGAAACGGCCGCCCCAGTGGAAGGGCCGGTGACGGCTTCGTGGCCACGTTCCTGCAGCTCATCGATCTGTACGAGGACGGTACGGACTGCTTTGTCGCGGACAGCCCGGCCCAGCTGGCGATGCGGCTGTTCGGCGGCCAGGTGGCGGCGCAGGCACTGCGCGCCGGATGCCTGACAGTACCCGCGGGCCGCTGGCCGCATTCCCTGCACGCTTACTTCATCCGGCCAGGCCGGCCAGATGTTCCGGTGCGCTTGTCGGTGGCGCGCAGCCGGGACGGCCGGTCCTTCTCGACCAGGCTCATCACCGCGACCCAGCACGGCCAGGTGATCCTGATCATGATGGCCTCGTTCAGCCAGTACGAGGAGGGGCCAGACTGGCAGCCGCCGGCCCGGCCGGAAGTGCCGGGTCCGGAGGAGCTTCCTGCTGCGGCCGAGATGCTGTCCTGGTTCTCGGCCATGGCCAGTTTCGAGATCCGGCCGGTTGCCCGGGGCCCGGCTGCGACGCTGCATCCCTGCTGGATCCGGCTGGCCGAGCCGTTGCCGGAAGACCCGAGCGCGCAGGCGTGCGCGCTGACCTTCATGTCGGACATCGGCATGGTGCGCGGCGCCCGGGCGCCGGGGACCATGCACCGGCCGCTGTCAGGCGCCAGCCTCGACCATGCGGTGTGGCTGCACCGGCCTGCCCTCGGGACAGACTGGCTGCTCTTGTCCGCCATGCCGGCCTGCAATGTCGGCGGTCGCGGCCTCGCCCGCGGCACGCTGCATGCGCAGGACGGGACGCTCGTGGCGTCGGTCTCCCAGGAAGCTATCTTGCGTCCGGCGGGGACTTCCGGGATCACCTAGCGGTCAGGGCGGACCTGACGGGTCCGGCAGCCGGGGTCAGCCGGCGTCGCGCGGCTGTTCGACGAACATGGAGATCCGGCCGCCGTCGACAACCAGGTCGTGAGCATTGATGAAGCTCCCGTCGTCGCTGGCCAGGAACAGCGCGGCGTGCGCGATGTCGTCGCTGGTTCCGGACCGGGGCAGCGGCGTGGCGCGGGCAAGGCTGCGCTCGAGCTTCGCCTGCTTGCGGAGGTTGTCCTCATCATCCAGGTCGCGCGCGGCCGCTGAGCCGCCCCAGAAAATGGGCGTCGCGATCGCACCGGGGGAGATGGCGTTCACCCGGATGCCCTGCGGTCCCAGTTCGACGCCAGCCAGCCGGGTGATGTGGCTCACCGCCGCCTTGGCCGCTGAGTACAGCAAGCTGCCCTGGCCGCGCCGGTGCGCGGCAACGCTGGAGTTGTTGATGATGGAACCGCCGCCACGAGGTCTCATCACGCGAGCACCGTGCTTGATGCCGAACAGGACGCTCCCGACCAGGAGTTTCATGCCGCAGTCCAGTTCGGCTTCGGTGATCGTGTCGATCCCTCCGGCAGTGGGTGCCCCGGCGTTGCTGAAGAGGCAGTCGACGCGTCCGAACCTGTCCACTGCGGCGTCCAGCAGCGCGGCGATGTCATCCTCTCGCGTCACGTCGGCGCGCTGAAACGTCGCCCGCTCGCCCAGTTCGGCGGCCATCGCGCTGCCGACGTCTGCCGCCCGCCCCGACAGCACGACCTGTGCGCCTTCGCGGGCGAACAGCCGGGCCGTGGCGGCGCCGATACCGCTGGTCGCTCCGGTAATCACGGCAACCTTCCCGGTCAGTCGGTCCATGTGCCTGAGTCCTTTCGTGATGGCGGTGGCCGGCCTGGTCAGCCCCAGGTCCGGGGGAAGTTCCTACTATCTGAGTTCGCAGGGCCTGGCTAGGCTCCGCCACAGGCCGAGGGACACAGGCTGGCGGAGAACAGGCGGAGGGCATCGTGACGGCCGATCAGAATGCTGAGATCATGCGGCGCTATCTCACCGAGGTTGTCGGCGCGGGCAATCTCTCCTTGCTCGATGAGCTCGCCGCCGAGGACATGGTGGATCACACCGCGGTAGCAGCGGGCTGGGGGACAGGGCGGCAGGGCCTGCTCAAGCACGTGAGGTACTTCCGGGAGACGCTGCCGGACCTTGAGGTGACCGTCGACCGCCTGATCGCCTCGGCCGATGAGGTAGTCGGGATCTGGCGCGTCGCCGGCACGCACCGGGGCTTCCTGTTCGGATTTCCGGCGACCGGCCGCCGCCTGGAGTGGTCGAACGCGAGCATTTTCACGATCGCGGACGGCCGGATCGCCGGCTACTCGGGAGTCTGGGGAGCTCTGGAGGCGGTACAGGGCATGGGGGTGCTGCCGGCCGCCAGCTAGGTCCCCGGCCGGGACGGCGGTCCTCACGCCTGGTCAAGCTGCTCGGCGAGGACATGCTTCTTCACTTTGCCCGTCGCCGTCAGCGGCAGCTCCGTGACGATCCTGATGACCGGCACCTTGTAGGCCGCCATGTGCTCCCGGCACCATGCGGTCAGCTCTTCCTCGGTCACGCTCCCCGGAGCGTGCTTCCTGAGCTGCACGAAGGCAACCGGCACCTCGCCTCGCCGGGCGTCCGCGACGCCGACGACGCCGCTGCCCTGGACGTCGGGATGAGCGGACAGGAGAACCTCGATCTCGGTGGGGAAGACGCTCATCCCGTTGACCTTGAGCATCTCCTTACAGCGGCCGAGGAAGTGCAGGCAGCCGTCGGAGTCGATCATCCCGATGTCGCCGGTGTGCAGCCAGCCCGCGCGGATCGCGGCCGCGGTCTCCGCCGGCTTGCGCCAGTACCCGCGGAGCAGCGACGGCGTGCGAACGCAGATCTCGCCCTCCTGGCCGACCGGTACGAGCGCACCCGGATCGAAGCTCACGATCTTCAGCTCGGTGCCTGGCATCGGCAGGCCGCAGAAGACCGGCCGGGAGTTGAGATCGCGGTCCCCGCCGTCCATGCCCGTCACGAACGTGTCGATGGTGTGCGTCTCGGTCATCCCGTAGGCCCCTTCCCGCAGCACGCTGCCGCCGCCGGCTTTGTCCTGCCACCGCCGCCGGATGTCCGGGCTCAGCTTGGTGACGAACGACATGGCCCCGGCTGCGCGGAGGCTGCTCAGGTCATAGCGGCCGAAGTCCTCGCGTTCCATCAGCTCCAGGTAGTTGTCCACGGTCGCCGCCATCGAGGTGATGCGGTAGGTGTCGATCGCCGCGAGCACCGCGGCCGGGTCCCATCGCGTCAACAGAACACAGGTAGACCCCGCGAAGACCGGGATGACCAGCGCGCCGTCCTCGCCGGCGATCCAGAAGACGGGAACGAAGACCAGGCCGATCCCGGCGCCAGTGTCAGCATCGGTTGTGGCCGGCCGCAGGCTCGTCGCGCACGCAGCGGTATAGACCATGTTTCGCTGCGTGTGCTCGCAGCCTTTCGGCATCCCGGTCGTGCCGCCGGTGTAGTTGAGCGCCGCCAGGGCATCGAGATCCTGCGCCGGCCAGTGCGCGGGCAGGTCAGCGTCCAGAACCGACGCCCAGGTGCGGTCCGCTTGCTGGCCGGCCGTCAGGGCCATCGGCGGTACGGGCAGGGTCGGCTCGTCCGGAACGTACTCGGTGAGACTGGTGGAGACCACCAGGTCCAGAGGGATGCGCTGCCGGACGTTCTCGACCATCGGCACGAGCGCGTCCCAGGCAAGCAGCAGCCGGGCACCGCTGTCGGTGAGCTCATAGGCCAGTTCCTCCTCGCGGAACATGGGATTGATGGGCACGTGCACGGCAGCGGCTTTCAGGATGCCGAAGAAAGCGATCAGGAACTGCGGGCAGTTAGGCAGCATGACCCCGACGCGGTCGCCCGGCGTGACGGCCGCGGCGATGAGGAAGGCGGCGAAGGAGTCGCTCAGCTGGTCGATCTCGGCGTAGCTGAACTCGCGGCCGTAGAAGATCAGCAGGCAGCGCTCCGGGTCAAGGCGGGCCCGCTCGCGCAGGTACTCGGTCAGCGGCCGCTCGCCGAGCGGGTAGGTGACCTGCCGCGGCAGGTCCGGTGGCCAGCTGCGCGCCTGGCGCGCCCGCAGGTCGTCAAGGTAGGCGTCCTCGGAATCGCCAGGCGCCGCCTGCCGCACCGGGCCGCCTTGCTGAACATGGTCGTTCACTGACGTCGTCCTCTCTCGGATTGTCGGGAACTCCCGGAAGTTAGGGCGGCAGCCCCGCTAGTTCCGATGCGGCCGCTGACGTGGCGCGGCCGCTGAATTAGCGTCCGAGTCAGGCTGTTCGCTCGCGCCGGGGTGCGGCGGGGCGCGGCACGGATGACGCGGTTCGCCGCGGTGGATGAATGCTCGGGAAGGCTGGTCATGAAGGAACTCGCAGGAAAGGTCGCCGTGGTCACCGGTGCGGCCAGCGGAATCGGCCTGGCACTGAGCCGTCGTCTCGGAGCGGACGGGATGCGGGTCATGATGGCCGATGTGGAGGGCCCGGCGGTGGCCGGCGCGGCGTCCGCTCTCGCGGACGAGGGCGTGGACGTGGCGTTCGCCGTCACCGATGTCAGCGACGCCGAGGCTGTCGACGCCCTGGCCGCCGCGACGCTTGATCGGTTCGGCGCTGTCCATGTCCTGTGCAACAACGCCGGCGTCAGCAGCGGCGGCCCTGCCTGGCAGATCCCGCTGCCGGCGTGGCGGTGGGTCGTCGGCGTCAACCTGTATGGCATCGTCCACGGGATCCGGTCGTTCGTGCCGCACCTGATCGAGCAGGGTGAGGGCCACGTCGTCAACACCGCGTCGGTCGCCGGGCTGTTCGCCGGGCCGGGCACGAGTGCGTACAGCGCAAC
>DATKQH010000032.1:0-3559 GCA_035532775.1 Streptosporangiaceae bacterium
CTTGACGGCTGACCCCGATGACCTCGAGCTGATCAGGCGCGGACACCGCCGCGTTCGAGCGGCTGGTAGCTGCGCACCGGGCCGGGCTGCACGCGTACTGCTACCGGATGTTTGGCTCGGTGCAGGACGCCGACGACGCGCTGCAGGACACGCTGGCCGGCGCGTGGCGCGGGCTGGCCGGGTTCGAGGGACGGAGCTCGCTGCGCACCTGGCTCTACCGGATCGCGACCAATGCCTGCCTGCGGCTGGCGGCGAGACGCCGACCGCGGCTGCTCTCCGCCGACTACGGTCCGCCGCCGACCGACGTGTACGACCTGGGCGATCCGGTCAGCGAGCCGGTCTGGCTGGAGCCTGGCACGCCGTTCCGGCTGAGCGCGATCAACGTCGTCACGCTGCGCGGCGGCCGGATCGCCGAGCTGGCCGGGTTCCTCGATCCGGCGGTGCACCGCCGCTTCGGGCTCTCGCCCGAGCTCGACGTCTCGCCCTGATTCCGTGACAGCGATGAGTTCGCCGCCTGGCCTGTCTCTATACGGGTAGCGGATGTGCACGATGCACGCCGGAATCTCAGAGGAGGAACTCCAGGTCTGGTCACCCGGTCGGCACGCGCGAGGAATGGCGGGCGGCCCGGCTCGACCTGCTCAAGGCCGAGAAGGAGCTGACCCGCCGCGGCGACGAGCTTGCCAGGCAGCGCCAGCAGCTGCCGTGGGTACCGGTCGGGAAGGAGCACCGGTTCGGCATTGAGGACGGGGAGGTATCCCTGCGAGACCTCTTCAGCGGCCGGTCCCAGCTGGTGGTGTACCCCTTCATGTTCGGCCCGCACTGGACCGAGGGCTGCCCGATGTGCTCCTCTGTGGCCGACGGCTTCGACGGGATCCGTGCTCACCTCGAGCATCACGACGTCGCGCTGGCAGCGATATCGCGAGCCGGCATCGGCAAGCTGGCAGCCTATAAAGTGATATGTCATGGTTCCACCGTCATGACGAGTACGACGAGCGCTGATCTCGGAGGATCTGCCGGCATTCCCTGACCGCGTAGTAGACGAGGACGTAACCGGCCGCCGGGTCGGCCTGCCACCAGCCGGCGACGGCGTTGAGCAGCAGGCCGGCCAGCACCGCGGCGGCCAGGATGCCGTCGACCAGGGTCACCCGGCCCTCGGTGACCAGGACGGGGTTGCCGAGGGCCCGGCCGGTGCGGGACTTGCCGTAGGCGAGGGCGAACATGACCGCAGCCGTGATCGCGGCCCAGGCAATGCCGGCCGCCGAGTGCCGGGGCCGGAAACCGGCGGCCAGCACCCAGGTCGACTGGACGGCCCGGTAGACGGCGAGCGCCGCGAACGCGGCGCCGATCAGGCGCAGCGCCCGGCGCTGACGGTCGATGCCGGCTCCCGACAGCTCCCAGATGACGACCGTCGACGCGCCGATCTCGATCAGCGAGTCGAGGCCGAAGCCGGCCAGCGCGACGGACCTCGCGGTGATCGCCGCGCAGCCGAGCACGACGATGCCAACCACGTTCCAGCCGAGGGTCACGTACTCCAGCGCGAACCCGCGGCGAAGCAGGATCTGGCGGGCGTCGGCGGGGTCGCCATGCGCTGGCCTTAGCCGATGCCGAGCTGGGCGGCCCAGCGGCTGACGCACTCGGCGAAGTAGGCGTCGCGGTCGCCGGGCTTCTCGCCGATGACGTTCTGGAACTGGCCGAACAGCTCGAGCGACACGGTCCCGAGCAGGCCGGCCCACACCATCAGGCCGGCCTGGATGGCCGTGTCGGTCACTTCCGGCGGCAGCACCGCGAGGACCGGCGCCAGCGCCGCCCGGCCCGCCTGGCTGAGCTCGCCGCGGGTCGCGGCCCGAACCCCGATGCCCCGCGCCGCGGCATCGGCCAGGATCTGGACCAGCAGGTCCGACACCCGGCTGGCTGGCCCGATCGTGTCGGCCGGCGCGACGTATCCGGGCACGGGCGAGCCGTAGATCAGTGCGTACTCGTTCGGATTGGCCAGGGCCCAGTCCCTGACCGCCCGGCAGACTGCCGAGAACCGGCCGGGTAGATCACTGCGGCCGGCGGCGGCCTGCCTGGATTCGGCCGCCGCGCCCAGCGAGTCGTAGGCGTCGATGATCAGCCTGGTCAGCAGTTCGTCCCGGCTCGCGACGTAACGGTAGACCGCCGACGACGCCATCCCCAGCTCGCGCGCGATCGCACGCAGGCTCAGCGCGGCCGCGCCGTCGGTGGCCAGATGCCGGCGGCCGGCGTCGAGGATCTCGCTGGTGATCTCGGCCCGGACCCGGTCACGGGCGGTGCGCGGCGCCGACGGCACGGCAGCGGCATCCGCGGGACCCGCGGCAGGAACACGTGTACTCATTCCAGTATCCTGGCACGAAACAAGAGCATGAGCAACAAAATAGAGCGGCGCTCTTGACGTCAGCCTCGCGCAGAAACATGCTGGGAGAAGAGAGCGGTGCTCGCGAATGAGAGCACCAAACTGCGCGACAGGCGCGAGCGACGGAGACAGCGGAGCGGTGACATGGACGTGAACGGGACAGGCACGGGACAGGCAACGGGACAGGCAAACGGGACAGGCAACCCATCGCCCGGGTAGCGGGCCTGAAGCCGGTGCCCGTCCGAGCCGTCCCGTCGGCCGTGCTCCGGGCGGCCGGGCTGTTCTCGCCGCTGATGCGCGAACTCGCCGAGACCCGCTACCAGTTCGCCGAGGACTTCGTCATGGACTCCTCCGCGGCCCAGCGAACCTTCGGGCTGACACCAGCCCCGTGGGATTGCGTAATATCGGAGCTTCTCTCCTCATTTGGGTGGCCTGACCACCGCCCGGAGGGGTGACAATGGAGTTCAGCGGGTTGCTCGCCAGGCGGTGGCCGGCAGCCCGCTGGCCGGCTCTGGAGGTGGCGGACATGCTCGGCAGGCTCGCGTCCGGATCGGTTGTGTCCCGCCTGCTCCTGGCGGTGGCCGGCGCGGCGGTGGTGCTGCCGCTTTCCGCGGCGGCCAGTGCGCCCGCCGTCAGCGCGGGCGACACACCGCCGGGATTCTGGTACGGCACCGACAGCAGGCAGATGCCGGTCACCGGAACCGGTCCCTATCTCGAGCCGGTCATCGGCGGCAACTACGGCGGGTACGTCGGCATGGTCGGAAACTGGGCGCACTGGCAGGGCTGCCACGGCCAGCTGGTCTGGTCGGCCACGAACTTCAGCCAGGCCGCCACCAACTTCACCAGGTACCACAAGGGTGTCGGCACCGCCGCCTACTGGTTCATGGCCGGGCCCGGTGTCGACCCGACCTATGACGGGACCGTCGCGGAGGCGACCGCCTGGGGCCAGCGGCAGGCGGCGCGGGCGCTCGCCGACATCCACGGCACGGAGAATTACCCGGTGGTGTGGATGGACGTCGAGCTGCCGGGCAACGCGCCCACCTACACGCCCGCCCCGGACAACGGGTGGAACGCCGTCTACACCTCGCCGTGCAGCGGCGTGGTCGCGCACCCGTACATCAATCCCGCCGTCGACCGGGGCGTGCTGGACGGATTCGCCAGCTACCTGACCGGTCATTCGTCGTATAA
>DATKQH010000033.1:0-4051 GCA_035532775.1 Streptosporangiaceae bacterium
CGCTCCCAACGCACCCCACCCCGGCGCTCCGCGCTCCGGCGCTCCGCGCTCCGGCGCTCCGCGCTCCGAACAGCATCGGCGGACCGTTGATGTCGCTATAGCAGCATCAACGGTCCGCCGATGTCGTTGGAGGCGCCCGCCGACCGGCTAGCTGGCGGTGGTGAGGAGGAGGTCGGCGGGCTCGACGGCGGCCAGCGGGGCCCGGCCCGAGATCATGTCGGCGGCCCGCTCGGCCACCGCGATCGTGGGCGCGTTGGTGTTGCCGCGCGGGACGGTCGGCATGACCGACGCGTCGACCACGCGCAGTCCTTCCACGCCCCTGACGCGCAGTTCGGTGTCGACGACACCGGCCAGCCTGCTCGCGTCCAGCTGGGACTCGCCGCTCATCGAGCAGGTGCCGACCGGGTGGTAGATCGTCGTCACGTCGCGACGGACGAAGTCACGGATATCCGCGTCGCTGCGCAGGTCAGCTCCCGGCGCCTCCTCGGCCGCCCACATCTTGCGCAGCGGCTTCGCGTCGGCGATCTGCCTGACCATCGCCACGCCCCTGACCAGCGCCTCCAGATCGGCCGGGTCGGACAGGTAAGCGGGATCGATCAGCGGCCGGTGCCGCGGGTCGGCGCTGCGCAGCGAGATCCGGCCGCGGCTGCCCACGTCGACCAGCGTCACCAGGACCGACATGCCGCGGTCCGTCGGGTCGGCCAGGCCGCCGTCGCGGAACGGCACCGGCAGAGCGTGCCACTGGATGTCAGGCGCAGGAAGGCCCGCATCGCTCCTGGCGAAGCCGCCGGCCTGGGCGAGGTTGGTCGTCATCGGCCCGGAATGGGTGAGCTGCCAGCGCAGCAGGTTCCTCGGGCCGGCGAGTTCGGCCAGGCTGCGGACCTTCGGCGTCGACCAGATCGCGGTGACGATGGGGTGGTCAGACAGGTTCGCGCCCACCCCCGCGATGTCGGCGACCACGGGAATGCCGTGCTCGCGCAGGTGGTCTGCCGGTCCGATGCCGGACAGCATCAGCAGCTGCGGGCTGTTGACCGCGCCGCCGGACAGGATGACCTCGGCCTCGGCCCGCGCCAGGTGCTCGGTACCCCGGTGCAGGTACCGGACTCCGACGGCACGGCCGCCCTCGATCACGACCGAGGTCACCAGCGCGTCGGTCCGCACGGTCAGGTTCGGCCGGCCCTGCGCCGGGTGCAGGTACGCGTCGGCCGCCGACCAGCGCCTGCCCTCCTTCTGCGTCACCTGGTAGAAGCCGACGCCGTCCTGGTCCTGGCCGTTGAAGTCGGGGTTGGCAACCGCGCCGACATTCACCGCTGACTCGACGAACGCCGAGGTGGACGGCGACTTGAACTTCGGGTCGACGACCGACAGGGGCCCGGATCCGCCGTGGTAGGCGGACGAGCCGCGCGCGTTGCCTTCCGCCCGGATGAAGTACGGAAGTATGTCGTTATAGCCCCAACCGTCACAGCCGTACTCGTCGCGCCAGGTGTTGTAGTCGTGCTTGTTGCCGCGGATATAGATCATGGCGTTGATCGACGACGAGCCGCCGACGACCCGGCCGCGCGGCCAGTACACCGACTGCCCGGCCGCCCGGTCCTGCGGAACGGTACGGAAGCCCCAGTCGTAGCTGCTCTGGAACAGCAGGTTCAACGCGGCGGGGATGTGGATCTCGTCGGCGGTGTCGGGCGGGCCGGCCTCGAGCAGCAGGACGCTCACCGACGGGTTCTCCGACAGGCGGCCGGCTAGCACACACCCCGCGCTGCCCGCGCCAACGATCACGTAGTCGTACACGGCCGCTCCCCGCCAAGTCCGTACTAATGAACAAACCATACTAGTTCGTACACCTAGCGCCGGACTATTGGCTGCAGCAGCCAGACGCGCTCCCGGCCTGGCGACCGAGAGCGCGCTTGAGGACCGTCCGCAGCACCCGGCGGGCCCCCGTGACCGCCGGGGAGGCGATGGCCCTGCGAGCTGGCTGCGGCTGTCAGCGGGACCAGCCAACTTGCTCGTAACCAGGCCGTCAGCTGACCTGGCAGGGTGACTTCGCCTGGTCAGCGGATCCGACCTGACCCGCAGACCCCGCGAGATCACCCGTGGTGATTACTCTACGTAGTCCAATGATGCCATATCGTGCTCGATTTGTGAATAGCCCGCCTTGGGCGCGTCGCTCCGTGCCGCCTGGCCTGGCGGCCGGCCTGGCCGCTACGGTGGATCCCATGCCGAAGGAACGAACTGAAACTCCCGTCGTGCTCTCCCGGATCTACACGAAGACCGGCGATGACGGCACGACCGCGCTCGGCGACTTCAGCCGCGCGCCCAAGACTGACCTGCGCCTGGCGGCCTACGCCGACGTCGACGAGGCGAACAGCGCCATCGGCGTGGCGGTCACCGCCGGCGAGCTGGCTGACGACGTCACTGCCCTCCTGATCCGGATTCAGAACGAGCTCTTCGACGTCGGTGCCGACTTCTGCAACCCGGTCGCACCCGATCCTGCCTATCCGCCGCTGCGGATCGACGCGAGCTACATCACCGGACTAGAGCAGGCGTGCGACTCCTACAACGAGTCACTGCCGACGCTGCGCAGCTTCGTGCTGCCGGGCGGCACGAAGGGCAGCGCCATGCTGCACGTCGCCAGGACAGTCGTGCGGCGCGCCGAGCGGACGGCATGGGCGGCGGTCGAGGTGCACGGCGAGACGATGAACCTGCTCGCGGTCCAGTACCTGAACCGGCTCTCCGACCTGCTGTTCATCCTCACCCGAGTCGCCAACGAGCCCGGCGGCGACCTGCTGTGGAAGCCGGGCGGCGAGCGCTAGGCTTCCTCGCCCGCCGCCCGCAGCTGCGCGGCATAGTAGTTCGCCTGAGCTGCCTGGTCACCCTGGTCGCCGCCCGCGGCACCACGCGCCTCGTCCAGGCCGGCCCGCGCCGCGGACTTGTCGACGTCGGCGCCCAGGACGGCCTCACGGGCCAGGATCGACACCTGGTCATCGGCCACCGAGAGGAAGCCGCCGCCGACCGCCGCCTGGAGCCAGCCGCTCGCGGCAGTGCCCTCGGGCAGGATCCGCACGACGCTGCCGGGCGCCAGGATGCCGAGCACCGGGGTGTGGCCGGTCAGCACGCCGATGTCGCCGTCGAGCGTCTTGGCGATGACCCGGTCGGCGTTGCCCGCCCAGACCTCGCCCTCGGGGACGACCAGCATCACTCGCAGGGTCACTGTGCCGCCTCGCACAACTCCGTCATGGTGCTGGCTCTGCATGACTCCGTCATGACCGCTCCAGCTCCTTGGCCTTGCGCTCGACATCCTCGATCCCGCCGCACATGAAGAACGCCTGCTCGGGGACGTGGTCGTACTTGCCCTCGGTGATCGCCTTGAACGAGGAGATGGTCTCCTCCAGCGTCACGAACTCACCTGGCTGGCCGGTGAACTGCTCGGCCACGTACATCGGGTGCGACAGGAACCGCTCGATCCGCCTGGCCCGCTGGACCGTGACCTTGTCTTCCTCGGACAGCTCGTCGATGCCCAGGATGGCGATGATGTCCTGAAGCTCCTTGTACCGCTGCAGCATCCGCTGCACCTCGCGGGCGACGTCGTAGTGCTCCTGGCCCACGTACTTGGGGTCCAGGATCCGCGAGCTCGAGTCCAGCGGGTCCACCGCGGGGAAGATCCCCTTCTCCGTGATGGCGCGGGAGAGCACGGTGGTGGCGTCCAGGTGGGCGAAGGTAGTGTGCGGCGCCGGGTCGGTGATGTCATCGGCTGGCACGTAGATCGCCTGCATCGAGGTGATCGAGTGGCCGCGGGTCGAGGTGATCCGCTCCTGCAGCTGGCCCATCTCGTCGGCCAGGGTCGGCTGGTAGCCGACGGCCGATGGCATCCGGCCGAGCAGCGTGGAGACCTCCGAGCCGGCCTGGGTGAACCGGAAGATGTTGTCGATGAACAGCAGCACGTCCTGCTTCTGCACGTCGCGGAAGTACTCGGCCATGGTCAGCGCGGACAGGCCGACCCGCAGCCTGGTGCCCGGCGGCTCGTCCATCTGGCCGAAGACCAGCGCGGTGTCCT
>DATKQH010000034.1:0-11922 GCA_035532775.1 Streptosporangiaceae bacterium
GCGAACCCCGGGCTCGCGAACCCCGGGCTCGCGAACCCCGGGCTGGCGAACCCTGCGCCGGTCAGCTCGCGCGCCAGGGCGGCAGCGGCCAGCGTGGACGTGCTCTCCTCCGCGCCATGATCAGCGCCGGGCTTTGCCGCGCTGCCAGAACTCGCCTCGCCGCCGGGGCTCGGCGTGCTGCCGGACTTCGCCGTGCTCACCTGCGTCGGCGGATCGCCGGCATCCGCAGTTCCGCTTGCCGTGGCCGCGCTCTCGGGGCCCGCGATCACGTCGGCAGTCCCGTTAGCTGCTGATTTTACCTCGGCTGCGGCCCACACTGAATCCCTGGGAACCGTTACGTCTGAGCGGCTGCTGTCGCCTGACTTGGCGAAGGATGGCGGCTTGGCCGCATCTGACGATGACGAGCCGTTCCTGGACTCGGCCTGGGCAGTCTTCGCCTGGACGGTCTTCGCATCAGCCGGAACGGCCTTAGCCTCGGCCGGGACAGCCGCCGCCGAATCTGACGTCTCGGCCGACGGTGATTTCTGCTCGGACTGGTCTGCGGCGCCAGACGAGCTCGCGCTCGCCGAGCTGGCTGAGTTCTTGCCGGGGTCCGCCTTGGCCATGCTCGACTTGCGGAGGGTCGTGTCCAGCTTAGGAGCAGCGTCGCCCGCCTCATCGGCCAGCTGCGCTACTGGATCCGCCTGCTTGTCCACCCGTCCTCCTGTGAAGTCGCTAGCAACGACATTATCCGCCACTAGCTATGCCTGGGCCTTGATAGCCCGATCGCCACAATCGTGACACCCAGTCTGACGTCCCAATTGGCCGAATAGTTGCCGTGATGAGCCAGGTTACTGGCAGCATCTACCCGCGGCGGCACTCTCGTGCGGTCTTTCTCGGCATCGACGCAGTTCACAGGCCCGCGCCGGCGCCGGGCCGGTCAGGAGTCTGCCTCGTCATCAGCCGCCTCATCGGGTCCCTCCTCGGCGTCGGAAGGCCCGGAAGGCTCGGAAGGCTCGGAAGGCTCGGAAGGCTCGGAGACATCCGGCCCGGAGTCATCCACGCCCGCGTCATCCACGCCCGCGTCATCCGCCTCGGCTTCCTCCAGTGCGCTCTCCGGCTCCTCCGCATTGCGCGCGATCGCGACCAGCGTCTGGCCAGAGGCGAGGTTCACCAGCCGGACGCCCATCGTCTGACGGCCAGACTGCTTGATCTCCGCCGCGGTCGTCCTGATCACGCCGCCGGCCGACGTGATCGCGAACACCTCGTCATCCGGTCCCACCATCAGCGCACCGATCAGCTCGCCGCGGGCCTCCACGATCCGGGCGGTGACGACACCGAGGCCGCCCCGGCCCTTGACCGGGTACTGATCGGCGGGCGTGCGCTTCGCGTAGCCACCGCCCGTGGCGACGAGGACGTCCGCGTCCGTGCCGACCTCCACCACGTGCATGCCGAGCAGCTGGTCACTGTTGGTGAACCGCATCCCGATGACACCCGAGGTGGCCCGTCCCATCGGCCGCAGCACGTCGTCGCTGGCGTGGAACCTGATCGCCTGCGCATGCCGGCTGACCAGCAGCAGATCCTGGTCGGGCGAGACTAGCCTGGCGGCGATCACTTCGTCGTCCTCACGCAGGTTGATCGCGATGATGCCGCCCTGCCTCGAGGAGTCGAACTCGCTCAGCCGCGACTTCTTCACCAGCCCGGACGCCGTGGCCAGCACCAGGTACGGAGCGACCTCGTAGTCCTGGAGCGCGAGCACCTCGGCGATCCGCTCGTCCGGCTGGAACGCCAGCAGGTTCGCCACGTGCTGGCCCCTGGCATCGCGCGCCGCTTCCGGCAGCTCGTAGGCCTTGGCCCGGTACACCCGCCCCTTGTTCGTGAAGAACAGGATCCAGTGGTGCGTCGAGGTGACGAAGAAGTGCTCGACGATGTCGTCGGTCCGCAGCTGCGCGCCGCGGACGCCCTTGCCGCCGCGCCGCTGCGCCCGGTACAGGTCGGTCTTGGTCCGCTTGGCGTAGCCGCCGCGCGTGATCGTGACGACCACGTCCTCCTCGGCGATGAGGTCGGCCATCGAGACCTCGCCGTCGTAGGCGACCAGCTCGGTGCGGCGGTCGTTGCCGTACTTCGCCGTGATCTCGCCGAGCTCGGTACCGATGATCTGCCGCTGCCGCTCGGGGGAGGCCAGGATCGCCTCGTAGTCGGCGATCTGCGCCATCAGCTCGTCGTGCTCGTCGATCAGCTGCTGCCGCTCGAGCGCGGCCAGCTTGCGCAGCTGCATGTCCAGGATCGCCCTGGCCTGGATCTCGTCGATCTCCAGCAGCTCCATCAGGCCCTGCTGCGCGACGGCGGCCGACTCGCTCGCCCTGATCAGCGCGATCACGGCGTCGATCTGGTCGATGGCCTTGATCAGCGCGCTCAGGATGTGAGCCCGCTCCTGTGCCTTGCGCAGCAGGTACCTGGTCCGCCGCACGATGACTTCGACCTGGTGGGTGACCCAGTACCGGATCATCTGGTCCAGGCGCAGCGTCCGCGGCACCCCGTCGACCAGCGCCAGCATGTTCGCGCCGAACGTCTCCTGGAGCTGGGTGTGCTTATAGAGGTTGTTCAGCACGACCTTGGCCACGGCGTCGCGCTTGAGGACGATGACCAGGCGCTGGCCGGTCCGGCCGCTGCTCTCGTCGCGCACGTCCGCGATGCCGGAGACGCGGTTGTCCTTGGCCAGCTCAGCGATCTTGTAGGCCAGGTTGTCCGGGTTGACCTGATAGGGCAGCTGGCTCACGACCAGGCAGGTCCGGCCCTTGCGGTCCTCTTCGACGTCGACGACGGCCCGCATTGTGATCGACCCGCGCCCGGTCCGGTAGGCATCCAGGATGCCGCGTCGGCCAACGATCTGGCCGTAGGTCGGGAAGTCCGGTCCCTTGATCCGCTGGATCAGCGCCTCGAGCAGGTCCTCGTCACTGGTGTCGAAGTTGTCCAGGTACCACTGCACGCCCTCGGTGACCTCGCGCAGGTTGTGCGGCGGGATCTTGGTGGCCATCCCGACCGCGATCCCCTCCGAGCCGTTGACGAGCAGGTTGGGGAACCGCGCGGGCAGCACGACCGGCTCGGCCGACCGGCCGTCGTAGTTCGGCCGGAAATCGACCGTGTCCTTGTCGATGTCCCGCAGCATCTCCATCGCCAGCGGGGCGAGACGGCACTCGGTGTACCGCATCGCGGCAGGCGGGTCGTTGCCCGGCGAGCCGAAGTTGCCCTGCCCGTCGATGAGCGGCATCCGCATCGACCACGGCTGGGCGAGCCGGACCAGAGCGTCGTAGATGGCCGAGTCCCCGTGCGGGTGGTACTGGCCCATGACGTCACCGACAACGCGCGAGCACTTGAAGAAGCCGCGGTCGGGCCGGTAGCCGCCGTCGTACATCGCGTACAGGACGCGGACGTGCACGGGCTTGAGCCCGTCGCGGACGTCGGGCAGGGCGCGGCCGACGATGACCGACATCGCATAGTCGATGTAGCTGCGCTGCATCTCGACCTGGATGTCGACCGGCTCAAGCCGGCCGCCCGGCTCCTCCGGCGGCGCCTGCGGCGTGTCCACGCTCATGCTGTGCCCCCCGCTCGCCTCTGGGGCGCCTTCAGGCGCCGCCGTCCCTCGTCCCTCGTCCCTCGCTCCTCAGTCCAGGCGGCACCGCGCCCCGCCGGCTCGCTCATGCGTCTCTCCTTCACCATGATCGCGGACTCCCCTCAGTCACAGTGACTGAGAATCGGCCGCGATCATTAAAACCAGTCGGTGGTGCAGCCGGCGGCGGCGCGCCAGCGGCGCCGTCGGCCAGGGCAGCTAGATGTCGAGGAAACGGACGTCCTTGGCGTTGCGCTGGATGAACGCACGCCTGGCCTCCACGTCCTCGCCCATCAGCACGCTGAACAGCTCGTCGGCCTGGGCCGCGTCATCGACCGTGATCAGCCGCAGCACCCGCCGCGCCGGGTCCATGGTGGTGTCCCACAGCTCGGTGGCGTTCATCTCGCCGAGGCCCTTGAACCGCTGGATGCCGTCCCGCGGCCGCGGGTCCTTGCGCCCCTCGGCTATGCCCGCCTCGATCACCGCATCGCGCTCCCGGTCGGAGTAGGCGTAGCCGGGCGTGACGTTGCGGCCCTCCCACTTGATCTTGTACAGCGGCGGCTGGGCCAGGTACACGTGCCCGGCCTCGATCAGCGGCTTCATGAACCGGAACAGCAGGGTCAGCAGCAGCGTCGTGATGTGCTGCCCGTCCACGTCGGCGTCGGCCATCAGGATGATCTTGTGGTACCTGAGCTTGGCGATGTCGAAGTCGTCGTGGATGCCGGTGCCCAGCGCCGCGATCAGCGACTGCACCTCGTTGTTCTTCAGCACCCGGTCGATCCTGGCCTTCTCGACATTCAGGATCTTGCCGCGGATCGGCAGGATGGCCTGGAACATCGGGTCCCTGCCGCCCTTGGCCGAGCCGCCGGCCGAGTCACCCTCTACGACGTAGATCTCGCAGATCGCCGGATCGCCCGACTGGCAGTCCGACAGCTTGCCGGGCAGGCCGGCGCCCCCCATGGCGCTCTTGCGGGTGAGATCCCTGGCGTGCCGGGCCGCGATCCTGGCCCGCGCCGCCTGGGTGGCCTTGATCACGATGGACTTGGCCTCGCCCGGGTTGCGCTCGAACCAGTCGCGCAGGTGGTCGTTGCAGACTTTCTGGACGAACGACCTGGCCTCGGTGTTGCCGAGCTTGGTTTTCGTCTGGCCCTCGAACTGCGGCTCGGCGAGCTTGACGTGGATGATCGCGGTCAGTCCCTCGCGGATGTCATCGCCGGTGAGGTTCTCGTCCTTCTCCCTGATCAGCTTCTGCTCGCGCGCGTACCTGTTGATGATCGACGTCAGCGCCGAGCGGAACCCTTCCTCGTGGGTGCCGCCCTCCGCCGTGTTGATCGTGTTCGCGAACGTGTGCACCGACTCGGCGTAGGAGCCGCTCCACTGCATCGCGATCTCGGCCGAGATCCCCGGTGCCTCGTCCCCGAACTCGATGACCGAGCCGTGCGCGGCCTCCTTGGACGCGTTCAGGTACCGCACGAAGTCGGCGATGCCGCCGTCGTAGCGGTAGCTGACCCTGTGCGGCTCGCCGTTCATGTGGTCGGGCCGCTCGTCAGTCAGGTTGATGGCCAGGCCCCGGTTGAGGAACGCCATCTCCTGCAGCCGCCGCGACAGCGTCTCGAAGCTCCACGCCGTGGTCTCGAAGATCTTGTCATCGGGCCAGAACGTGACGATTGTGCCGGTCTGGTCCGTTGGTTCGCCCTTGACGAGCGGACCGGTGGGCTCGCTGGCCGCGTAAGACTGCCGCCAGACATTCCCGTCCTTGCGGATCTCGATGTCGAGCCGGGCGGACAGCGCGTTGACGACGGAGACGCCGACGCCGTGCAGGCCGCCGGAGACCGCGTAGGACTTGCCGTCGAACTTGCCGCCCGCGTGCAGAGTCGTCAGCACGACCTCGACGGCCGGCCGGTTCTCCACCGGGTGGTTATCGACCGGTATGCCCCGGCCGTTGTCGACTACCCGGACTCCGCCGTCGGCGAGCAGGGTCACGTCGATCTGGTCGCAGTATCCGGCCAGCGCCTCGTCGACAGCGTTGTCGACAACCTCTTGGACCAGGTGGTGCAGTCCGCGTTCGCCAGTCGAGCCGATATACATGCCCGGGCGCTTGCGAACCGCCTCCAGACCCTCAAGGACCGTGATTGAGCGTGCGTCGTAAGACAAACGGTTCGCTCCTCCTGAAAGCGGGACATGCGCACCGGTGGCAACGGCTCTTCCCCGACTGCGGCTGTCCCTGTACGCTTACCTATTTTACCTGCTCGCACCCCCAGCCTCAGCCGTACGGGTGCCCGCGATTCGCCCAGACTCCGCCCGTCAGCCGTAGGTGTCGCGCGGGCCCCGACAGCCGCGGACCCGCCACTCGCCTGGCCGGCGCGCCTGACTCCCGGGCCCGCGCACCTTCACCCGCCGCACCGCGCCATCCCCGAGCTCGGCGTTCAGCTTGCGGACAAGCTCGGCCGCGAGCAGCCGCAGCTGCGTGGCCCACGCCGTCGAATCCGCGATCACCGTCAGCTCGCCGTCGGCCAGACCGTCCGGCGCCGTGTGCGCGGCCAGGTCAGGCCCGACGATCTGCGCCCAGCGGCCGAAGACCGACCCGGTTGCCACGGCGAGTTCCCAGCCGGTCTCGGCGATCAGGCCGTCGATCGCGGCGCCCAGCACTGCCGGGTCATCCCGGCGCTGGCGCCTGGCCTGCTGGCCTGCTGCCGGCAGTCCCGGGCTGTTTTTTCGTTGCGCAAAATTGTCCCCAGCTGGTGCCGACGGGCGGCTTCCTCTCGCCGCGGCGTCGGCCTTTGCCCTGGCCAGGGCGTCGGCCGCCAGCGCAGCTCGGTCGGCATCTGCGGGATCGGCCTGGCCGGACGGCCGCCGGCGCGGCTGTCCGGCCTGGCCGGCGGGGCGCTCAGGTGGCATCGTCGATCACCCCGTTCGCGACGGTGTAGCCGGTCCCGGCCAGGCACAGCGGCACGTCGGCTGCCACCGCCGCGGTGACCAGCACCTGCTCGGCATCGCCCGCCAGCTCGGCAAGCCGGTCCCGGCGGCCCGTGTCCAGCTCGGCGAACACGTCGTCGAGCATCAGGACCGGGTCCTCGCCGTCGGCCCGCAGCAGCCCGAAGGCGGCGAGCCGCAGGGCCAGCGCCAGCGACCAGGACTCGCCGTGACTAGCGTATCCGCGGGCTGGCAGGTCGCCGATCCGCAGCTCGACCTCGTCCCGGTGCGGGCCGACCAGGCAGACGCCGCGCTCGAGCTCGGCCCGGCGCAGTCGCTCGAGCGAGTCGCGCATCATCTGGGCCAGCTTGGCCGGCTCGGGCTCGGGGTCGAACACCGCGGACCGCTCCGAGCCCTGCCGGTAGCTGATCGACGCGCCGCGCGAGCCGCCGGACACGTCGTCATAGCGCGCCGTGATCAGCGGGCGGAGCGCGGCGGTGAGCCTGAGCCGGCCGGCGGTGAGCTCGGTGCCGTGGGTGATCAGCTGCTCGTCCCAGACCTCGAGGCCGGCGGCCTCGGCGCGCCCGGCCGCCCGGGCCGATTTGAGCAGGGCGCTGCGCTGCTTCACCACCCGCTCGTAGTCGGCCCTGACCGCGGCGTACCGCGGGCGGCTGGCCACCAGCAGGTCGTCGAGGTAACGGCGGCGCTCCGCCGGGTCACCCTTCACGATCGCGAGGTCCTCGGGCGCGAACAGCACGCACCGCAGGGTGCCGAGCGCTTCGCGCGGCCTGCTCAGCGGGGCCCGGTTGAGCCTGACCCGGTTGGCCCGGCCGGGGTTGAGCTCGATCTCGACCAGGCTGTCCCTGCCGGCCGACCGGACCGAGGCCCGCAGGATCGCCCGGTCGGATCCCGACCTGATCATGGCGGCGTCGGCCGCGACCCGGTGGCTGCCGAACGTCGCGATGTAGTAGGCGGCCTCGATCAGGTTGGTCTTGCCCGCCCCGTTGGGGCCGGTGAAGGTGGTCACGCCAGGAGCAAGAGTGACGTCCGCTGACTCGTAGCAGCGGAAGTCGGTGAGGGCGAGCCTGGCCACGTGCACTCCTGGCAGACTAACCCCTCCCGCCGTCGGCCTGGATCGGTCCGGCTTCCGGAGTCTTTCCCGCAGCGGGCCTCAGCTGTTCAGCCGGTCTCGGCTGCGCGGCCGGTCTCAGCTGTGCTGTGCTCAGCTGTTGAGGCGGAACGGCATCAGCAGGTAGCGGTAGTCCGGGCTGCCGTCTGGTCCCGGCTTGCCGGTCAGCAGGGCCGGCTTGCCCGGCTCGGTGAATGCGATCCTGGTGGTGTCGCTGTCCATCGCGGCCAGGCCGTCGAGAAGGTAGTTCGGGTTGAAGGCGATCGTCAGGTCGTCGCCGTCGAAGCTGGCCTCGATGACCTCGTCGGCTTGCGCCTCGTCTCCGGTCCCGGCCTCCAGCGTGAGCTGACCGGAGCTGAAGCTGAGCCTGACGGCCGTGTTGCGCTCGGCGACCAGGGCGACCCGGCGGACGGACTCCGCGAGCAGGCTGGTCGATACCTCGGCGGTCGCGCTGACCGTAGCGGGCAGCAGGGTGCGGTAGCGCGGGAACTCGCCGCTCAGCAGCCGCGTGGTGGAGCGGCGGCCGGCGGCCTCGAACCCGATCATGCCGTCGCCGCCCCCGTACTGACCAGCACCGTACTGGCCCGCGCCGGGCTGGCCGGCCGCCGCTTCCCCGCCGGGCTGGCCGGCCGCCGCTTCCCCGCCGGGCAGCGCGAGGGCGATCGACACCTCGGCGGCCGTGGTCAGCGAGCGGGCCGTGTCGGTCAGCGCCTTGGCGGGGACGAGCACGGCGGCGGACAGTTCCGGGCGGGCCGGAGTCCAGCGCAGCTCGCGGACGGCGAGCCGGTACCGGTCGGTGGAGATCAGTGTGAGGATGTCGCCCTCGATCTCGATCCGCACGCCGGTCAGGGACGGCAGGGTGTCGTCCCGCCCGGCCGCGACCGCCGTCTGGCTCACGGCCGTGGCGAACGCGTCGCTGCCGACCGTGCCGGCCGCGGGCGGCATCTCGGGCAGCGCCGGGTACTCGTCCTCGGGCATGGTCAGCAGGTTGAACGTAGCGCTGCCGCAGACGAGGACGGCGCGACCGCCGTCGGAATTGATCTGCACCGGGCGGCCGGGCAGGCTCCTGCTGATCTCGGCGAGCAGGCGGCCTGAGACGAGGGCGCTACCAGGCGCCTGGGTATCGGCCGGGATCTTGGCGAGGGCGGAGACGTCGTAGTCGAAGCTGGAGAGCGTCAGCTCGCCGCCCTGGGCGTGCAGCCGCATTCCGGCCAGGACGGGGACCGTGGGCCTGGCGGGCAGGGCCCGCGCTGTCCAGGCCACCGCATCGGCGAAGACATCTCGTTCGACGATGATCTGCACGGCAAGCCGCCTTCCTTCTCACTCCCTGGCGGAGCAGGCGGGCACTAGGCGAGTTCTGGCCAGGGACCGCTGCCATGCGGGACGTTGATTGCTCAGGAAAGCCTAGCCTGCGCGGGGGGTGGCGGCCCTGGCTTCGGCCAGCCTGGAGTTCAGGCAGGTGCGGCGCTACTTGGTTCTTTGGATCTTGGTTAAGAGATAAGTGGTAGTCGTAATAGGTGTGGTGGATTCTGGGGATAGCCGCGTCTGCGCAGGTCAGGGAGGCTATTTTGTGCACAGCCAGGGTGGATAAGTCGCCGGGGCGAGCGCCGGGCTGTGCACGCGGCGGCTGGTGGCAAGGCCGGAGACCCAGGTTGTCCCCCGCGCGGTCCCAGTCCTGGCCCACCTATCCGCAGGTCATCCACAAGGTCATCCACAGCCTGTGTGTACGGAAAGTGATAACCGTCCGGCTTGTGTGAGTGCGTGGTCACGCTGAGTGTGATCCTCGGGTGCGTACTGTCGTCCGGCCTGGCGCGATTAGCGGCAGTGGAGGCCGATCTCGCCCCATCTCGGCGGATCAGCTGGGCAGCGCCTGCTGCTTGATCCGGTTGGTGAGCTCGGTGACCTGGTTGTAGATCGAGCGGCGCTCGGCCATCAGGGACCTGATCTTCCGGTCGGCGTGCATGACCGTGGTGTGATCCCGTCCGCCGAAGTGCTGGCCGATCTTGGGCAGCGACAGGTCGGTCAGCTCCCGGCACAGGTACATGGCGATCTGCCGGGCCGTGACGAGGACGCGGGACCGGGAGGTGCCGCACAGGTCGTCGATGGACAGGCCGAAGTAGGACGCCGTCTGGCCCATGATCGTGGCGGCGGTGATCTCCGGTCCCTGCGCCTCCGGGATGAGGTCCTTGAGTACGAACTCGGCCAGCTGGAGGTCGACGGACTGGCGGTTCAGGCTGGCGAACGCGCTGACCCTGATGAGCGCGCCCTCGAGTTCCCTGATGTTCGTCGAGATCCGGCTGGCGATGTACTCGAGCGCCTCGGGCGGGGCGTTCAGCCTGTCCTGCACGGCCTTCTTGCGCAGGATCGCGATCCTGGTCTCGAGTTCGGGCGGCTGGATATCGGTGAGCAGGCCCCACTCGAACCGGCTCCGCAGCCGGTCTTCCAGCGTGACCAGGCGCTTCGGCGCGCGGTCGCTCGAGATCACGATCTGCTTGGTCGCGTTGTGCAGCGTGTTGAACGTGTGGAAGAACTCCTCCTGGGTTCCTTCCTTGTTCTCCAGGAACTGGATGTCGTCGACGAGCAGGACGTCGACGTCGCGGTAGCGGCGGCGGAAGCCGTCCTGCTTGCCGTCCCTGATCATGTTGATGAAGTCGTTGGTGAACTCTTCCGAGCTGACGTACCGGACGCGAACGCCCTGGTACAGGCTCTGCGCGTAGTGCCCGATGGCATGCAGCAGGTGGGTCTTGCCGAGCCCGGAGTCGCCGTAGATGAACAGCGGATTGTAGGCCTTGGCCGGGGCCTCGGCGACGGCGACGGCCGCGGCGTGCGCGAACCTGTTGCTCGAGCCGATCACGAAGGTCTCGAAGGTGTACTTCGGGTTGAGCCTGGTCTGCGTCGGTCGGGCCGCGCCGTTGCCTGGCAGGCCGCCGGACGAGGAGAGCCCGCCCCTGCCGTCACCCCGGTGGCCGTTCTCGCCCTGGTCCTGCCGGTGTGACCCGAGGCCGGAACCGATGCCATGGTGAAGGCCCGAACCACGGCTGCCGTCCGACCCGTCGCCATCATGCGTGGCCCGCTGGCCGGGCAGGTGCGGCAGGCCAGCCGGTCCAGGCTGGAGCGGGAGCGGGCCGTGGTTTATCCCGAAACCGGCCTGCTGACCGCCGTGGCCGGGGTGCGTGATCCCGCCGTCCGCGCCGTCATGCTGGCCGGTATCGCGGCCGGAGGTTCCCTCCCGGCCGTGGAGGTGGGAGAGCGCGGAGTGGATGCCGGGTGAGCGATCGGTGACCGCGCCGAACGGCATCCTGATGCCGAGCGGGTCCGGTGCGGACTGGCTGTCGTCAGGCGAGGGCAGCGCGGCCGTGACGGCCGGGTCGATGATGACGGCGAGCTGGATGCTGCGGCCGAGCTCGCGGGAGAGAGCGTTGGTGATCAGCGCCCGCAGCCGGTTCTCCAGCTGGTCCTTGGCGAACTCATTCGGGGTCGCGATCAGAGCCGTGTTCTCCACCAGGCCCAGCGGCCTGGTCAGCTGGAGCCAGGCGCGCTGGTACGGCTCGATCTGCATGTCGGCGAGGTCGTTCAGCGACCTGGCCCAGATCTCGGCGAGGTCTGGTTCGCTCACTGGCCGATCACCTCGCGCCCCCCAACGTGTGTTCAACAGGTTTTTCCACAGCATGTGCAACGCTGCGTTCCGGCGCGGTGCCGGAGATTATGGCACCACCGTGCTCGGCCGGCCCACACAAGCCGGCGAAGCTTTCCACAGCCTAGGCGCGGCACGGGGACAGCGTTCGGTAAACGGCCAGTGTCATGACACAGGTCCCATGATCGCGGTTCCGCCGCAGCAGTCTCTGACAAGCGCATCTTCCTCCCGTGCCTCGGTTTCCTCCCGTGCGCCGGGTCTCGTGCTCCCGTGCGCCGGGTACTCGTGAGAAGCGAGCGCCAACCGGCTGGGCAGCGGCGAACTGGCTGCGAGCTCAGAATGAGGTCAGCACTGATAACGTGCGTGCGCAGGCTAACGTGCGTGCGCTGTCTGGGCCGGCATGCTTAGGCCCGGCGGGCATGCTTGGCGGCCTGCGGGCCACCAGCAGGGCGCATCGCACGCTAGTCTTGTCTTGTGGCGGTAGCCGCGTACTGGTGGCTGCCCGAGGACTTTCACCCGTATCTGGAGTTTCCTGTGAGCAAGCGCACGTTCCAGCCGAACAATCGCCGTCGCGCGAAGACGCACGGTTTCCGGCTGCGCATGCGCACCCGTGCCGGGCGCGCAGTGCTCGCGGCACGACGCCGTAAGGGCCGTGCG
>DATKQH010000035.1:0-11051 GCA_035532775.1 Streptosporangiaceae bacterium
GCCCATCCTGGCGCGCGGGCTGAGGCTCCTGGCCACGACGTCGGCGTCCCGCGCCGACCCGATCACGCACTCGACGCCGCAGTAGGCGGCCCGGGCGGCGGCGTTGAGCTTGGACCGCATGCCGCCGCGGCCCTCCCCCGCCGCCGAGATCCTGATCGCCCTGGCCTCCTCGGGCGTCAGGCGCGAGATCCGGTCCTGCATCGCGTCGTCGCCGTAGACAGCGCGGACGTTGGTCAGGAAGGTCAGCCGTGACGCTTCCGCCGCGACTGCGACGGCCACCGCGATCTGGTCGTTGTCGAGCTCCGACTTCGGGTCGGTCGTGTCGTTCCCGTTGACCACGGGCAGCAGGCCCTGCTGGAGGGCGGAGATCAGCACGGCGCCGACGTCGCGCATCGCTTCGGCCGAGTCCAGGTCACTCTTGGACAGCAGGATCTGGCAGACCTCCATGCCGACGGCCGCGGCCAGCTGGCGGTAGAGCGCCATCAGGGCCGGCTGGCCCACCGAGGCGGCCAGGGCCACGCCGAGCGGGCCGGCCAGGTCGGCGCTGCCGTAGCGCTCCAGCGTGGTCTCCAGCGAGCGGATCAGCCCCTCGTGATCGGCCGCCTGGGTCACGGTCAGCCGGACCGCGTCGACCAGCCTGCTCAGCTCAGGCCCGGCCCGCGCGGTCGGCCCCTCGAACGCGAGCAGCCGCCTGCCCAGCCTGGCGGCACCCGAGGTGACCAGGATGACCTCGTAGCGATCGCGCTGAGCAGCGGCGATCTGGGTGACCAGATCGGCGATCACGTCGAGGGCAAGCCCTTCTCCGCTCGCGATCGAGCTTGAGCCGAGCTTGACTACCAGCCGGGTCATTCACCCTCGTTTCACCTGCCGCCGCCCCGGTGCGCGGCGATCACCTGACCCAGCGCCTCCATACTGGGCTGATGCGCCGTCACGCTGTCGAAACCGTACCGCTCATGGCGGCGCCGGAGCTCGTCGGCGGCCTCCTGCTCGTCCTGCGCGTACAGCACGAACGGGCTGTCCAGTATCTCCTCCACGCTCAGCCGGGGCACCGCGGCCGCCATCTCCCCGGCGGCCTGCTCCGGCGGCTTGCCGACGACCACGTGCTGGAGGAGAACATCGGACCGGTACGGGCGATTGCCTGCCTGCGCGCGAACCTCAGCCACCCGGCCCGCCGTCTCCGCGGCGGAGGCCAGCGTGAACGTGCCGGGAGCGGCGCCGGGGACCTGGCGCAGCCCCGAGAAGCCGACCACGTCGGCGTGGATCGCCGCCACCGCCAGGCCGGGACCCGACATGGCCGCGACCATCAGCGGCACCGGCTGCTGGACCGGCCTGGGCTCGTGCGCCGGGTCGGCGAGCCTGCGGCGAACCTCCGCGGCGGTGTCGTCCAGCGCCTGGATCCGCTGCCGGAACGGCAGCCACGGCAGCCTGGCGTCGTCGTGCTCGCTTTTCATGTGGCCGGCGCCGAGCCCGAGCTCGGCCCGGCCACCCGAGAGCAGATCCAGGGTGGCCACCTCCCTGGCCAGCAGCGCCGCGTTCCAGAACCCGACGTTCAGCACGTACGTGCGCAGCCGCAGCCGGTCGCTGATGGTGCCGGCCGCCGCCAGGGTGGTGAAGGGCCCCGCTGCGCCCAGATGATCGGGGGCGGCGAGGACATCGAAACCGAGCTCGTCGGCACGCCGTACTAGCTGCTGGAACTGATCCCGCGACGCCGTCGCATGGAAGTTGACGCCGAACTGTATTTCCGACATCACCCTATTTTAGTACATGATCAGCGGATGCACGACGATCCGGCGCCGCCCGGGAGCTTCCCCGACTCTGGACTGGCATCCCCGCGCGCGGCTCTGCCTGGACACCTGCCACCTGCTCGGCGCCGGGCACGACCTGACCGCGCCAGACGGCGTCGCCGCCGCGCTCGCCGAACTGGCCCAGGTCGCGCCCGGCAGGCTCCGGCTCGTTCATGCCAACGACGCCAGGGACTGCTGCGGCTCCAAGCGGGACCGGCACGAGAACGTCGGCCGGGGCACGCTCGGCACCCGGCCGTTCTGGGACCTGCTGCACCATCCGGCCACCGCCGGCGTCCCGTTCGTGGTGGAGACGCCGGGCGAGGCGAAGGGTCAGGCGCGGGACATCGCGACGCTCAAGCGGCTGCGCCGGAGCGCGCGTCCGCCAGTCAGCGCCCCGGCGGCCGGTACGTCGACTGCTTCCCGGCCGCCGCGTCGACCTCCTGCGCGGTCAGAAGCACCACGGTCCGCGTCGTCGCCCCGCCGCCCGCGCTGACGGCCAGCCCCGCGGCCGCGGCGGAGACGTTGTCCGCGAAGTCGGCCACGACGTAGGCGTCGCTGCCGCCGAAGGCGAAGTAGAAGGACTCGACCGTGCCGCCCAGGCTCTCGACGAGCTGCGTGGCCGCGGCGACCCGGGCCGAGCCGCCCTCGGCCTTCACTCCCTTGATGCCGTCGATGGTGTAGTTCACTTCGAGCAGATACTTCGCCACGTAAACCCCCCCGGTTGCGTATCGCACGACAGTATCAACACCGTCACCACGTCCCGCCTGCGCACATGGGCCCCAGATCCCCGGCCAGGCAGTAGCCTTCAGCGAACAGGGCCGACAGAATGGCGCGAGCGTGCGAGCCGACGACCTGCGGGACATCTTCCTGTTCGACGGGCCCAGCGCGGACCAGGTCGGCCGGCGCATCGTCGAGCGGCACAAGGGCCAGATCACCATCGACACGCAGCCGGGACAAACCGTGCTGCGCGTACAACTCCCGGTCCGGCAGACTAAGGGTCAGTAAGCGACGATCGCGATCGGAGTAGGCGGTGCAGCGAGCCCCGGAGCCAGGGAACGCCAGTGAACGAGAGCTGCTGCTTGGCTGGCTGGCCTTTCACCGCGATGCGCTCGCGGCCAAGTGCGACGGGCTGAGCGCCGAGCAGCTTGTCATGATGCCGGCGCCGCCCTCGGACCTGTCGCTGCTCGGGCTGGTCAGGCACATGACGGAGATGGAACACGCCTACCTCGTGCACGCGCTGGCGGGCGGCGGGGGGTTCAGCTGGGTGTACTGCACCGCCGAGGTACCCGACGGTGACATCGAGGACCTCTCGCCCGACCTGGCCCCAGCGTCCCTGGCTCGGTGGCTGGACGAGCGGGCGCGCGCCGATCAGCTTCTTTCTTCGACGGGACCGCTCGGCGCAATCGCCGCTGGCAACCGCTTCTCGGTTCGCTGGAACCTGATGAAAGTGATCCTGGAGTATGCCCGGCAAAACGGGCACGCCGACATCGTCAGGCAGCGGATCGACGGCGCCACCGGTGAGTGAACAGATCCCATGAGCGAAAAAACCTTTGACAGACTCAAGCAATGCGGAATATGGTTGAGCTACTCAACCGTTGAGATGGACAAGGTTGACTAGATCGACGGTTGACCGGACAAGGTGCCTGACCTCGCACCGAAGAGCCGAGCAGGAGGCGACAATGAGCTGGTGTTCGGGCGGCGACAAGCTCGATCAGGACATCTTTGATGCCGTTACCGAGTTCATTGGCCAGCTGATGCGGCGCGGAGACCAGCTTTCGCAGCGCTTCGACGTCCCCGTGTCAGCTATCAAGGCCCTTCGCCGGCTCGATACGCCGGTACCGATGAAGGACCTCGGTCAGAAGCTGCACTGCGACCCGTCCTTCGTCACCATGATCGCCGACACGCTTGAGCAGCGCGGCCTGGCGAAGCGCGAGCCGGATGCCGCCGACCGGCGGATCAAGAACCTCGCGCTCACCGACCGCGGCCTGGAGGTCAAGGCGGCCATGGAGCAGGAAACGCTCGGCCTGATGCCGTGGACGCAAGCACTAGACCGCCGCGAACGCGAGCAGTTCCTCGAACTCGTCCGCAAGATGTCCAGGGCCCTGGCGGCCGCACCGGTATCGCCGGCCGCCAGGGCGCCCGAGAGGGAGGTGAAGGGCTCCACAGGCGCTACCTCGCCGGTCGCTTCCTGACTGGCACGCGAAGCTGACCTGCGCAACCTGGGCTGGCCCTCGGAGCGAAACTGAGCGGGCCCTCCAGGACTAGCCAGCGACCACGACCCGCCGCGTAACTGTCCGCGGCTCGCGCAAGTCAGATGCGCTCCCCTTTGTCCCCTGACGCCGGGCCCCTTGCTGGGGTCGCGGTGCGGGACCCGCACGCCCTGAGAAGGTTAGGAGACCACTGTGTCTGCGACGCAAACGGTTACCGGCCGGGCAACCACACCCGGCTCCCCAGCCGCCGACGGCCACCCTCGCCTCGGCCTGGCTCTCTTCGTCATCGCCACCGCTCAGCTGATGGTCGTGCTCGACTCGGCCATCGTGAACGTCGCGCTTCCGCATATCCAGCGCGCGCTGGGCTTCACCGGCAGCGGCCTGGAGTGGGTCGTGACCGCCTATGCCGTCACCTTCGGCGGGCTTCTGCTGCTCGGCGGCCGCTCCGGAGACCTGCTCGGCCGGCGGAAGATCTTCATCGCCGGGCTGCTGCTGTTCTCGGTCGCCTCGCTGCTAGGCGGCTTCGCCACCTCGCAAGCCTGGCTGCTGGCCGCGAGAGCGGTCCAGGGTGTCGGCGGCGCCATGATCGCGCCGACCGCGCTCGCGCTGATCACCACCACGTTCCCCGAGGGCTCGCGGCGCAACCGCGCGATGGGTGTCTATGCCGCGATGAGCGGCGGGGGCGCGGCGGTCGGCCTGGTCGCCGGCGGCCTGCTCACCACCTATCTGTCCTGGCGCTGGGTGATGTTCGTGAACGTGCCGATCGGCATCATCACCGCCATCCTGGCCGGCTACGTGCTCACCGAGTCCACCAGGCGCCGCGGGCGCTTCGACCTGCCGGGCGCCATCACGAGCACGGCCGGAGTCGCGCTCCTGGTCTACGGCCTGTCGAACGCCAGCACCGACCAGCACGGTATCTCGCACTGGGCCGACGGCAAGGTGGTCGTCTCGCTCGCTGCCGCCGCCGTGCTGCTGGTCAGCTTCGTGCTCATCGAGTGGCGCAGCAGCCACGCCCTGATGCCGCTGCGCGTCCTGGAGAACCGCAGCCGGACGGGCGCCTACCTGGTGATGCTCTGCCTGGCGACCGCCATGTTCGGGGTCTTCTTCTTCCTCACGATCTTCGTGCAGGAAGTGCTCGGGTACAGCGCGCTGCGGTCGGGCCTGGCGTTCCTGCCGTTCGCCGGGACCATCGTGCTGATGTCCGGGGTCGTCTCCCAGGTCATCGGCCGGATCGGCCCGCGGCCGCTCATGGTGGCCGGATCCTCCATCGGGGCGGTCGGCTTCTACTGGTTCTCGCATCTGACCGTGCACAGCCAGTACGTCAGCGGCCTGCTCGGCCCGATGCTCGTCACGTCGTTCGGATTCGGCATGCTGTTCGTGCCGCTGTCCCTGGTCGCGCTCAACAAGGTGCGCGGCGAGGACTCCGGGGTGGCGTCCAGCCTGCTCAACACCGGCCAGCAGGTCGGCGGCGCGATCGGGCTTGCCGCGCTGGGCACGGTCACCTGGACGGCGGTGTCCGACAACGTCAAGCACCAGGTCGCCCGGGCCGCGGCGGCCGCCGGGCGGACCGGCCTGCATCTGCCGGCCGCGAAGTCCGGCGTGGTGCCCGCCCCGATCCTGCACCAGGCCCTGGCGGTCGGAATCTCGCGGGGCTTCCTGGTCGCCGCCGGGATCGTGGTGCTGGCCCTCGTCGTGGTGCTCGTCTCGATCCGGCTGCGCCGCGAAGACCTCGCGGGCGCCACAGCGGCGCCGGTGCCAGCCACCGACAGCGAGGTCATCGGCGAGCTCGACCTCGAGGACTCCCTGAGCCGCTGAATCTGGCCCCGGTGCGCAGTGCCCGCGCTGCGCACCGGGGCCACCTTACGGAGTCTGCTCGAAGCCGACCTGATCCTCGGCCCGCCGGAAGCCGAGCGACTCGTAGAGCCGGAAGGCGTGATAGTCCGGATCGGCCACGATGACCAGCCTGGCGGCGCCCAGCTCGGCCAGGCCGTACGTGCCGGCCTGCCAGACCAGCGTCCCGGCGAGCCCCTGCCGCCTGAACTCCGGATGAGTCTCGACATCCTGGTACCGGGCCAGCCCGTTCCCGGCCGGCACCAGGCCGAGCTGAGCCACCAGGCGGCCAGCGGCGAACGCTCCGAACCAGGCCGCCCGGCCGGTCTCGGTGAGCTCGCGGCGGGCGGCCAGCTTGCGCGCATCGAACTCCTGCTCGTCCGCCGAGACGCCAGGTGCCGCCGTCGGAGCGGCTGGCGGAGCCGGCTCGAAGCAGGCGAGTCGCAGCTCGGCCGACTGCCGCCAGTCATCGTCTCCGGCTAGCTGCCTGACCGTCGCCGCCAGGCGCGGCTGGCGAGGCCGGATGACGGACGAGGCGGTCAGCACGACGTTGCGCTCGGCCCGGAAGCCGGCTGCCGCGAAGGCGGCCCCCTCGACGGCGGCCGCGTCAGTGACGTCGACGCCGAACGCGCGGTGCTTCGCGGCGGGGAACAGCGCGGCGAACCTGGCCAGCCAGCGGTCCACCTCGCCCGCTCGTGGCGGCCCCGCCAGCAGGATGAAGTTGCCCCACCAGTAGCCAGGATTCCGCTCGGTCCGCACCACCATGTGATCACCGCAGTCGGTGATCTGGCTGCCTTCTGTCCCGCGGATATCGAGGTCGGTCTGATAGCCGAGGGAGACCACGTCCATCGGACCATTGTGGCCGACCCGAAGTTACCCGGCGGCGCTCGCCTACGGTGGACTCGTGCGAGCCGTACCGTGGTGGGGCGTGTTCTCTTCGGCTACGGCGCCCGTGCTCCTGATCGGCGGCTGGACGGTGGCCGACGCACTGCAGCCGCGGTCCTTCGATCCGGTCAGGCAGAGCGTCAGCTCGCTCGCGCGAGCGGGCGCGGCCGACCGGTGGGTGATGACGCTGGCATTCGTCCTGGTGGCGGCCTGCTACATGGCCACCGGCGTGGCCCTGCGGCCCGCCGCCTCGGCCGGGCGGCTCGTCCTGGCGGCAGGCGGCCTGGCAGGCGCGCTGGTCGCGGCCAACCCCGAGGCGGTCGCCGGTGGTTTCTCGTTCGCCCACGCGCTCTGGGCCGCGGTCGGCTTCATGTTCCTCACCGCCTGGCCGCTAGCTGCCCGCCGGCCGGGTCCGTCGGCGCCCTGGGGCCTGCGGCCGGCTGTCGCGGTCACCGCCGCCTCGCTGATCGCCGCGCTGCTCGCCTGGTTCGTCGTCGAGCTGGTGAGCGGCGGCGGTGAGCTTGGCCTGGCCGAGCGGGTGCTCGGCGTCGCGCAGGTCACCTGGCCGCTGCTCGTCGTCCTGTCCTGCCGCATCGCCGCCCCCCGGATCCGGCGGGCTCGCGCGCCGAAGGATGCTCCCCACGCCTGAAGCCTGGCTTAGCTGTAAGTTCTGCGTCGCCGACTGCCGCATTCTCTTCATCTAACCGCAGACTCTTCGGCTTAGGCCCTGACCCGCGCGGGACTGACCTACGCAACCACAACCAACTGACGGCTAAGCATTTGACTTAGAACTCTTCGATATCTAAGCTTTGGAGCTGAAGGAGGGTTTGCCATGCGAGATCTGCCGATGCACGGCCGCGTCGCCCTGGTCGCGGGCGCCAGCAAGGGAATCGGAGCCGTCACAGCGGCGGCGTTCGCGGCCGCCGGTGCCTCCGTCGTGCTGGCCTCGCGCGACCTGGAGGCGCTGAATTCCGTCGCTGCCCGGATCGAGGCCGACGGCGGCGAGGCGATCGCGGTCCGCTGCGAGGTGACGGACGCCGAGTCGGTCAGGAGCCTGGTCGAACAGGCTGTCGGGCACTACGGGCGGCTCGACGCCGCGTTCAACAACGCTACCGACGGTCCGCTGCCAGCGCCGCTCGCCGAGATCGACATCGCCGAGTTCGACCGGGGCATCGCCACCAATATCCGCGGGACGTTCCTCGGGATGAAGTTCCAGATCCCCGCGATGCTGGCCAGCGGCGGCGGGGCGATCGTGAACATGGCCTCGGTCGCCGGGATCAACGGCACCGCCAATCTCGCGGCGTACGTCGCGGGAAAGGCCGGGATCATCGGGCTGACCAAGGTCGCCGCGCTGGACTACGCCGACCAGGGCATCCGGGTCAACGTCGTCGCACCGGGCCCGATCCTGACCCACCATCTCGAGGCCGCCGGTCCGCAGGCTCAGCAGCTCGCCGGCCAGTCGACGCCGATGCGCCGGACCGGCCGCGCGTCCGAGGTCGCCCAGGCCGTGCTGTGGCTCTGCTCGGAGGCGTCCTCGTTCATCACCGGAAGCGTCATCCCGATCGACGGCGGGCAGTCCGCCGGGAACAAGCCGCCGCAGATGTACCGGCAGGGCCAGCCGATGGCCTCGGCCTCGCGCGATGCGGCACACCGGAAGGAGCAGTGATGAGCAGCGATACCCGGGCCGAGATTCTCGGGCTCGGAACACGATGGGCGGAAGCGGAGCAGCGCGCCGACACCGCCTCGCTCGACGAGCTGTCCGCCGACAACTTCCGGCTGGTCGGCCCGTTCGGGTTCGTGCTGGACAAGGCGCAGTGGCTCGGCCGCTACCTGACCGGCGGACTGGCCGCCAGCTCGCTGGTCTGGGAGGACGTGGAGGCCCGCGACTTCGGCGACACGGCGATCGCCATCGGCCGGCATACCCAGCGGGCGACCTATCAGGGCCGGCCGGCCGACGGGCAGTTCCGCGTCACGCATGTGTTCGTCCGCGGCTCGGGCGGCTGGCAGCTCGCGAACGTCCAGCTCAGCCCGCTCGGCACGCCCAGCTAGCCGCCGGCGGCGGCACGCTCGACCAGGGAGCGCAGGAGCTCCCACGAAGCCTCGTCGGGGGCGGTTCCCCGGTGCGGCCGGCGGAACCTGCTGGCGTCGACGGCGAGATCGGCAAGATCGGCAAGATCCCAGCGGATCCGGTAGCGCTCGAGCACCGGTGACAGCGGCTGGACGCCGGTCGCTTGGCCGTAGCGGGCGAGACGGATCCGTCTCCTGGGTCTGCGACGACGAATGAGAGGCCGCCGGCCCGAAGGTCCATCGCCGCGGCGAGCGCCGCGCGCAGCCGCCCGAACGCGGTGTCCAGCGACTCGCTCAGCCAGACCCGCTTGTCGTGCAGCTCGTCCGCGGTGACGAACCAGCGGCTGCCGCCGGAGTCTGCGACCTCCCAGTGATGGCAGCCGAAGCCGACCGGCCGGTAAGTCATCGACGATGCCGCCACGTGCCAGTGGCCGTGCAGCGCCGCGCCGCGCCGCGCAGTTCCTCGCTGAGGCCGTCCGGCGGCGTGAGCATCCGGCCACGGTAGCGGCGGTCACCGGCCTGGCCGACCGAATAACGGACCGGCGCCCGCCGGGGCAGGCGCCGGGAGACCGTCAGCGCGCGGCCGCTGGCGTCCGGGCCAAGCGGGCGCGGCGGGTCGCCTGCACCGGGTCGCTGCGAAGCTGCCCGCCGGGATTCCGCCCAGCAACGAACTTCGGGACGCTGACGCGGAATGGGCCGATGAGGTGAGCGGCGACGTCGCGGACCGTCCATTCCGAGCACAGGCTCCTGGCCCGCCGCTGCTCGTCGTTCAGGCGAGCGAGCATGTCCGCTGCCCGCCGTCGCCCCGCGGCAATCAGCGCGAAGACGCAGACGAATGTGTTAAGTAGAGACGAATGGCTTTTTCTAATTCTCGATTGCTCGCTGACCCGGCTGCCGAGGCAGCGAGACACGTGTACCGAGTACAGCACCCGTCCGCGACAGGCGATATATCCGGCCAGCGCAGGGGGCTCAGTGCGGCCTGTTCAGCGCAGGCGGGTCAGCAGGTCGCCGTACGCCTCGACGTAGCGGCTCACGTCGGCGCGGGTCGCCGGCACGGGGACGGTCGGCCCCGCACCGGGCAGGGCCTCCCACACACCCCGGTTGGCGAGCCAGATCCGGATCAGCCGGGTCAGCTCACCGTCTGTCAGCACGTAGGCGTCGGCGCCGGTGCGCGGCGCCGGCCCGTACCATTGCCCAGACCGGGGTCCCAGCCTGATGACAGTCCACGGAAGGCCAGCCGAGGCGATCGCCTGCTCGATCCCGTCGGCCAGCTCGCTGCCGAGCGCGCTGGTGTGCGCGTAGGCGGCCGGGACGAGCACCTCCGTCAGTGCCGCCCTGGCCGCGGCCGCTGACAGCGGGTTGCCGAACAAGGTCCCGCCGGTCGCGACATTCCGGTCCGCGTCGAGCTGCTCGCCGAGCACCGCGGTTACCCCGTAGGCGCCCATCGGCAGGCCGCCGGCGACCGCCTTGCCGATCGTCACCATGTCCGGGCTGAGCTGCCACATCGCGGTCGCCCCGCCAGGGCCGACGACGTGGGTGTGGGTTTCGTCGATAGCCAGCAGAGTCCCGTGCTGGCGGGTCACGGCGCGCAGCGCCTCGTGCCAGCCGGGCTCGGGCAGCAGCAAGTGGATGCTGTTGGTCATGGCCGGCTCGGTCAGGACCAGAGCGACGTCGCCAGGCTCGAGCGCCGCCCGGAGCGAGTCCCCGTCGTTGAACTGGGCGATCCGCACCCGGCCGGTCACGCCCTTGGACAAGCCGCGCTGAAGGGCGCTGACCTGGCCGGCCTCCAGGTCAACCAGGTTCTCCTCGAAATGGCCGTGGTAGTGCCCCTGGAACAGCAGGACGACGTCACGCCCGGTGACGGCCCTGGCCAGCCTGATGGCCTCGGTATTGGCCTGGGTCGCCGACAGCGTGAACTGCCACTGCGGAACGGGATAGCGCCCGGCGAGTTCCTCGGCGACCTGCACCGACGCCTCGGTCGGGAGCAGGAACTGGGTCGACCGTGCTACCTGCGCCTGAACCGCGGCGACGATCGCCGGGTTCGCGTGGCCGCAGAACATCGCCATGTCCGAGGCGTTGAAGTCAACGTAACTGAATCCGTCGATATCGGTGAATCCAGGGCCGTGACCAGAGTCGATGTAGACAGGCTGGTCGTTGTCGGAGACCATCCACGACATCGGCACGCCGTTCGGCATGTGCGCGCGCGCACGGCTGATCATCGCCAGCGACCGGGGTCTCGACTCCCGGAATCGTGCCAGCTCCGCGGTGTGCAGGC
>DATKQH010000036.1:0-2006 GCA_035532775.1 Streptosporangiaceae bacterium
GCGAACCCGAGAGTGCCGCCGCTGGTCCCGGGGTACAGACCGAACAGGAACGGGATCTTGGTCAGCGGGGCGAACCCGAAGGAGTTCCAGTAATCGAGGGCGCTCTGGAAGCCGGGCCGGGTGCCGCCCGACAGCTGCTCGACCGTATCCGCCCATAGCGTCCCGGTCCTGGTCAGGTCGGTGGTGAAAGTCTGCCCGCCAGTCGCCGGGTTGGGCGTGATCCCCAGGGCCGGCAGCTCCGACTGGACAGCGGTCTGGTAGGCGGGTGCGTAGGCGGTGCCGGCGGCCAGCGTCGTCGGGTAGGCAATCGTGGTGCCGGTCAGCGCTGCGGCGGTGACGTTGGCGCCCAGGTAGTAGTCGAACAGGTCGTTGCCCGCCAGCACGCCGCAGTAAGGCATGGCGCCGACGAAGTCGCCCTTGTACGCCTCGATCTCCGCTGTGGTGATCTCGCCGCCCATCGACAGCCCGGTCATGATCGCCTGCTTCGGGTGCAGCCCCGTGACGGACGGGAACGCCTCGAGCAGGTCGTGGGTGTCCACGACGCCGTCGCCAGGGTCATAGCCGTTCACGGCGTAGCTCGACGCCGCCCACGCATACCCGTGGTCGACGAAGTACTGGCGCAGCTGAGGCTCATCAACCCACACCACATTGCCGGTGCCCCGGAAGCCGTGAGCGTACATGACGACAGTGCCGTTCCACTGCGGCGGAACCTCGATCCGGTACGCGGCCCCGTCGTTGGCGATGCCTGTCCACACCTGGGACTGCTCGCCGCCCGCGCTGGTGCTAGGCCCGAACGGGCCGGTGTAGGCCGACCCGTCGAACTCGCACGCCGGGTCGGCGATCTGAACGCCGGGGACGACGGTGCTCGCCGTGGTCACGCAACTGCTGGGATCGAACGCCGCAGGGGCGACAGCGCTGGCCGGGATGGCCCCGGCGGCCCATCCGATCGACAGCGCGGCGGCACTGACCAGCATTGTGACGGCCCGGCGTGTGTGATGGCGAACCGGCATCGTGACCCTCCAGCCAGAGTGGTTTGGGACGAGTTTACCGGGAATGTATTCAGCCGTCTCGCGGCTGACGAACTGCCAGCGACTCTGCCGCGGCCGCTGCGGTCCTTGAGCAAGGGGGTGGGCCGTGGTCAGGTATTCGGTGATGAGCAGGTTGAACAGCTCGGGCTTGTCCATTGGCCCAAATGCCTATCGCCAGCTGATCGTGAGGCGACATGCCTAGCGCGGCGGATCGGCGCGGGGTCGCTGACAAACAAGAGGGACTCGATATGGGCGCGGGTTGCGCGCCAGTGCGGGCGTCATCGGCGAGCGCAATGACCGGCGTTCTGAGCGGCCACGAGGACTTTCATGGTGCCCTTGAGTGCCCGGCCGTAAACGGCTGATCCGAGGGCCTGCGAGCAGCGAAAGCCGGGTCTCCGGCCAGTGGCCGCGCGCCGGGACTGCGCCGGGCGCGAGCTACGGGTTCCGGCTAGCTTTCCGCAGTGCAACGTCAGCCCGGGCGCTGGCGGTGCCGCGAGCCGCACAGTAACGCCCGAGGTTCAGCGCATTGGGGCTGCTCCGCGCATGATGTGCTCGGACGAGTTCGTTGCTGCCGGGCCTGCGCCCGGGCGTGTTCTGCTGCCAAGCGAATCGGCGATGACGCCGATCGCCATGGCGGTCAGGATCGCGAGTCCGATAACGACAATCATCGACGATGCCCCAGTATCTACACTGTAGACCTACATTAAACTCCCCCGCAGGGGGAACAGTCAACCTCGTAGAACTACACTGCAGGCATCCGCATCATCGGCCCGGACCAGGAGAGAGCAGGTGCCAGCGCGATGACCCCACCGCCGGCCGCCCGGGGCGCCGCGGCCAACGGCGACGGCAAGATTACCCGCGACGCAGTGCTGGCCGCCGCGCTGCAGATCATCGACGCCGACGGGGCAGACGCGCTCTCGATGCGCCGCCTCGCCCGCGCGCTGGGCCGCGACCCGATGATTCTCTACCGGCACGCGG
>DATKQH010000037.1:0-6538 GCA_035532775.1 Streptosporangiaceae bacterium
CACCGACGGCGACCACGACGGGATCGTGAACGTGTACGACCCCGGCGACGCTATCCCCTCGGCCGCCGCGTTCCTCAAGGCCAGCGGCGCCCCCGGGAACCTGCAGGCGGCCATCTTCGCCTGGAACCACTCCGACGGGTACGTCACCGACGTCCTGGACCAGGCCGCCCGCTACGCCGCCGGCGGCACCCAGGTACTCGCGGCGCAGGAAAGCCCCGTCTGCGAGCAGGCCGGGCTCGGGCCCAAGCCCGCCGGGGCCGCCGGGAAAGTCATCGCCTACGCCGAAGCCCAGACCGGCAAGCCGTACCTGTGGGGTGCCACCGGCCCGGACGCGTTCGACTGCTCCGGGCTCACCATGATGGCCTACCGGGCCGCCGGGATCACCATCCCCCGGACCAGCCAGCAGCAGTGGGCCGCCGGCCCACGCATCCCCGCCTCCCGGGCCCGGCCCGGCGATCTGGTCTTCTTCGCCGGCTCCGACGGCACCAGGACCGCCCCCGGTCACGTCGGCATCGTCACCGGCCACGGCACCATGATCGACTCCCCGATGTCAGGGCAGGTCGTGCACGAGGAAAGCTTCAGCGGCAGCACGGACCTCGTGGGCTTCACCCGCCCATAGATGATCAATTGCAGTAGGTTCTCAATAAAGACGTCCCTTTCTCAAAAAACCTGTCCGGAGCTTGTCCTTTAGGACATTTCCTTGAGAAGAGAGAGAGGGACGGCGAGCATGCGGGGCCGGGGGCTGCCGCAGACTCCTTAAGCCGCGCTTCACGGGGCAGCGGCGGGTGCGTAGCCTCCTGTGCAGTACCAGTCGTCTGCGGCAAGGGCCTCGTACATCACGGCTCGCCGGTCGTTTCGGTCCGTCTCGAACGCGGCATGTGATGCCTCTGACAGGTAGGCCGAGATTTCAGCGGGATCCGTCCTGCTGAACCGGGCTGGGAGCAAGCGGCTCAATCCGGATAGCTCGCTGCCGCAGAGGATGCTGTACCGCCGTCCGAGGTCGAGCTTGTCGAACTGGTTCCGGATCCGCGCTTGGATCTCCGGCGCGAGGCTCGCGTCCGGGGTTGCGGCGAACTGGACTACAGCGGGCAGCGTGTGATCGACCGACGCGGTCAGCCAGCGCCCGATCTGGGGCATGAAGTACGGGTGCAGCATCTGCTCGGTCGGCTGTTGGCTGAAACTGTCGAGCAGGCCGTGATTACAGTCAGAGCAGGCCGGCACAAGGTTCCAGGGGTCGATTGACAGGCCCGGGACGAGGGCCTTGGGTACGAAGTGATCAAGAGTCGTCGCTGCGCTGTGGCGGCAGTACACGCACAGGCCGAACGGCGCGCCTACCATTATCTGGTTGTAGACGGCACGACGCCCCGGGCTGTTCTTGCGGGACAGCTGCGCCTTGTACAGCCAGAGGAGTTCGTCAGGGCTCAGGCCCGGGAGCAGATAGTCGCCGGCTGCGGCCTCGTGGAGTTTGTCGCTTGCTGCGGCCGTCTGGAGCCTGGCGCTGTTCGCGAGGAACTCGCGGCGGGCGCCCGTGACTCTCTTGCGGAGGCCCGGGTCCCGCACTCCGCGCGCGCAGGCCGCCGCGGACTCGCCCGCGGTGACCGCAGGCTGGGGGCTAGCCCACATGGCGGGGCACGCCCAGCCGGATCATCGAACGCAGGATCGCGCGGCCCTCCGCGCCCAGTTTCCCGTTGAGCCGGCCCAGCGCTTCTTCGTAGCTGCCTGCCCCGGCGGCGGCGTCGGCGAGCATCTTGTGGAACCCGGTGGCCGTGACCTCGAGGCCGAAGACCTCGTCGGTCAGCGTTCCCGCGTTCTCCCCGAAGGTCTCGATCTGAGGGCGCTCTGCCGCTAGGGCGTTTCCCGACCGCTGAAGTTTCCAGACGCAGCTCCTGGGGACTTCCTGCAGGACGACGGGCGAGTGCGTGGCCACGACCGCCATGCCGTTGCGGTTGGTCAGCAGGTCGCTCAGCGCGCGGACGAAGGCCGACAGCAGCGGCGGGTGCAGGTGCGCCTCGGGCTCGTCTAGCAGGACGAGGCTCTTCTCTTCCACGGTCTCGACGAGCTTCGTGATCGTCAGCAGGACGATCTTGTGACCGGAGCTCAGCCGCCTGAAGATGTCCGGCAGTTCCTCGAGCGCCTCCTGGTCGGTCTCGGCCGAGTCCAGCAGGTCCGCCAGGCCGGCCTCGGAGAAGATCGGGTCGCTCTCAAGGAGCCGGAGCGCGCGCTGGAGGCGGGGCCTCCGCGCGCCGACCAGGCACACCTTCGCCGACAGCGTCATCTCCCTCGACAGGGCGGCCGGGTCCTTGGGCGCGGCTGCTTCGTCGTTCTTCGAACCGATCTTCTTGAGGCCCACGTAGTGATAAGTGATCCCCTTCGTCCGGTCCTGGGTGACGCGGATGGGCTCGAATGCGTCGAACGCGCTGAACGAGACCTGCACGACGTTCGAGATGCTGGGCCGCGCGCCTGTCCCGGGCTCGCCGCTCCCGTTTCCGGGGCCGAAGACCACCGTCTGGGCGAAGGCGTTGAGGAGGGTGCTCTTGCCCACCCCGTTGCGTCCGATGATGACGTGGATGTTGCTCGGGGGTCTGGAGTTGGGGTCGACGCGGAAGTCAACTTCAATTGGCTTCGCGCCGTCCTCCAAGTTGTAAACGAACGCGAAGTCGTACTTCGTGAGCCGCGCGCCGCCGCGCGCGAGGCGCGCGAACTGTTCCCTGACGGTCGTCAGCGGAACCTCGCGGAGCAGGGAGACCTGCGTGACCGGCTCGGTCACGGCGCGCGCCAGCAGCTCCGGATCGTAGGCGAGGTCCCTCATGGCCCGGAGGAAGTCCTCGCGGAAGCTGCTGCTCACCGAGGTGAGCGCCTCGTAGTAGCTAGTGTCCTGGCCGAGCGAAAAGAACTCGTCGCTCACCTGGTCAAACTGGGACGGCGGCTCAGGCCTGCGGTACCCAGGGCGGCGCTCCTCCTCCTGGCTGGCGGGCATCAGGCCGAACCTGCCGATCTTGGTACCGCCGATAGGGTGACGTTGCCCGGTTGCGTCGACGTACGTCACGTCGAATAGCGTCGCGAACTTGAACCAGTCGTCCCAGCTGCTCGGCGACAGGTACACAACGTCCCGGCCTGCCGCAGCTGTCTCTGGCACCCGGGCAGCCACTTGAAATCGAACCACGGAGACCTTCCGCTGCCGCGATTACGTCATAAAGAATCTATGGGATGCCTGCCCCCGATGCACGCCAGTCCCGCCCCATGTCTTCCCAGCCGTGGGGGCTACCACGCTGGCGCCTAACCGATTCTCGCTGAACCCGCCAGTGTGACCGGCCGCAGGCGGGTGATCTTGATGTTTCACCTGACTGCCGCTCCGGTTGTCAGCGCCACCCGTTCTCGGTGCGATCCACCCCTACGACCAGGGTGCCCAGCTGACGTGGCAGAGAAGGCGGACCATCCAGACTACATCTCATGCCGACATGATCGCAAGCGCTCTGCCTGGGCGACCATTCGTCCCCAAGGTTCCTACCCCAGATACCGGGTCACGACGGCCGCCAGTTCGCATGGACGGTGCCTCCGCCCGCGCCCGAGGACCACGCGGCGCCGGGACTGGGGCAGGTCGCCACGGGTGAGGCGTTCCCCGCGAGGGTACCGGGCTCGCCCGCCAGGAGCCCAGCTCGCCCTCCTCGCCGCCCGGCACATCAACCTGGGACGACGAGGGTGCCAGCGACGGCGAGACGATGCCTAGCCCCGGCCCCGCGGGGGGCACTGGCCGCCAGGCAAACAGGGCACGAACCCGGCCGCCGTGAGAAAATGCGCGCTGTGGCGCACAGGGTGGCGGACTTCCCGCCGCGGACGAGGCGGCTGATCGCCGAGCGCGCCGGGTACAGGTGCTCCAAGCCGGACTGCCGGCGGCAGACGCTCGGGCCCGGCGCTGGGCCGCGTGACGTGGCCTGCATCGGCGTCGCCTGCCACATCTACTCGGCGGCGGACGGGGGCCCAAGGGGGACCGGCGGCCTCACGCCGGAGCAGCGCCAGTTCGCCTCCAACGGCATCTGGCTCTGCGCGGACCACGCGAGGCTGATCGACGCAAACCGAGGGCTCGGCTACCCGGCCCCCCTCCTGCGGGGGTGGCGGCAGCTCCACGAGGCTTTCCTGGTGCACGAGATGCGTGGGCTGGTACCGCCCTGCGCCCTGGTCACTGAGGTCAGCGTTAGGCAGGGGCCGGCGGCTCTCACCGCGCGCCCGGTTCCCCTGTCAGCGCTTAGCATCATCACCGGCCCCAACAGCGCGGGCAAGACAACGCTGCTGAACCTGCTGGCCAGGGCCGGGAGGGACGAGACCCCGGGGCGCCGCCCGTGGGACGGGGGGCTGTCGGCCGACATCCACTGGTTCGACCCGCAGCCTAACCTGCTGCAGCTCACCGACCACGACGGCGACCTGGAGCTCGTTCACGACCACAGGCCCGCTCCGTTGCTTTCGGCCCCGTACCGGGCGGTCACGGTACGCGCTCCGATGCGCCCGGTCGGCGGGCCCGACGGCTTGGCCGGGCTCCTCGGCCTCGACCGCCGCGCGTTCCTTCAGCTCCTCCGGGAAGTACCGCGGTGCCTCGGCGGTGACGTGTCCCACGTAGACGTCTCCGGCGGGATCCCCGTGGTCAGCCTGCGCTCAAGACCGGACCCCGTTCGCCTGGACGGCGATGCCTTCGCCTGGGGCGGGAGCATCATCTTGTTCGAGGCGGCGATCGCCCTCGCGCAGGCGCACAGCCGGAACGGGCCAGCCTTGCTGCTCGTTGACGACTTTGGCGACTGTCTCCACCCGGTCGTCTCCCGCAGGCTGCTCACGCTCCTGGCCACAGCGTCCCAGGGATTCCAGACCGTGGTCGTGACCCACCAGCCCCTGACGCCCGAGATCCTGCGCGACTGGGCGGTCACCGTGATCGGGGCGGACCACCAAGAACTCCCTCCCTGAACCGCCCGCCCAGGTGGAAGCCTGGGAGACACCGTGGAAAGGCCAGGCGGCCTACGTGGAGAAGCTGACCTGATGCTGGTCGTGTGAGAGCACGCGGGTACCCCGTGGAACGTAGACAGCCTGGTGCCCGACCTCGATGGGCAGCGAGGTAACGACATGGAGGCTGCAGCAGTCTTGGGGCATCCTGGACAGATGGCCCCAGGCATTGACTCCCTAGTCCCCGCCGCCGACTACGCGGACAACACCGCATGCTCCTAGTGCGAAAAGCCGGAGCAGTTCTTCGGCTCGCGTTGCATCCTCTTGCCATGCGACTGCTCGTTGAGCCATCAGGCAGGCGGGCATAACGTCCAAGTCGGTCCGCGGTTCCCAAGGCATCGCCGCACTACCTTGCGCGCAGATAACGGATGGTTAGGACGGCTTGAAACCGTCCTAGTTACTAGTACACTTCCGCTGGTGTCCCCGGTGCGGCCGGTCACACCAGCGGCTCAGGAATGCCCGACGCCGACACCTCACTGGAGACGCGATGACGCGCTCGCCGACGCCAGACTTCGAGGAACGGCTCGCTGGTTTCGAGTCGGCGACCTTCAAGAAGCTGCGGTCTGGGCAGAAGCTGGTTCTTGCCAAGTATGCGGCCGAATACGTCGACGCCTCCGATCTCGCGATCGAGATGCCGACCGGCGAAGGCAAGACGCTGCTGGCCCTGCTCATCGCCGACTATGCACTCGACCAAGGCTGGTCGGTGGCGTATCTGACGGGCACGCGACAGCTTGCCGAGCGTGTCGAGGAGGAGGCCAGGAAGCTCGGGCTCGAAGTGGTACGGTTCGCGTCCAGGGACTATGGCGGGGCCAAGCTGGACGATTACCACCAGGCACAGGCCGTCGGAGTCATGAACTACTGGGTGTACTTCAACAGCAAGCCCGTGCCCAAGTCGGCCGACCTCGTGATCTTCGACGATGCGCACCTGGCCGAGCAGCCGCTCAGCTCGCTCCAGACCCTGCGCATCCCGGACAAGCTCGGCCCGTCCCGCGAGCTGTATCGCACTATCTGCGACTTGGTCATCGCGCACACTGACGCCTACTCCGGCCTGCGGGCGATGCGCGATGGCACGGCACTGCCCGGTACACCGCCAGAGCTGCTGTCGTTCAGTGACTGGGCGACGGTTTCAACCGCCGCGCGTGATGCGATCTCCCAGTCGGCCTACGTCGAGGACAAGGACGTGAGGTACACCTGGCCGGCGGTACGGGATCACCTGAACCGGTGCGGCGTGCTTATCGGGTCCTCAGGCATCGAGATCCGGCCCTATCATCCGCCCACCGCGCTTAACAGCGGGTACAGCCAGGCCAGGCAGCGCATCTACCTGTCGGCGACGCTGGGCTCGATGGATGACCTGCAGCGCCGGGTAGGTGGTGGCCGGATCACGCGGCTGGTGCCGGATGAGCCACTCCCGGCGGGAGCCACGGGCGAGCGGCGGTTCATCCTGAATCCGAGCAGCAGCGCGGCGTTCGATGAAGGCGTGCTTGGCCTGGCGCTGGAGCAGGTTGCGGCGGCGGGCGGCCGGGCGGCGTGGCTTTGCGCGAGCAACGACGAG
>DATKQH010000038.1:0-6309 GCA_035532775.1 Streptosporangiaceae bacterium
TGCCCGGGCTCGCGGACGGCCGTGCGGCCAGCTCCTGCAGGTCGGCGCCGAAGGCCACATGCGAGCCAACGATCGACCCAGCCGACGTGCCGACGATGAGGTCTGCGGATGACAGATCCACGCCTGCCCGCTGCAGCCCGATGACAATCCCAGCTTCCCACGCGACACCGGCGATGCCGCCGCCGCCGAAGACCACACCCGACGTCATGGCGGAAGTCTGGCGCGTCGTCATGCCATTCTCCGCCCTTTCAGCGAATCCCGCCTCCGGCACTGTCTACTAGTTTTCTTCGTAAAAGCACGGGGATACCAGTCCTCTATTCATCAAAGATGGGTTCGTGTCGAAAATGTCCCCCTAAAGCTGGCTCCTCAGCGTACGGTAGGTGCTCCAACGGCACCCAGGGGGCTGTCAGATGCGGGATACCGCTTCATCCGGAGCAAACGCTAGATATCGGGCAAGGCCCGCCTGGCGGCAGAAGGGCCGGATCGCCGTTGCGGGTGCGACGGTAGTCACCGCCTTAGTCGGCACGTCGATGGCCGGCGTCCAGGCGGCTTCGGCAAGCCAAAGCGAGACGGTCATTGTCACCTCGACCGGGCTTTTGAGCCCGGCCCTGGCGGTGCTGGAGGTAGGCGGCGCCATTTTGACGCAGTACGACATCATCGACGGGGTGGACGCCTCGATCCCCACGGTCGAGGCGTCGCTGCTCGCAGCATTGCCGGGCATCACGGTGACGCCCGATATCTCGGTGAGCGTCCAGTCCACGACGGAATCGACCGGACCCCATACGCCCTCTGATGCGTTCTTGCAGGAGACCGGGTCCACGACCTTGGCGTCGCATGGCGATACCGGCCGGGGGGTGACCGTGGCCGTGCTGGACACGGGAATCGACAACCTGCCCGACTTCTCGGGACGGCTGGTCGGTGGGGTGGACCTGACGAACGGGAACAACCCATACCAGGACAGCTACGGGCATGGCACTTTCGTAGCAGGCCTGATCGCCGGCGATGGGACCTCGTCAGGCGGGCAGTACTCGGGCGAAGCACCTGGCGCCAAGCTGGTATCGATCAAGGTGGCGGGAGCGGACGGCACCACCCACCTGGGGACCTTGATCTCGGGCTTGCAGTGGGCGGTCCACAATCAGGGCAAGTACGGCATCAAGGTCCTGAATATCTCGCTGGGGTCCCAGCCAAGCCAGTCCACGGTCAGCAACCCCCTGGATAACGCGGTGGAGGCGGTCTGGAACTCGGGGATCACGGTGGTGGCCTCGGCGGGCAACTCCGGGCCGTTCAACGGCACCATCCTTTCCCCCGGCGACGACCCGCTGGTGATCACGGCAGGCGCCCTGGACGATATGGCCACGGCGGCGACCGCCGACGACCAGATGAACGACTTCAGCAGCGTCGGGCCCACCACGCCAGACGGCTGGGTCAAGCCTGACCTGGTCACCTCGGGCCGGTCTGTGGTGAGCCTGGCGGCGCCGGGCTCGACGATCTACAACGATTACCCCTCGGCCCGGATCGGCCCGGCCAACTTCACCGGCTCGGGCACCTCGTTCAGCGCCGCCATCACCAGCGGTGCGGCGGCGCTGGTCCTGGCCGACAACCCCGGCCTCACCCCTAACCAGGTCAAGGCCCGCCTGCTCGGCACTGCCAGCCCTGGCCCGGTCGGCGACCCCTTCGTCGACGGCCACGGGGCGCTCAACGCCTACGCTGCCGCCACCTCGGGCACGATGGGCTTCAGCCAGTCGGCCGCGCGCCTGCGGCCGGCCCCGGGTGGCGCCACGGTTTCGCTGTCGCCCACCCGCCCCGTCGACACATGGAATGTGAGCCTGTGGTCGGGGGCCTCGTGGCCACAGACCCCGGCCACCGGCCTGGCGTGGAACGGCCTGGCGTGGAACGGCGGCACGTGGAACGGCCTGGCGTGGAACGGCGGCACGTGGAACGGCGGCACGTGGAACGGCGCATCCTGGAACGGCTCCGCCTGGGACGGCTCCGCCTGGGACGGCACTGCCTGGGACGGCTCCGCCTGGGACGGCGCTTGGGGCTCCGACTGGGTCGCCAAGTGCTGGAACGGTGACTGACGCGGTAGGCCATGAAGCTACCGCGCGTTACCCAGGCCCTCGTCACGGCTTCGGCCGCGGGCGGTGCGTTCACCCTGTTTGTCGCCATATGGCGGCGACCGGCTCCGGTGCACATCGGCCTGGGCCAATGGGCCGTCGCCGCCACGATTGGTGTCCTTTTCCTGGGGAGCTGGGTGTGGCCTGTCGTGGTGTTCCGCGGCGGCGAATCCGAGACCTTCAACATGGACGAGGGCTTCTTTGTCATCCTCGCCTTCCTCGAACCACCGCTGGTCACGCTGGTGACCCTTGCCCTGGCGGGCGCTGTGGCTCAGGCGGTCCGTCGTCGCCCTCTCATCAAGTCAGTCTTCAACTCTGGGCAGGTTCTTATCGCCGCGGGCCTAGGACTGTCTGTGAGCCGCGCCGTCGCAGCCCCTTCGGGATCCCTCACCGTGGGTGAGATCGCTGCGACGCTGCTCGGGGTCGCAGTGTGCTTCTCCGTCAGTGTGCTTCTCGTGGATAGCGTCTTGGTCTCGATGGGAACGTCCTGGCGGGAATTCACCGGCGATCTCCCGATCCAGATCCTGCTGGCCGGCGCGGGAGTGCTGGTCAGCGTGGTCCTAGCGCTGGCGATACAAGCGCACTTCTGGGCAGTGGCGCTGGCAATCCCGGTCGTGATCCTGCAGCGTCGGCTGATCAGTGCCCGGTATACGGCGCTGTACGATCGCGCCCGGATGGAGGGGCTGTACGAAGTCGCGCTGAAGGCAAACCGGGGGCTGCGGCAGCAGGCAGTACTCGACACCATCCTGGTGTCGGTGCGGCGGCTGCTGCGTAGCCCGGAAGCCACCCTGGTGGCTGCCGACCCGGGCGCCGGCCAGATGGCGGCGCCGATGACCGTCGCCGGCCAGCAGCAGTGGCTGGTGGCATCGGGCCGGCGCCGGGACGAGCCGTTCGACGGCGCCGACCGGGGCCTGCTGTGGGCACTGGCCGCCGTGGGCAGCGGGGCGCTCACCAACGCCGAGCTGTACCAGCAGGTCCGCCTCGAGCGGGAGAGGCTGTCCTCGATCACTCTCAACATCGGGGAGGGCGTCTGTGCCATAGACGCGGCCGGGAAGCTGACTTTCGTCAACCGCGCCGCGGCCGACATGATCGAGCTGCCGTCGCTCAGCATCACGATCGACGATCCGGTGAGCGTCGGTGCCCTCGCGGCCCCCAGCTTCCTGCTCGCGTCGGCCCGCGAGGCGATGCGCACGGGCCGCACCATCCGGGAGGACGACGCCCGCTTCCGCGGCCGGGACGGCGGCGCCATCCCGGTCGCGTACACGGCCTCTGCCGTCATGAGCGACGGCGTGGCGTCAGGCGCGGTGATCGCCTTCCGCGATATCACCGAGCGCAAGGCCTTCGAGGACGAGCTTCATCAGCATGCCTTCTACGACGGCCTCACCAGCCTGGCGAACCGCCGGCTACTGGTCGAGCGCCTCGAGAATGCGCTGCGGCGATCAGCGCTGGACCGCAAGACCCATGCCCTGATCTTCGTCGACGTGGACCGCTTCAAGAGCATCAACGACAGCCTCGGCCACGTGACCGGCGACGACTTCCTGGTGGCGATCGGTGCCCGCATGAAGGGGGTGGTGCGCAGCCGCGACCTGCTCGCCCGGTTTGGCGGCGACGAGTTCGTCGTGCTGCTCGAAGACGTGGCCGGAGAGCACGAGGCGGTGACCGCGGCCCGGCGCATCTGCGCCGTCGTCGAGCAGCCCATGGTGCTGCCTGACGGCTACGAGCTGGTGGCCAGCGTGTCGGTCGGCATCGCCCTGACCGAGCCAGGTAAGACAGCCGACGACGTGCTCCGCAACGCCGACGTGGCGATGTACGACGCCAAGGCCAAAGGCGGGGGCGGCATCTACCGGGTGTTCGACCAGGCCGCCATGGGCACCCGCTCCTCCGAGCGTCTCCAGATCGAGGCTGACCTGCGCAAAGGGCTCGAGCGCGATGAACTCGAGGTCCACTACCAGCCGTTCTACTCGCTCGACGAGCAGCGCATCGTGGGCGCCGAGGCGCTGGTGCGATGGCGCCACCCCACGAACGGCCTGATCAGCCCCATCAGGTTCATCCCGATGGCGGAGGAGACGGGGCTGATCCTGCCGCTGGGACGATACGTGTTGGACAAGGCATGCCGGCAGGTGCGCTCGATCCGGGACCGGCTGGGCCTGGACCTGCCCATCAGCGTCAACCTCTCACCCCGCCAGTTCGCCGACAGCGGCCTCCTGTCGCAGGTGGCGGCGGCCCTCGATGCAACCGGCCTGCCCTCGGAACTGCTCATATTCGAGATCACCGAAACCATGGTGATGGAGGACCTCGCCGGTGCCCGCGAGGTCATGAAGAAGCTCAACCGGCTGGGCGTGCGGCTGGCCATCGACGACTTCGGCACTGGGCACTCCTCACTTGCCTACCTCAAGCAGTTTCCCGTGCACGAGGTAAAGGTCGACCGCACCTTCGTCCAGGGCGTCGCCAGCAGCCCGGTGGACTCGGCGATCGTCCGGGCCGTCATCGACCTGGCCCACGCGATGAACATAGTGGCGGTAGCCGAAGGCGTGGAGACCAAGGACCAGGTCGCCCGGCTTCAGATGCTCGGCTGCCATGTGGGGCAAGGGTTCTACTTCTCGCAGCCGCTTCGCGGCCAGGAGTTCGACGAGCTTCTCACCCACCACTTCGGGCGGGCCGCCGGACCGACCGGGCCGATGCTGATTGGCAAGGGCGTGAACACGCCGACCATCACCGCTGTGTCATCGGTCCGTGCTTGCCAGACCGATGCCTCCACGCAGCCTGGCTGAGGGCCGTGACCCAGGGCCTCGGCAAAGTCGTTCAGCATTTCATGATCGTGTGGGGTGGCGGCTGGGGCGGCGGGCGTGGTGGCGCAGGGCGGCGGCGATGCTGGTGGCACCAGCTAGGCGCAGGTGGTGATGGCGAGGTTGCGCAGGCCGGCCATGATGTGAGGGCCGCTGGCGGTGCGGGCCTGGGGGCTGCGCCCGCCGTCCGGCCAGGTCATCGAAGGTGTCAGCGTCCAGCCGCTGCAAGGTCCGCCGGGACGCCGAATCCGACGGCCCCGGGCCGGTCACACCCAGCCTGGCCAGGGTCTGCTCATCGGCGTCAGCAGCCCATTCGGCGATCGCGGTAAACGAGCACGCCCCGGCCAGCACCGCGCACACCGCCAGGCCCAAGATCACTGCCAGCCGGTGGCGCACACCCCGGCGGTGACACGGGTCAGTGACCCTGGCCGGCACCGTCAGCAAGCCTGGACGGTCCTCCCCCCCATCGCCAGGCAAGGCCAGCCAGGTAGTCGGCGACAGGATCTATCAGCGATGATGACGGCGCGGGCATGGTCCCTCGGGAAGCGATCAGGCTGGTGTGAGAACAGCCATGATCATCCCAAGGGCCGTGCCCGCACTCCTATCCGCTCATCAACGGCGTGCCACGATCTCCCGCCGCCATCAGAAATGACTTCGCCGAGCCCCTGGGGGGCGGGTGGGCCAGCCGCGGCGGCCCTATTTAACCGAAGCTATCGAATTCTCCCTTTCGCACTCCTCCGAGGAATGCATGCCATTCGCCCGGTGTAAACCGGAGAAACGGACCTGCTGAGTCCTTGCTGTCGCGAACACCAATCCCGCCACCGGGCAGGTTCGCCACCTCGACGCAGTTGCCGTTGGAGAAGCTCAGGGAGCTTTTCATCCATTGCGGATCCGAGCCGGGCCTTCCCGGCCGGCCCCCGTGCGCAGATGTTCCCACGTCCTTACCTCGCTGTATGTCGTGAGATTCGCAGTCCAGAGGATGTGACTACGTAGCGCATGCTATCAGCTACTCAATGTGCTCGCCGGGTAGCTGCCCAAGTTGATCCCATGGATGTGCTGTTCGATGTTTCCGCTGGTAGATGCTGCCTTCACACTGCGCTGCGGGACGTGGCCCCCGACCAATGAGACTCAGCCGTCTCGGCTATGAGTGCTCGAGACGCCGCCGGGTCCAGCGACTCGCCGACGAGAATCTGAAATGCGAGCCTATGCAAGTAGGTCTCTCTCTCGTCTTCTACGGAGAAGTCGTCTTTCAAATGCTCAGCGCTTACCACATCTTGCAGCATAGCATCGTTATCTGACCCGAAACGGAATATAACAAATGACTCCCCGAAGACCGTGTGCTGCGTGTCAAGGGGGAGGATCCGCAACGTCACGTTTGGCCGGTCAGCCTCATGCAGAAGCCGCTGAAG
>DATKQH010000039.1:0-8043 GCA_035532775.1 Streptosporangiaceae bacterium
TTGTTGCCCGTCGCCGACCCAGGCCGCCCGGGCGGCAGACGGGGGCAGATTCAGCCCCGCCCAGAACGACCATTTCCGCGTCACACGAACGCCCCGGCAGACCCCCGCTCAGACGTGCCAGATCGGCGGATCCGGTGCGCTCGCCGTTTCGGAGCCGGTGACGTCGCTGGGGGCGAGGGCCAGCATGACGCTGGTTTCTCTCATGCCGGCGTGGACCTCCGGGAGCGCGGAGTCGGCGCGTACGGCAGACAGCGAACTGGGGTGCACGACGCAGGTCCGTACCTGGTGAGCGGCCTGCAGCTCGTAGGTGGCAGCTTCGAGCATCCCGCGATTGCCGCCGTGCCCGTTCACTATGAGCAGCCGGCGGGCGGGGGTAGCGCGTACATACTCGCCGACGACCGTCTCGAGGAGGGCCGAAAGTATGCCAACCCGCAGCGAGATGGTGCCGGGCGACCACGCGTGTTCGAGCGACAGGCCGTAGTGGACAGCGGGCAGCGCCCACAGGTCGTGCTGGTCGCCGTAACGGTCAGCGAGCCGTGCGGTGAACCGCTCGGCGATGACCGTGTCGGTGTGGAGCGGCAGGTGCGGACCATGCTGCTCGTACGAGCCGATGGGCAGGCAGAGAATGGATTCCTCGGTCAGGCTGGATGTGATCTCGGGCGCCGACAGCGACCCGTACCAACGGTTCACGCTCATCCCCGGCGGCCGATGCGGATGAGGAACTCGTTGTCTTCGTTGAAGGTATCCGTGTCGCTGAACCGCGTGAGGGCAGCGCGGACGGCCTGGTCGAACTCGTCGAGGCGGTCGCCGAACAGGTGGGGCGCGGCGAACGAGGTGGAGTACAGGTAGCCCAGGATGCTGCCGGCCGTCCAGGTCCGGGTGACCGGGACGGTGACTTCTTCGACCTGGTTGAACGGCGACTCCCGCATGATGTCGCTGTAGGGCCGGTTGTGGTGCTGAAACGTGCTGGTGCCGGCACGGCGCTGCTCGCCGAGGAAGTCCTGGATGACCGATCGTACTGCGGCCTTCCACGGGCTCGTAGCCGCCCAGAAGCTGTTGTCGCCGAAGATCGCCACTGCACCGTCCAGGCTAACCTGGGCGTCTAGCCTGGTCAGGACGGTTGCTTGGTCGAGCCAGTGGAAGGCTCGGCAGATCGTCACCAGGCCGGCCCGCCATCCCCTCGGCGGGGAGAACTCCTCCGCCGTGACCTGTTGTAGGAGCAGGTGAGTGCCGCTGGGCAACTGAGGGCGCAGCGCGGCCTCAGCAGCGGCGAGCATGTCCGGGTCGTCGTCAATGGCGATGATGTCGTCGAACCGGCCGAGCAACGCCTCCACCACCAGTCCGGTGCCGGTGCCTACATCGAGCAGACGCCGGGGAGTGCTCCCGGCGACCGCCGCGTCTAGAACGTCGGCGACGCTCGGCGGGATACCCGGCCGGTACTGTCGGTAGAAGCCGACAGTTCCGCGAAACACACTCATGATCGTCTCCGTAGTGCAAGATCGGTAAGCTGCTGGCTGGCTGCGGCGATATCGTCGGCTATGAGCACGCCGTGGTCACTGAGCCGCGCGGGCTCGGGCACGGACCTTCCCTTCGAGACCCAGATGGCGGTGACCCCGGCTGATCGGGCACCGATGACGTCGCAGATCCAGTCGTCTCCAACATGCACCATATGCCTTGTGCTGGTGTGACACGCCTGAGCCACGTAACGGAAGGCGGCTGGATCTGGTTTGGCGTAGCCGATGCGGCAGGACGGGAAATGAGCTAGCACCCAAGGGTGGAGCAGGTCGCGAAGCCGGTCAGTGTCGGCCTCCAGGCAGGTCACGTTGGACAAGGTGACCAGAGTGGCGTGTTGGCTCATCGACCGCAGCGCGGTGAGCGCGCCCGGCACGAGGCGCAGTGGTGACGGCTCGACAGCGCGCGGGAACGCGCTCACCGGTATCCCCAGCGAATCGCACACGTCGGCGACGACCACTGAGCCAATAGACGGCTGGGTATGCAGCTTCTGCCGAATGATTCGGCGCGCCTCGGCGGGAGGAAGCGTTGAGGCCATCGCGAGGACTGCAGTGAGGCTTCGCCCGTCAACCTGGCCGATCGTCCCCCCGACGTCGACACTGACCAGCAGTCCTGTCATGTGGTGCCGTCCGATCGTGGCATCGCGCTGATGATCGCCTCGATCCTGTCCTGCCGGATTGCGTCGGTGCTCGCCTCACCGAGAAACGTGAGTGCATAGCGCAGCTCCGCCTCGTCGAGCGCCCCGAGGTCGCGGTGCGCGGTCGTCGCTGCGGTCGCCAGGTCGTCTGGGATCGGTCTGGTGCGCCAGCCATGCGGCAGGTGAAGGATGCCCGCCCAGGTCTTCGTGAGCGGCGTCGACGGCTGGTCGAGCAGGCGCAGCACGGTGACGTCATCGAATGTCAGGATCCGCACGGCCATGGGCGGATCATCGCCGAGCTGGAGCTGGCCGGTCAGGAACGTGTCGTGCCCGTCCAGTCGTTCGGACACCACGAGCCTGGTTCCGTTCGAGTCGGCCGCGACAGTGCCGGTGACCGGCAGGCTCTGAGTGGTTTCTGGCATCAGCAGCTCCTTGGAGTGGCACCGAGACCCGGCGACCCAGGGATAGTGATCGCGGCATGTGCGGGCAGCCACGGCCGGGCGTACCCCCGCTGCCGGACGGGTTCCCACTGCAGCCGATACTCAACCGCTGGGATAGCGTCCGGATAGGCGGCGGCGAGGTGGACAGCGGGGATGAAGGAGCGGCCGTGCGGATAGACCGATATGCCCAGGGCATACGCTGCTATGACGAGGTCGACAGCGCGGGTGAGTCCGCCGCAGCCGACTACGTCGAGGGTGAACGCCCGAGGCTTGAGACCGAGCAGCGCGTGCCCGTCGGCGTGAACGAGCAGCCGCTCGCCGAGCGCCAAGGGTGTCTTGCTCGCCAGCGATCGGTACGGTTCAAGATCGTAGTCTGGTAGGGGGTCCTCCAGCCATAGCACATTCGCTGGATCGAGCTTGTCGGCGACCAGGTCGGCGAGCGGGTGGTCCCAGGTGAAGACGGCGTCGAATGCCGCAGCCTCGCCGAGCGCCGCTGCTACGGTCTGCGTCGTCGCCGCGAGCCGGGTTGCCTCGGCCCTAGGGTCGGCGTTTGGGCACTTGCGCAGTCCCCACTTGGTGAACTGCCATCCCCCGCGGCGGACCTGCGCAACGGTGGCGGCAGGCGTGGAGAGCGAGAGGTCCAAGCCCAGCCAGGAGGCGTAGAGCGGCACCTCCGGCTGGGGACACGCGGCAAGAAGGTGGGCAACGGATGCCTGGACAAGCTGGCCATGCAAGTCCCAGGCTGCGCAGTCCACCGCGCCGACAGCCCACGACGCTACCGGCCTCGCGTCTGTGTCGGTCGCGCAACACAGCGCGGCGTGAAGTCGGTGATGGTCCATGATCGATTCGCCGGTCACCACGCGGACGAGAACCTCCTCTACATACCGCCCGATCTCGGTGGTCACGGGCCCGTACCAGCCTGTCTTTCTCGCGCCCTCTACGCCAATGAACCAGGCATCGTCGCCCCGCGAGGCGTCGTTCGCGACAACCCGGATGCCGTCAATGATCGGTGCCATCAGTCCCCCGTCCGGTGAGGAGCGTCGCCGCGACCCGAGTGATGCCGGCGACGTCCAGTCCGGCGTAGGCCGCGAGCCTGTCTTGCGGCATGGGCTGCGGCGGCTCACGCCACCCCACCACCGCCATGCTTCCGACGCGTCCGCCGAGCAGTCCCCAGATCACAGCCGGATGCCCGAGCGTCGCGAATAGGGCGGGACCGTGTTCACCGACGTAACGGTGCAGGGCAGGACCCGCGAGCGCTGCCAGGTCATGAACGTTGACTACCCGGACGCGACATCTGTGACGGTCGCGGATGCACATAACAGCGTCGCTGACGGCCGCTGCGGCAAGGTCGCCAGCGCATATCAGCGTCAGGTCAGGCTCACCGGCGTCGCTGAGGTGGTTCCAGACCGCCAGGCCATGTCGACGCTCATCGTCAACCGTCTGGCAGGGATGCACAGGTGTGGGGTGCTTGCCAGCGATGATCACGTTGACCCGGCCGGTTGATCGAAGCGCGTCGTCGAGAGCGAGCGCGGCCCGATTTGCATCAGCGGGTGTGAACACATGCACAGCCGGATCCCCGGTACCCAGCAGCGCGGTGACCAGAGACGGGTCGCCGTGGGTATACACGTTGTGCCAGCCGTACGACGTCAGCAGCAGATTGATACTCGGAAGCGTGGAGTCGGCGAGTCGTCTCTGCTTGAGGTGCCCGACCAGCCCGGTCAGCAGCAGTGGGGCGAATGCTTCATACGAGATGAGCACGCCCCGACGTCCGCTCGCGGTCCAGCCGGCAAGCCAACCGAGAAGCACCTCCTCCGCGAGCACCTCGTGCACCCACGGCTTGCCCTCCAGGTCGCCGAGGCGGTTCGACCGGAGCTCGTCCGGGCTGAAGACCTTGAAGTCGCCTGCGGCTGCGTGCGCCCGAAGCACCGCGGATACCTCGGCCGAGAACCCTCGCCCCTCCGGCGACGCAGCAGCCGGAGCCGACGGTGCGGCCTGTGGCTGATAACAGAACCGGCTCTCGTTCAGCGCGGACGCGAGCGCACCAACTGGTTGAGCATCGTCATCGAACAGCTCGCGCGGCCGGTACGACGACATCCACTGACGTAGCAGCGCCTGCTGGTGTGGATCGCTTTCCAGGTCGGTCAGCGGTGTCTTGTGCGCACCGGTCGGGCCAGACCAGCCCTTCACGCACCGTAGCAAGACCACGCGACGCTCTCCCCGGCCTGCGGCGTCCATGCCGTCCACGAGGACACGATGAAAGGCGGAATGTTCGGACGGGCTGCCCGTCCCCACGTGAGCGACGACCGGTTCCCAACCCAGCCCCTGGGCGTAGGCGCTCACCCGCTCGTCGCTCATCGCACCGAGCAGCGATGGGCCACCCATCCGGTGACCGTTGAGGTGGACAACTGGGAGCACCTGCGCTCCAGGTATCGCCCGTTGGGCCAGCCACGATGCTGCCGCAGTTGGTGTCTCACATTCGCCGTCACCAAGGATCGGGACAACCACCCGGTTCGGTGCGTCAAGCGCCATACCCTGGGCGAAGGCGAGCGCCCCGCCGAGCCACCCGCCCATGTAGACGCCGACCGGAAGCGCCGGGTGCACTTCCGAACCCAAGTTATCGACATCTGGGAATGACTCGACCAGCGTCGCCAGCCCGGCGGCATCACGGCCGAAACGCGGGCTGGCCCTGGCGAGGTCACCGGTCAACCAGGCCAGTGCTCGCTGGACCAGGCCAGCATGGCCGGCCCCGATTACCGGAATGATCTCCACGTCCGGCCGGTGACCTGCCGCCAGGCCCACATGCACGAGCACCCACGCCGTTCCGGGCACCGTTCCCCAATGACCTGATGGGCGCGGCTTCATATCGGAGGTGTCGACAGCCTTAGCCGCAAGCGGGTTGGCACGTAGATGCAGCTGAGCCACTGACAGGTACGTGATCGCCCGCCACAGCGCGTCGGCACGGCCCGGAAGGTCAGCCATCAGGCTCCCACCAGGCGCTCGCCGGCAAAGCTGAAGTACCACAGCGGCCGGTAGCACTCCCACGCCTGTGGGCGCAGCCCACTTCCACCCAGGATCTGCTCGATCTCCGCCCTGGCCTGCAGATAGAATTCCAGATGCTCGGCGCCCGGCGCTCGCAGTCCTGCCATGATCGAGTTGTGTGCCTGGTACACCTGGAAGTTGGGAAACTCGGTCACGTGCTCGCCGAGCACAGCGACGCCAGCGCGCAGCTCGGGCAAAGGATCGAGACCGACAATGTAGGTGAACGAGGTACCCAGCCCGGCACGGCGAGCGCGGCGGAGCACGTCCGGCATGTGACCATACGAGAGTTGAGCCTTGCTCGCCTTGAGTAGGAGATTACGTCGGGTAAAGCACTCGGCGGTTAGCCGGAGCACGAACGGCGCAACAACCTCCGCGAGGTCAGCAAACGCTGCGTCAGACCGAATGACCGACGTCAGGAAACCGATCCGGGCGCTGATCCTGTAGTCCTTAAGGACCGTCCGCAGCCCCGCCAGATGGGTCACTGCGGCGTCCTCCCGCTCGAAGCACCCAGTCGATACAGTCACCTCCCGCAACTCCGTCACGTCCCGACGCGGGTGCTGCTCGACCATCGCAGCCAGCAACTCGGTCAACTCCCGCTCTTCGGACAGCCGGGGGTCCGCCGCGGCCTCCAGTGTGTTCGGGCAGAAGGCGCACCCCACGCATCGACTGCGTGCGTTCGGGTTCAGCGTTGCGGCGTGACCACCGTTACGGAAGTAGCCGCCAACCGCCTCGTCGGCGTCGATCCGGCGAACGCGGCCGACGAGCTCGTCCCCTAGGTACAGATCTTGCGCGACGATCCTGAAGGGCGATTGGACAGTATTGAGCGGGACGATCACCATCCATGGCACGTCCGGCTCACTCTCGAGCCTGACAGTGACCCGGGCGCGGTGCCTGTTCTTGTCCGATGAGATCCCGTACAGGTTGACCGCGATCAGCAAAGCATCCTCGACCGGCACGCCGTAGCGCGCAGCTAACCTCGCGAGCTCGTCGAGGCGGAGACCTCCTGGCGGCGAGTGGCAGTCGGCATGGGCAACCTCCGAGTCAGTCATGCTGAAACCCCCCATTCATTGAGCAACAACGAAGCATCGGTAATCCACTGTCCTGATTGCAGATAGGACAGTTGGCACAGGGGCCGTCCGGCAGGCAAGGCAGGAAGATCTCGCCGCTGTCCTTCCCCCGCGATGCCGCATTGGGCTCAGGAAATCACCATCGCGGTCACTCGTCTCGAAGCCCTGGCACAGCCCCTGCGACCAGGAGCGATCCCCGCAGGCCCAAGGAACTCCACACACGTTGCGTATCAGCCAGGATAGCAGGCACGAATACCCGGTGGAAGAGCAGCGGAATCAGCAGTGCCTCCCAGCCAATCAAGATCACGAAACAACAAGGTATGGACTTCACCCGCACGGCAGAGTGCCAGCTGCAGGCAAGGAAACATCCGCCTTGCTCAAAAAAAGAGGCACACCTAAAGATCGTTCTGTGCCCGGTCAAGCAGCAGGACCGACAGCCGCCCGGATCGGCGGCAATGCGCGCAATGAGCAGGCCGGGCGATTGGCCGTGCATATATTTCACCACGCGTTCGCGACGGGCTCGAAGTCGAGGTCGCCCGGCAGGATGAAGCTAGGCGACATCCATGCTGTCTCGAACATCTGAATCCGGCTGGGCGACCTGAGGGGCGTGAGGGGGTCACGAGGCCACGCTGGCGACCGCTTCAGCTGTTGCGCTCGCCCTTTACAGCCGGGCGGCGTTGATCTGCGGTGTGTCGGTGCTGGCGCCCGCTTTGTGATCATGGCTGGGTTCGGGGGTGCCGCATCCCAAGGCCAGCCAGGTCTGGCTATTCGCGGCCCGCTTCGACGTGCCCGCCACGAGCAACGGATCGGAGAACGCCATCCGGGGCTACAAGCTCGCCGCGAAAATCAGCGGCTGCTGGCGCACCCTGGCGACCCTCCAGCGCCACTGCCGCATCCGCTCCTACCTCACCACCGCCCGGAGCCACGGCCACCACCCCCTCACCGCCATCCGCGACGCCCTCAACGGCAACACCTGGATGCCACCACAACCAGCATGATCAACTAACCAAGTACCCGTGACTGGTTACCTCGGAGAAGCGCTAAATGAGACCATAACCCTTTGATAGGCTCGTCCCGCCTTTGAAGATGAAGTCGCCCGGGAAATCGCGGGCCAGTATGCGCAGGGCCTGAGTTACCCAGTTGTCCTTCTCGACGATGGCCGCGCTGAACCCGAGGCGCTCGGCTGCTGCATCAATAGACGCATAAAAATCTGGGCGATCACGGAAGTTCGCCACGTCTAGCGCGGCAGCGCGAGACGGCGGCCACGCGGAGGCAGGACCTTGGCTGCCAAGTCCGGTCTGCCGATGTCGTCGAGGAGGCCACGGAGACGCTCTCGGACAGGGGCTGG
>DATKQH010000040.1:0-5412 GCA_035532775.1 Streptosporangiaceae bacterium
CTGGCTCCGCTCGGGCGGACCCTTCTCGTGCTGGACGGCTGTGAGGTGGTGCTGGACGGGGTCGCGTCACTGGTGTCGTCGCTCCTGGCTCAGTGTGCGCTGCTGACCGTGGTGGTGACGAGCCGGGTGCCGTTGCGCCTCGACGGCGAGGTGCTGCTCCCCCTCGATCCGCTGCCGGAGCCGGCGACCGACCATCTGTCCTCCCTGCCGTCGAGTCCGCTTGTCCAGCTGCTGATCGACCGGGTGCGTGACAGCGGCGGTGACATGAGCCTCGATGCGGGTGTCGCGCCCCACGTCCTCACACTTGTGCGGCGCTGCGGCGGACTGCCTCTCGCTGTCGAGCTGGTAGCGGCGCAGCTTGCCGCGATTCCGGTCGGCGACCTGCTCGACCAGCTCGGCCCGCTGCTCGGTGAGGGGCACGATCGGCTCCGCGCGATCACGCACGGAAGCTACGCCCTGCTGGACGAACACGAGGCCGCCGTGTTCCGGCGCTTCGCCGTGATGGATGGCAGCGCAGGGCTCGCGCTCGTGCGGCAGGTCGTGTCCGGAGACGACATCCCGCCGGTCCGGGTGGTCCGGATCCTGCGTGAACTCACCGCGAGCGGCCTGATCGGCGTCGACCGGACCGGAGCCCAGTGGCGCTACCACCAAGACGACGACCTGCACCGCTTCGCTCGTGAGATGCTGAGGGAAAACGGCGAGGAGCGGGCCGCGTTCGACCGGCTCGCCGACGCGGTCCGGGCTGCGCTCCCCGGGGACGCACGGGAACCTCCGGCTCCTTTCCAGGACACGATCACCGACATGCTCGGGTCGGTGCGGTCATTGTTCGCCGCCGGCCTCAGTGGGCGTGCCGATGGCGCCCGCTGCCTGGAGCTGGCCTTCCGCCTCCATCGCTACTGGGCTGCCACTAATGTCGCAGAAGGCCGGTTCTGGCTGTCCCGGCTGCTCACCGAACGCCCCGACGCGACATGGTCGCCGTACGCCACGTACGCACTGGGCTACCTGGACTACTGGTCCGGCGACACCGGCAAGGCGGTCACCGAATTGCAGACCGTCGTGTCGCTGTTCGAGGGCATCGATGACCCCTACGCTGCGCGTGCCCTGATCTACCTGGCCGGCCTGCTGGACGACCTCGACCGGGGATCCGAGGCAATCGAGTACGTCCGCCGCGCCATCTGCGCGGCACAGCCGTTTGGCACCGACCTGCAGGTAGCGGCGGCAATGGGCCTGGGCAGCGTGCTGTCCGAACGAGGCGACCCGCAAGCAGCGCGCTACGCGGTCCAAGCGATCGAGCTGTGCCGCTCCGGCGGTTCTTCCGAGCAGCTCGCTGCCGCGCTGCCGACGGCTGCCATGGTGTGCTGGCAGGTTGGCGCTTTGGACCAGGCGCGGGCATTCGCGGACCAGGCGCGCCCGCTGCACGCCGGGACGAAGCGGATCGCGCGAGTGGTGCTGCTGTCCGTCTCAGCCGGTCTGGCGCTCGCGGAGGGTGACGTGGCGGCCGCCATCGACCTCGGTTTGGCCGCGGACCAGGAAGGGACCGAGCTAGGCGTCGAACGGGAAATGCCGCTGATCAGGGCCGTGCTGGCACGCGCGTTCCTCGCCGCTGGCGACGACGCCCGGGCTGCCGACCGGGCTGCGGCCGCAGTGCAGGCCGCTCTCGGGATGGCCTTCGCGTTCCCGCTCGCTATCGTCCTCGAGACCGCCGTCCTTGTCCTCCGGGACACCGGGGGTGTCACCAGCTCCGACCTCGCCCGGCTCCTTGCCGCCGCCGCATCGATCCGCCGCCGTGGTAACAGGCCGCCACCCGCCACCCTCGCGCGACAGATCGACGCGATGCGCGAGGGACCCTCCCTCCGCGCTCCCGACGTCGATCCGGGCGCCGCCGGACAGCTTGCCCTCGACCTGCTCGCCAGAACGAGGCCTTCCCCGGCGTCCGCCTGACATCACCATCCCACCCTGCCTGCCACGCCAGCTACCACAGCAGCGAGAGGTAACTCCCGGGTAACGCCAGCGGCCCGCAGACAGATCCGGGCCTCATGACCACCGGCCGAAGATCTGCCACCCAGGCAGCCGCTTGCTGGAGATCAGCCTGATTGCCAGTGATGAGGACTCCTCAGTATCGTCGGGTCCTGCTGGGTCGTGATATCGCAGGCCCGGCTTGATCCTCCATCCTTGGCGCGCAGCGGTACCAGCCGTTCCTCGAGAAGCGGCATGGGCGGGCGCGGGCGGATGGCCACGCTGGCCTGACTCAGAACTTGCCGTGCAGCCGCTCGGCGATCTGCCTCCCCTGGCCAGCCGTTACATAGGTGAGACCACCGATCTTGATGTAAGTGTCGCCGAAGACAGCACCGTAGCTGGCGAAGCCACTCGCTCCGGCTGACCCGGCATTCCCGTTCGGGTCGGGCTCGGAGAATGCCTCGTCGCCCACGCCGGAAACGAGGACCGGCGGGTGATTGACTGTCTTCAGCACGGTCACGTCGGTGCCGAATGCCTGCTTGCCGTCCTTGGTCTGCACCGAGATCTGCAGCAGGGCGGTGCCCGGCCCGCGGTACTCGCAAGAGAAGATCATGCCTGCAACGCTGCTGGACTTCGTCGACGTGAAGGTAGTGCCGGTGATCTGCGATGCCACCGCCATGGGGAGAGCGGTGCACACATCGGTGTCCCTCGGCTGGCTCGGCGCGGCAGGTGTCCTGGCCCCCGGGGTTGAGCTCGGCGAGTTGCCTGCCGTGCCCGAACTGCCGCAAGCGGCGAGAGTCACGGCCGCGCTCGCGGCGAGCGCGGCAGTAAGCGTGCGGATTGTCACTGTCAGCCTCCATCGTAGGTTCTGCATCTGCAGCCAACCGGCACGGCGTAATGGATGCGTAACGCCACGGCCTGATCTTGGTCATGCGGCGGCAGCGTCCCGGCCGCCAGCGGTGACGGGGGCTCGCGAGGGGTGGATGGGGCGTGGGACGGGTGGTGCCAGCCCGGGGCAGAAGCATGCCAGCGCCGGGTTCCAGCGCCCTGATCGCTGCGGTCAGCCGCCGGCTGGATTATCCTGCCGCATCACAGTGTCCTACCGGCTCAGTCCCCGGCTCGCGTGGCGGCGAAGAGGGCAAGGAGACCAGTCCCATAGCGGGGTGCCGGCGGATGCGTGCGAAGCTAGAGTGGGATGTCGAGGGAGGTGGCCACCACGAGCGCGAGCGTTGAGTATCCGCAGCAGGTGGGCGGTGAGGATCTGGTGCCGCTCGATGTTCTCATCCGGGAGACTGGCGACGCCATCGCCGGCGGCCGCCCGCCTCGCTGTGTCGTTCATCGCCACCATCCTGACCCGTCACCAAGGGCTGTGGCTGTGCAGTAAGAGCCGGGGCAACCCGGAAAGGATTCGCCGCGCATTCGCCAAATCCGGAATCGGGAGCAGCACCCTACGCCCCAGCCGACGGAAAGCACCGCTTCGGCCCTCATCGAGGCCGGCGCCCTCCTGATCTGCGGGTGAGGGAGCCGGGTTTGCACATGGTGATGATCCCGGTGGTTAATTCCGGGTCATGCCGCGAGGCTGAGTTCCAGGCGTGCCAGGTGGCTGGTTCGCTGCCGGTCTAGCGGGGTTCCGTTCCAGAAGGCTTCCAGGCGGAGGAGGTTGAGCGCGCAGGCCATGTAGACGTGGCCGGGGCGGGTTTTGGGCAGGCCACGGTAGCGTGCCCGGCGCGCGCCGTGGCTGGCGGCCTGGTGCATGGTGCCCTCGACGCCGGCGCGGCGGGCGTAGTCGGCCTGGAACGGGATCGTCTTTTCCGCGGCGCGGGCGGCGGCCTGGGCTTCGGCCAGGTCGCGGGGCGGCAGGGTGAGCTGGCGGCGTTTCCCGGTGGTGCACAGGGCGCGTGCCGGGCAGGGCCCGCAATCTGCGAAGGAGAAGTGCACCACGATCGCGTCCTTGCCGCGCTGGGCGCACGGCGTCCAGGATGCCGATGTCTTGCCTTGCGGGCAGGTGACGGTGCGGTTGCCGTAGTCGATGGTGAAGTCGGCGCGGGCGTAGCCGTTGCCCGCGCGGGCCTGGGCGGAGGTATCGGCTAGCAGCGGGCCGATGAGCGCGATGCCCCAGGTGGCCAGCGCGGTGACCACGAGCGCGGCGCTGAGGTACCCGGAGTCGAGGTAGCTCCGTCCGGGGGCCAGGTTCTTTGCGGCCAGGTCGCCGCAGATGACGGCGGTCATCTGGTTGTCGGGCACCGTGGCCTGGGTGGTGGCCACGTGGGTGATCAGGTTCGGGAACGCCGGGCTTGCGCAGTCCTGGTCATGGCCGCGCCGGCCGGTCCCGCCGTCGCCTGCGGCCGGGCAGCCGCACCGCGGCTCGTCATCGCAGGTTTCGGTGACGTGCAGCTTGTAGCCCAGCCAGAAGGTGTCCCGCTTGACGCCCCACCGGGCATCGGTGTCATAGGGAGAGGCGATCCGGGCATGGCCGGGCGGGAGACCGTCACCCTCAGGCTCCTTCTCCCGCCGCTTGATCACCTCCCGCCCGTTCCCGGTGATGGCCCGGGTGCAGTTCTGCACCAGCACCCGGCGCAGCACGTCCACCGCGGGCAGCTCCCGCAGCCACGGCGGGGAAGAAGGGTCATAGACCGCTTCCAGCAGCGCGTACCCGTCCCTGGCGTAGGCGATGGCCAGCTCATCCTGCTTCGCCTGCGAGGCCGGGGGCCGCCAGGACGTCAACGGCGTGCCGTAGCGGCGGGTCCAGTCCGCCACGCAGATCCGCTTCTCCAGCCAGTCCGGGCGCGCCGCGGCCAGCGCCTCCAGCGCAGCCCGCACGCTTTCCCCGGCCAGCTCCAGCCGGTTCAGCGCCGCCACCGCGGCAGTGACGTGGGTGGAGTCGGTGCGCTGCTTCCCGCCCGCCTTGACCAGCCCATCAGCGGCCAGCCTGGCCAGCAGCGCATCCAGCGCCACCTGCTCCAGCCCGGCCTCGGCTACCTTGGCCCGGAACTCCGCCAGCACCGTGTGATCGAACCCCGGATCATCCACGGGCAGGCCGAGAAGGTACTGCCAGTCGATCCGGGTCCGCACCGCCTCGGCCGCCTGCCGGTCAGTCAGCTTCTCCGCCCGCTGCAAGATGGTCACCAGCGCCAGCCGGGACGGCGCCCAGCCCGGCTTGCCCCGGATCCCGAACGCGGCCGCGAAGTCCTCATCGGCCAGCCACTGGCCCAGCCGGTCCCGGATCTGCACCGCCAGCGGCCGCGGGCGCTTCCCCCGGTACTTCGCCGCGATCGCCGCGGCGATCAGCGGATCCGGCTCCGGCCAGGCGACAGGCTGCACGCACATGACATACCCGATCCTGCGGCCGGGCCAGGGGAAGGAGGGAAAACGACGGCCACGGGCAAGATCATGGCCCGCAAGACAGCCCGGACCGGGCGCGCTGGCCAGCGTGTCGCGAATAAACCAGCAGGATCG
>DATKQH010000041.1:0-69826 GCA_035532775.1 Streptosporangiaceae bacterium
ACCCAGGCCCAGCAGACGATCCTGCAGAACTCGGCGCTGACTATCGGGGAGAACCTGCGCAACCACCCGAGTGTGTTCAGCTTCCAGTGGTCCGACAACCAGCCAAGCTCGACGCAGGAGCAGGTCTCGATCGCCGGCTTCACCGCGGCCGACTTCTACCCGCAGACGCCGCTGATCGCCTCGGCCGAGTACAAGTCCACGGCGACGCTTGGCCAGGCGGGGGAGAAGGAGGGTCCGTACGACTGGGTGCCGCCGGACTACTGGTACGACACCACCCATCTCGGCTCCGATACGACCGTGACCAATGCCGGCGGGTCGTGGGGATATGACAGCGAGGAGAGCGCGGGCAACACCGTGCCGACGATCGACTCCCTGAACCGGTTCATGTCGGCCAGCGACCTGACCAGCCTGTGGTCCAGTTTCGGCGCCAACCAGTACCACGCGAACTACGAGGGGACCCGGCACGCCGGCTATCACTTCGGCACGCTGTTCAACTTCGACACCGCTCTGACCAGCCGGTACGGACCGGTCGCCAGCCTGGCCCAGTACGTGCAGGAAGCCCAGGTCCAGAACTACGAGAACACGCGGGCGCAGTTCGAGGCGTTCATCGACCACGTGAACAGCACGCCGCTGCCCTCCACGGGCACAATCTACTGGCAGCTCAACAAAGGCTGGCCGACCCTGCTCTGGTCGCTCTACAACAACGACGGCGACCAGGCCGGCAGCTACTTCGGCACGCAGGAGGCCAACCGGACGCTGCACGCCCTGTACGCGCTCGATAACGGCACGGTGACGCTGGACAACCTCGGCGGCACGAGCGTGTCCGGGCTCTCCGTGGAGTCGAAGGTCTACAGCACGTCAGGGACGCTGCTCGACGACAAGACGGCCGCCAACCTCACGCTGGCCAGCCAGCAGGTGAAGAACAACGTCCTGACCCCGGCCGTCCCCGCGGTCACCACGCCGCCGACGCCCGCCACCGCTTACTTCGTGGAACTGCTGCTGCGGAACAGCGGCGGCACGGTGATCGACCGCAATGTGTACTGGCTCTCCACCCAGCAGGACCTCCTGAACTGGAGCAAGACGCTCGGCCAGCCGCAGGGGACCATATCCCAGTACGCGAACCTGACCGCGCTTCAATCGCTGCCGCAGTCGTCCATCTCGGTGACCGCCGCGACGACTCACGCAGCCGGTCCTGGCGGCGACCTCACCACCACCGTGACCATCACCAATACCGCAAGCTCGGCCGTCGCCTTCTTCCTGCGGGCCGACGTCAGGCGAGGGACCGCAGGCGGCCAGGAGAACTCCGGCGACAACGAACTGCAGTCCTCGATCTGGGCCGGCAACGACATCACGCTGTGGCCAGGTGAGTCGCAGACCCTGACCGTCAGCTACACGACCGCTGATCTGCAGGGGAACACGCCGGTAGTCAGCGTCTACGGCTGGAACGTACCCAAGATCGACATCGCCGCCCCCGTCCCTTAAGGAGACCCGCGTGAAGCGTCGTTACCGCTACTGCCTGGCCGCCGCGGCGGCGGCCGCCCTCGTCGTCGGTGCTCCCGCCGCGGCGCCGGCTCTCGCGGCGGGCACCCCGCTGCCCGCTCATGTGTACGCGCCGTACTACGAGACCTATCTGGCGCCCAATACCCCCAGCATTGCCGCCACGGCCCAGGCATCCGGCGCCAAGTACTTCACGCTGGCGTTCCTGCAGACTCCTAAGAAGGGTTCCTGCGCGCTGGACTGGAACGGCAGCTCATCCCAGCCGCTGAACTACTACGCCGCCGACATCGCGGCGCTGCGCGCGGCGGGCGGCGACGTGATCCCGTCGTTCGGCGGTTACAGCGCCGACCAGGGCGGCACCGAGATCGCCGACTCCTGCACGAACGTCGCCTCGATCGCGGCCGACTACGAGTCGGTGATCACCACGCTCGGCGTGACCCGGCTGGACATGGACGTGGAGGCCAAGTCGCTCAACAACACGGCGGGCATCGACCGGCGGAATAAGGCGATCGCCATCACCGAGGCGTGGGCGGCCAGCCAGGGCATCCCGCTTCAGATCCAGTACACGATCCCGGTCGAGCAGTACGGCCTTGACCCCAACGGCGAGGCCGTGCTCCAGAACGCCGTCACGAACGGCGCCACGGTGACCTCGGTCAACATCATGGTGTTCGACTACTACATCGCCGGCGAGGGCGTGGTGAACATGGGCCAGGCCGCCATCAACGCCGCGACGAACACGCACGCCCAGCTAGCCAGCATCTTCACGACTCTGTCGTCCGCGCAGATCTGGAATATGGAGGCGATGACGCTGCTGCCCGGCATCGACGACTACCCGAAGAAAACGGAAGTAACGTCGCTGGCCGACGCCCAGACCATGCTGAACTTCGCGCAGGCCAACAACATGAATCTCCTGTCAATCTGGGCAATCCAGCGCGACAACGGCGGCTGCCCTGGTAGCACGGACAGCAACACCTGCTCGGGAATCGCGCAGAACACCTGGGACTTCAGCCACCTGCTGGAGCCCTTCACCGGCTGACCGACGGACGAGGAGAGCCAGTGCGATGCCGGTCCTGGCTGGCTGGCATCAGCGCTGCGGCGCCTCTCAGGGTCGGCGCTGCCGTGGCGCCGGCCCTGGCCTCTGGCGTACCGCGGCACGCCGGCGTGTACGCGCCGTACGTCGAGACCTGGACGCAGGACAGTATCGCGACGATCGCCAGCCGGTCCGGAGTCAGGTATCTCACGCTGGTTCCGGCCGCAGTGGCGGCCGGAACCGCTGGACAATGTCGTTCTGCGCGTCGAGCTGCTCGCCGACCTCGACCGGCCGCGGTCCTGGATGCTGCAACCTGGGGGACGGGCCGCCGCTCGCGCATGCGCGCGGCCGGGTCGCCGCCGTGCGCTCCGTGTTCCGGCACGCCTGCCGCGGCCGGCCACGAGCTTCCGGTCGCCGCGCTGACCAGGCGGGCTGCGGCCGACCCGTTCCCGGCACGGGTGGTCGAGGGCGCGGCGCCCGGTCGTTTCGTCGCCGGATCCGCGCCGATCACCGACGCTCACCCCGGGTCTGCCGCGGTCCCGCCGCCGGGAGTCGTCGCGTGAGCGCTCACGCGCCTCGGGTCAGGACGGACTCGAAGGTGCGGCGGTGGCGCAGCAGCCAGGCGGCGGAACGGGCACGCCAGGCCATTGCCCACAGGGCGATCGGGTGGGAGGTCATATCCGGGGTGATGCCGGCGTCGTCGGCTTCCCAGGCGGTATCGGAGACGACGACCTCGACGATGGTGCCGAAGAAGCCGCCCGCTGCCGGGCTGGCAGGCCGGAGGCGTCGGCTATCGGGGCTAGCTGGCGAGCGCGATCTGCCAGCGGGGGCAGGACTTCGCGTTCGGCGGCGATGCCGTCGTGGAGCTTGGCGTTCGGCCAGCACAGCTGGGCGAGTTCGACGAGGGGATCGACGGGCCGGCGAACTCCCAGTCGATCAGACCCGCCGGCGGGCCGTCGCGGGCGACGATGTTCCACGGCGCGACGTCGCAGTGCCCGATCACCCTGGCGGGGCCGCCCAGTTCGCGGCCATGCCACGGGAACCAGACCGCGGACCCGGCTTAGCTGTAAATTCTGCGTCGCCGGCGGCCGCATTCTCTTCACCTAACCGGATCGACCCGCGTGCGGCGGGGGAGCGGCGGATCCCGGTCAGGCGGGAGCCAGGCCCCTGACGGCTTCGGCGACGTCGAGGCCGGGCGGCGGGATGATCGCGATGACCGGGGTGTCGAGGCCAGCCGCGCGGTACTGCGCGACCCGGTCGCGGCACGCCTCGAGGTCGCCGTAGATAACCAGGTCGTCGACAACCTGGTCGGGGATCGCCGCGCTGGCGCCCTTGCGGTCGCCAGCCTGCCAGCGATCGAGCATGGGGCGGATCAGCTCGCCGCGGCCGAGCCATTCGTGGAAGGCGTAGTAGGCGGGCACGGTGAGGTAGGCGGTGACCAGCCGCCGGCCGATCATCCGGGCGAGGTCGACATCGGAGGTCGGGCAGACGAAGATCCGTGCGATCAGCTCGCAGTCCGGCCCGGCGGCCGCGCGGACCTTCGGTACGTCCGCCGGGGCCAGCCAGTTCGTGATCGCCGCGTCCGCCTCGGCCGCCGCGAGCCTGACCATCTGGGGGCGCAGCGCGGCCAGAGCCAGCTCCGGCGCGACGGCAGGCGGCCGCTCGAGCCGGAAGCCGCTGACGGTGAACGTCTCGTACTGCTCGGTGACCTTCTCTCCGGCCAGCGCCGAGCGCAGGAACCGCAGTGTGTCACAGGAGCGCTGGTACGGCACCTCGAACGGGATGGCGTTCCACTGCTCGACGACCACCGGTGTCGAGGTGCCGATGCCCATCACGAATCGTCCGGGCGCCAGCTCGGCCATCGTGGCCGCCGTCATGGCGAGCAGGGCAGGTCCGCGGGTGTAGACGGAGGCGATCGCGGTCCCGAACCGGAGCCGGTCGGTCCACTGCGAGGCCAGGACGAGCGGGGTGAACGCGTCGACGCCGCTCAGCTCGGACGACCAGGCGTCGGTGTAGCCCAGGTCAGCCAGGGACGAGACGATCTCGCGCTGCTCGGTCAGCGAGTAGCCATGCAGCGGCAGGGTGATTCCCCATCGTGGCGCGGATGCCATTGCTTCCTCCTGGCGTCGGGCGGTCCAGGCACAGATATCACAGTTCGCCGTTCTCCCGTCAGGCCAGGTCCGGACCCGGCCCTGGCGACGGCCGGCCGTTCACCGGGATGGAGCAAAGCGGCGCCTTTCCCACTACATCATTCGTAACGGGTATGTGGGCCATGATGTCACCGCGAAGATGCTACATTCGGCGCGAGCCACCACCTTCCGGGGCGGTTTCTCCCTTGCGCGGCCACGCGGTCGCGCTATCCCAGTGAAGGGAAGCCGATGACGCCGCGCACCCACGTTGTCCGATGGGCTATTCGGGCCGGCACCGCCGGAGTGGCCGCGGCGCTCACGGTGGGCGGGCTGGCTGGCGTCGCGGGGGCACAGGACATCGTCCGCAGCTCGACCGGGACCGGCTCGTTCCCGCACGGCTCGGTAAACCTGCCCCGGAGCGCGGCGAAGTCTTCGCGGGGCCCGGCCAATCCGTACTCGCCGGCCGCCGGTCACCGGTACCGCCGCGGCGTCGTGCCCACGATCGGCCGGCAGCGCCAGATGCACCACTGGGCCGCTCAGCACGTCGCCGTGCCGGCGCTCAACGCGCTCGACCTCAGCTACGGCGGAGGCGTCCACGGGGAGGGCGTCACGAGCGGGCACGAGAAGGTCTACCTCGTCTTCTGGGGATCGCAGTGGGGATCGCATAGCATCAACGGCCGGGGCGACATCACGCTGGCCGGGGATCCGAGCGGCGAGGCGCCGTACCTGCAGGAGCTGTTCAAGGGCCTGGGAACCGGCGGCGAGCGGTGGTCGGGCGTCATGACGCAGTACTGCGACGGGGTGGCCTACAACGCGAAGTCCTGTCCGGCGAGCTCGTGGCACGTCGCCTATCCGAGCGGCGGCGCGCTGGCCGGCGTGTGGGTCGACGAGTCCGGCGCGGCCCCGGGCACCGCGACCGGCAACCAGCTCGGCGCGATCGCGATTGCTGCCGCCCATCATTTCGGCAACACCACGCGGGCCTCCAACCGGGACGCCCAGTACGCCATCATCTCGCCGACCGGGACGCATCCCGACGGGTTCAACACGCCGGGCGGCCAGTTCTGCGCCTGGCATGACGACACGGCGGACCCCAACCTTCCTGCTGGCCCGGTCAGCTCCAATCTCGACGTCGCGTTCACCAACCTGCCCTACGTGACCGACCTCGGGCCGTCGTGCGGCGCGAACTTCGTCAACTCCGGGAACGCGGGGATCCTGGACGGCGCCTCGATCGTCGAGGGCCACGAGTACGCCGAGACGATCACCGACCAGCTGCCGGCGTTCGGCTGGACGAACACCACCACCGGGGGCGCCGAGAACGGTGACCTGTGCGCGTGGAACTCGCCTGACACCACGGGCGGCACCAACGACCTGACGCTGCCGACCGGGACCTTCGCCATGCAGTCGACGTGGGCGAACGACAACGCGGGCGGCGGATGCTCGTTCTCGCACCGGATCGTCACCAACAACTGGGTGCTCAACGGCGGATTCGAGTCCGGCACGTTCGCGGACTGGACCACCGCGGGGGCGGCGACGGCCATCGTCAAGACGGGTACCCACTCGGGCAAGGACGCGGCCCGGGTCGGGAAGTCCACGCCGACCAGCGGGAGCTCCAGCATCGCCCAGACGTTCACCGCCCGCGGCACGCACCTGTCCTTCTGGTACAAGACCAGCTGCCCGGATACCGTCGCCGCCTCGTGGGCGACCGCCACGCTCACCGACAACACCACCCACGCGAGCGTCACGGTGCTGCCCAAGACGTGCGCCGCGCACTCGGGCTGGAAGCAGGTCAGCAGGACCGTGGTCGCCGGGCACTCCTACACCCTGAAGCTGATCAGTCACGACGACGGCGACTCGGTGCCGGGCGACGGCAACTACACGCTGTTCGACGACGTGGTCAACAGCTAAGACCTAGCTGCACAGTGCAGCTAGCACAGTGCTAGCGACATAAGTGCTAGCGACATAAGTGCTAGCCGCACAGGGCCAGCGTGGCGCCGGACGGATCGACGAGCCGGTGATGGCCGGCGTCCCCGGCGAACCTGACCAGGTCGCCGCGCACGCGGGACCTCGGTCCGCCGGGTCCGGTCAGGATCGTGCCGTCGGCTCCGCAGGCGACAAGCTCGCCGTCCACGCGCAGCAGCACGGGGCCTTCCCGGCCCGCCGAGATCGCGGCTCGCCCGGCGGCCAGCCCGGCGAGCACGGCTTCGGGGTCGGCACTCTCGCTCAGCACCCACGTCGTGGGCGAGCCTGGCGGGGCGTCGGAGCCCGGCCGGTGCCAGTCGCTGCCGCCGACCGCGATCGCCGCCGGATACCAGGCGAGCCACCAGGCCAGCGGCGTCGTCCAGTGCGGGTCCAGCCAGCTCCAGTGCCAGACCTCGAGCAGCGGCGGCCGCCTCGTCATCGGCGCGGTCCAGCTCACCTGACCGCCGTACGGGTGATTAACGGAAAGCAGGCCGCCAGCTTGCTCCGTCCTGGCCAGCCAGTCGTCGGGCGGCTCGCGGAAGTCCACCCAGCCGATGTCGCCCAGCGCATTGGCGTGGCCCTGGTCGGTGGTCACCTCCTGCCCGGGCAGCAAGGTGATGCCATGCGCGGCGGCGGCGGCCGGCAGCTCCGCATGGTGGCTGATCGTGTTGTGGTCGGTCACGGCGAGGAAGTCCAGGCCGCGCTCGACCGCGAACCTGGCCAGCTCGGGCACTGTCAGCACACCGTCGGAGTGCACGGTGTGCGCGTGCAGGTCGCCGGCCAGCCAGCGCATCCCGTCGGGGGCCGGGAGATCGCGGCCGCCGAGCCGGTCGGCGATCGGGGGCACCGGCTCGTTCCTGGTGCCCGGTACGAGCTGACCCGGCTGGCCGGTGACCTCCACGGACAGCGTGTAGCCGATCCCGGCGGCGGGAATCCGGTGCAGGCCGAGCACGACCTGCCAGGTGCCGGGCTCGAGGTCACCGGGAAGGTACCCGGGGGTAGCTGACCGGGCGGTGATCACGAAGGACCGGCGCGCTCCGCCCGACCAGCCGCGGAATCCGGCCGGGCCGAAGCAGCCGAGGTCAAGGACGGCCGCGGTGGTGTCGTAGTCGAGCTCGACCCTTAATGCGCTCGCCCCGGGCGGCACGTCAAACGGCAGGTACTGCCAGGCCGACTCGCACCGGTCCTCGATCGTCCACGTCCCGGCATGCCGAGTCTGCGCCATGCCTCCTGTCTACCAGACCGGTCTTGACCGATTAATTCAACACTTGTAGAGTTCAACAAGTGTTGAATTAATGTTCGACTCTACGGAAGGCACGCCGATGTGGGCAATGATCGTGAAGGAGTTCCGCCAGGTCCGGCGGGACCGCCGGACACTCGCGATGATGATCGTGCTTCCCGTCCTGCTGCTCGTCGTGCTCGGCTACGCGGCCAGCTTCGACGTCAAGTCCATTACCGTCGTCGCGTCCGGGCCGCAGGCGAGGGTGGCGGCCGCGAACCTTGCGTCGCCCTTCGACGTCCAGCGGATCGCCTCGGGCCAGGGTCGGGCCTGGGCGCAGGACCAGCTCCGGGACGGCAAGGCCGAGATGGCCGTCGTCACCGGCGGGGCGAGGCCGCTCGTGCTCATTGATGGCAGCCAGCTGTTCTCGGCCAGGGCCGCGCTGGCCGCCCTCGCCGGGATGCAGCAGCGGCTGGCCGCCCACCCGAGCGTAATCGGCGCTGTGGTGCCTCAGGTGGCTGTGGTGCCTCAGGTGATGGTGCTGTACAACCCGGGCCTGACCACTTCGGACATCATGATCCCCGGGCTCTGCGGCGTCGTGCTGGTCTTCGTGGGCACGATCATCACCAGCCTGGGCGTGGTCAGGGAGCGGCAGTCAGGCACGCTCGAGCAGCTCGCGGTCATGCCGCTGCGGCCACGAGACGTCTTCCTCGGCAAGATCGTGCCGTACTTCCTGGTCGCCGCCGTGGACCTGGCCATCGTTCTGGCGGTCGGCATCGCGATCTTCGGCGTCCCCTTCCGGGGCTCGCCCGCCGTGTTCGGCCTCGGCGCGCTGCTGTTCCTGTTCGTCACGCTCGGCATCGGCGTGCTGATCTCCAGCGTCTCGCAGAACCAGGGCCAGGCGATCCAGCTCGCCGTGATGACGCTGCTGCCGCAGGTGCTGCTCTCCGGGCTGATCTTCCCGCTCACCTCGATCGCCGCCGGGGTGCGCTGGATCTCCTACCTGCTGCCGCTGACCTACTTCAACCAGATCTCCCGCGGGGTGATGCTGCGGGCCGAGCCGATCGCCGCGCTCTGGCAGCCGTTCCTGTTCCTCGCCCTGCTCGGGGCCGTGGTCGTTACCGGCGCGACGCTGCGGTTCCGCAGGTACCTCGCGCCGGAGTCCCGGGAGCGCGGCGCGCGCAAGCCCGCCGTCCAGTCGCAGGGAGCGGGAGCATGACCAGCCCGGATGCGACGGTCGCGGCAGCGGGACGGGACGGCGCCGGCCTGCCTGCCTGGGGTGGGACGCAAGTCTGCGTTGCCTATGGAAGGACCGTCGCCCTCGACGGCGTGACGCTGTCGGCCCCAGCCGGCCGGGTGACCGCGGTGGTGGGGGGAGACGGCGCGGGAAAGAGCACGCTGCTGCGCTGCCTGGCCGGGGTGCTGGCGCCGGACAGCGGCACCATCCGGCGCCCGGCCAAGGAGCGGACCGGCTACCTGCCGGCCAGCTCGGGGATCTACCCCGATCTCACCGTCGCCGAGAACCTGGACTTCCGCGCCAAGGGCTACGGGATGTCCAGGCAGGATGCACGGGAACGGGCGGCCGAGTACCTGGACCGGGCCGGCCTGACTCCGGCCGCCGGCCGGCTCGCCGGGCAGCTGTCCGGCGGGATGCGGCATAAGCTCGCCGTGATCGCCGCGATGCTGCACCAGCCCGAGCTGCTCGTGCTGGACGAGCCGACGACGGGAGTCGATCCGGTCAGCCGCTCGGGCCTGTGGTGGCTGATCACCCGCGCGGCCGCCGAGGGCTGCGCGATCGTGCTGGCGACGACGTACCTGGGCGAGGCCGAGCGGTGTGCATCGGTGCTGGTGCTCGACGCCGGGACGGCCCTTGCCTCGGGAACGCCGGAGGAGATCGTGGCGGCCATGCCGGGATCCCTGCGCGCAGCTGCGGTCAAGCCTGCGGGCGATGCGGCGGCCAGGTCGTGGCGGCGCGCCGGGCGGTGGCGGATCTGGGATCCAGGACCGGGCCGCCCGGACCCCGACGACAGCGCGATCACGCCTGACCTGCAGGACGCGGTGATCATCGCCGCTATCTCCCGGCAGCAGCGGGCCGGAGGCGCGGCATGAGCCCGCTGGCACGGTGCGCGAGGGCGACGAAGCGGTTCGGGCACGTCACCGCGGTCAGCGAGGTGGACCTGGTGGTCGAGCCGGGCGAGATCGTCGGTTTGCTCGGGGCGAACGGAGCCGGCAAGACGACGCTGATCCGGATGCTGCTCGGGCTGATCCCAGCGACCGACGGCGAGGTCGCGCTCTTCGGCGAGCCGCCGTCACGGCGGACCCGCCGCAGGCTCGGCTACGTGCCGCAGGGCCTCGGCCTGTACGACGACCTGACCGCCGCGGAGAACATGGAGTTCACGGCCGCGATCTTCGGGCCGGGCAGCGGACCTGATGCGACCGAGCTGCCCGGGGAGATCCGGCCGTACGCCAGGGAGCTGATCGGCTCGCTGCCGCTCGGCGTGCAGCGCCGGGTGGCGTTCGCGCAGGCGCTCTCGCACCAGCCGGACCTGCTCATGCTGGACGAGCCGACGTCGGGTGTCGACCCGCTCGGCCGGGCCAGGCTGTGGGAGACGATTGCCGACGCCGCGGACGCCGGGGTCGGCGTGCTGGTGACGACGCACTACATGGAGGAGGCGCAGGAGTGCGGCCGGCTGGTGATCATGGCCGACGGCCGGGTGGTGGCCGAGGGGACGGCGGCTGGGATCGCCGGGTCCCGGCAGGTCGTCGTGGTGGAGGCCGAGTCGTGGTCGGAAGCGTTCGGCGCGCTCGAGCGGTCGGGCCTGCAGGTCGCGCTGGCCGGGCGCGGGCTGCGGGTGCCCGGTGCCGAGCCCGCCGACGTCCGGCGGGCGCTCGGGGATCTTCCGGCGGTGGTGCGGCAGGCTCCCGCGACGCTGGAAGAGCGCTTCTTCGAGCTCAGCCAGCAGGCGACGGCGCCAGGCGCGGCGGCATGACCGCCCGCCGGGCGGCTGCCGGCGGGCAGGCTGGGAGCCGCCCGGCGGGTGACCGGCGGGCCGGTGGCCGGCGGGCCGGTGACAGCGGGACCCGCGAGGCCATCGGCGAGGCGGCCCGGGCTCAGTTCGCCGAGCACGGTTACCGCGGCGCGACGATCCGCGGGATCGCGGCCGCGGCCGGGGTGGATCCGGCGCTGGTCCATCACTACTACGGCACCAAGGAGGCCCTCTTTGCTGCCGCCATGCGGCTGCCCGTCGTGCCGAGCGAGGTGCTGAGCGCGGCGCTGACGCCAGCCGGCGGGATGCCTGCCGGGCCGGGCTTCGGGGCGCACCTGGTCAGGACGGCGCTGCAGCTGTGGGAGTCCGACGAGCTGAAGGAGACGTTCCTCGGGCTGCTGCGGTCGGCGGTCACCAGCGAGCAGGCGTCGGTCATGCTGCGGGAGTTCATCTCCGACTCGATTCTCGGTACCGTCGCCCGGGTGGCCGGGCTGGGCCGGCAGTGGAGTCCGGCGGAGGCCGAGTACCGGGCCGCGATGGTGGCCACCCAGATGCTCGGCCTGGCGCTGACCAGGCTCGTGCTCGGCCTGCCGGCCGTCGCCGGGGCGAGCGTGGACGAGCTCGCCGCCACCGTGGGTCCCTCCGTCGAGCGGTACCTGAGCGGCGACATCGACCTGCCTGCGAGATTGGTCTGCTCCCGACGCCCGCGAACGGCGTATCCGAGGCGCCCTGGGGGTATTTAAACGGCATGAAGGGGGATCGCGTCGAGATCGTCGTGGACGCCGGCGACGTCACGAAGACCTACGACGTGCAGGCCACTCGCGCGGGCCGCCGGGTCGAGGTCGTCACCCGGCGCGGCCTGGTCGAGGTGAGCGAGCTGACGCGCAGCGGAACGCCGGTCAGGACGGCCAGGTTCATGGCCGGCCGGGTAATCGCCCTCGTTGAGCACCCGGCCGGGTCCAGGGGGACCCGAGCGGCGGGTGGATCTCAGGGAGCGCGAGCAGAGACCGGAACCGCCCGGAGTTAACATCCGTTGATGCAGCAAATCCTGGGAAACTGCTCGCTCGCCGGACTCGCCGGCCGGAAAAGCTTCAAATGGCGTACATATCCGCCTGACGTTCTGCCCGCCTTCGTGGCGGAGATGGACTTCACGGTCGCCGAGCCGATCAGCGCCGCGGTACGGGCCGCACTGGCGATCGGCGACACCGGCTATCCGCACGTCGGAGCGCTCGGCGAGGCGTTCGCGTCATTCGCGGCCGGCCGGCTCGGCTGGGCGCCGAGGAAGGACTGGGTCTTCGCCGTTCCCGATGTGATGACCGGGATCGTCGAGGTGCTGCTCGCCGTCACGCCGCATGGCTCGGGCGTGGTGATCAGCCCGCCGGTCTACGGGCCGTTCTTCTTCCGGCTCGGCTTCATCGGCCGGCGGGTCGTGGAGGCGCCGCTGCGCCGCTGCGACGACGGCAGCTACGACCTTGACCTGGCGGTGCTGGACAGCGCGCTGGCGGATCCCGGCGTCAGCGCCTACCTGCTCTGCAGCCCGCACAACCCGATCGGCAGGGTCTGGACCCGCGATCAGCTGCTGGCGATCGCGGAGCTGTGCCAGCGGCACGACGTGGTGCTGCTGGTCGACGAGATCCACGCTCCGCTGGTCATGCCTGACGCGAAGTTCGTGCCGTTCGGGTCGATCGATCACCCGATGGCCGGGCGGGCGTACGTCTTCAGCTCGGCCTCGAAGGGCTGGAACATCGCGGGCCTGAAGTGCGGCCTCGCGGTGGCTGGCTCGGAGCGGACCGCGGCCGTGCTGGCCGGGCGCTGGGAGGCGCTGCTCTGCTCGCACCTCGGCCTGCTCGGCTCCGTCGCGGCGTTCGGCGAGTCGGTGCCCTGGCTCGATGCCGCGGTGGCGCAGATCGACGAGAACCGCGCGCTGCTCGGCCGCCTGCTGCGCGAGCAGCTGCCCGAGGTCGGCTACGTTCCGGGTTCGGCGACCTTCCTGGCGTGGCTGGACTGCAGGAACCTGGGGCTGGGCGACGATCCAGCCGCGGCATTCCTGGACCGCGGCAAGGTGGCGCTCAGTCCGGGGCCGGACTTCGGCCACCAGGGCGCCGGCTTCGCGCGGCTCAACATCGGCACCTCGCCCGAGCTGGTCACCGAGGCCGTGCGGCGGATGGCGGCGGCCGTTTAGCGGGTCCGACGTGCAGGGGCATGGCCGGTACTGCCACCATCGTGATCTGGTCAGCCGGGATGCCCGGTTAGCCGATCTCCTGCCCGCATGCCCGCGTGAGGTCATCCTGCCCGACGGCAACCTGTTCATCAGCCGGGCGTGCTGCGCCGGGGTGGTACCCGAATCTGGAGCACGTCAGCCTGGCGGCCGACGCCGGCGGTCACTGGCTGCTCTGCCTGGCTGATCACGATCTCTACGTGTCGCAGGACGGCAGGACATGACCCCTGGTCAGCATGCCTTTTCCGTGCAAATCTGGGTAGACAGCGCTAGAGCATGCAGCCAGCGCTTGGGCCAGTTGCGCCGTGGAGGGCTTTGATGGGCAGGGACGTACCTGCGATCACGATCACCCGTCAGGACCGGCGGGCATACCGTGAGAAAGTACACGCCTGCCTGGATGTCCTCGAGCGGATGCTGCTCGAGTCCCGGTTCGACGCCGGATCGCGGCGGGTTGGCCTGGAGATCGAGTTCAACCTGGTAGACAGCCTCGGCTACGCCGCCATGACCAACGCGGACGTGCTGGCGGCGATCGACGATCCGGCCTGGACCAGCGAACTCGGCCAGTTCAACATCGAGCTGGACTCGGATCCCGCGACGCTGGCCGGCGACGTCTTCTCCAGGCTCGAATCCGGCATCGCCGCTACCCTGGCGCATGCGTCCGAGCGCGCCGAGTCGGCGGGCAGCCGGCTGATGATGATCGGAATCCTGCCGAGCCTGCGCCGCCGTGACATCGGCGAGCACACCATCTCGTCGAACCCGAGGTACCGGCTGCTGAACGACGAGATCGTGGCGGCCCGCGGCGAGGAGATGCGGATCAGCATCGACGGCCGGGAACGGCTGCTAGCCTACACCGACCACATCCTCCCCGAAGCCGCCTGTACAAGCATGCAGTGCCATCTCCAGGTCAGCCCCGAGATGTTCGCCGGCTACTGGAACGCGGCCCAGGCCGCCGCCGGCATTCAGGTCGCTGTCGGGGCGAATTCCCCGTACCTGTTCGGCCGCGAACTGTGGCGGGAGACGCGGATCACGCTGTTCGAGCAGGCGACGGATACCAGGTCCGAGGAGCTGAAACGCCAGTGCGTCCGGCCCCGGGTCTGGTTCGGGGAACGCTGGATCAGGTCGGTCACCGAGCTGTTCGCCGAGAACCTGCGGTACTTCCCCGCGCTGCTGCCGCTGTGCGATGACGAGGATCCGGTGGCCGTGCTCGACCGGGGCGAGACACCGAGCCTGGCCGAGCTGGCCCTGCACAACGGCACCGTGTACCGGTGGAACCGCCCGGTCTACGCGGTTGCCGACGGCAAGCCGCACCTGCGAGTCGAGAACCGGGTCCTCCCGGCCGGGCCCACGCTCGCCGACGCGCTGGCGAACGCGGCCTTCTACTACGGGCTCGTGCACGAGCTTGCCGAGATGGACCCGCCCGTGTGGTCGCAGATGCCGTTCGCCGCGGCGGCTGCGAACCTCGGCGAAGGCGCCAGGCACGGACTCGAGGCCGTAGTCTTCTGGCCAGGCTACGGCGAGATTGCCGTCACCGAGCTAGTCCAGCGGCACCTGCTGCCCCTGGCCGCCCGCGGGCTGAGCCGCTCGGGAGTGGCAGCGGCCGACGCGACCAGGCTGCTGTCGATTATCGAGCAGCGCTGCCTGTTCTGCCAGAACGGTGCATCGTGGCAGGTGGCCTCCGTGCACCGGCTCCAGGACGGGGGCCTGGCCGACCGCGACGAGGCGCTGCGCCTGATGACCCAGGACTACATTGGACGGATGAACTCTAAGGAGCCGGTGCATACCTGGCCGATCATGTGACGGACGCAGGGGCCGAACGCGCGGATGCGGCAGCCGGTCCGGTAGCTGGCCAGGTCAGGCTGGGCGGCCCATCGGGACGGTGGGTCATCCTGGCGACGGTGCTCGGCTCGGGCATGGCGATGCTCGACGGGACGGCCGTCAACGTAGCGCTGCCGACGATCGGGCGGCAGCTGAGCGCGTCGCTCGGCGGCCTGCAGTGGATCGTGAGCGGCTATACGCTCGCCCTGGCCGGCCTGATCCTGCTCGGCGGCTCACTGGGCGACCGGATGGGCAGGCGGCGGGTCTTCGTCACCGGGGTGATCTGGTTCGCGCTCGCCTCCGCCTTGTGCGGCGTGGCCCCGAGCATCGCGGTGCTGATCGCGGCCCGGGTGCTGCAGGGCATCGGCGGGGCGCTGCTGGTTCCCGGCTCGCTGGCGATCATCCAGGCGAGCTTCGCGCCGCGCGACCGGCCGCGGGCGATCGGTGCGTGGTCGGGCCTCGGCGGCCTCGCGGCGGCGGTCGGGCCCCTGCTCGGCGGCTGGCTGGTGGTGACGGCCGGATGGCGCTGGGTGTTCCTGATCAATCTTCCGGTAGCGGCGGCTGTCGTGGCGGTGGCGCTTCGCCATGTGCCCGAGTCGCGCGACGAGCGGGCGACGCGGAACTTCGACGTGCTCGGCGCGGGCCTGGCCGCGCTGGCGCTAGCGGGGATCACCTTCGCGCTGATCAGCGGGCCGTCGGCCAGCGGCCGGGGACTGATCGCCGTGATCATCGCGGCCGTCGCCGGGGGCGGCGCCGCCGTGGCGTTCATCCTCGTCGAGCGGTTGCGCGGACGGTCGACGTCGGATCGCGTCCCCGCCCCGATGCTGCCGCTCGACATCTTCGTGTCCCGCCAGTTCACCGTCATCAACGTGATCACGTTCTGCGTCTATGCCGCATTCGGCGGCGAGCTCTTCCTGCTCGTGCTCGAGCTTCAGGTGGCGTCCCGGTTCTCGGCGCTGGCGGCAGGGTCCGCGCTGCTGCCGATTACCGTGCTGATGCTCGTCCTGTCGCCCCGGTCGGCGGCGCTCGCGCAGCGGATCGGGCCGCGCTGGCCGCTGACCGCGGGATCAGCGTTGTGCGCGGCCGGCCTGCTGCTCGCCACCAGGATCGGGGTACATGCGTCCTACCTGGGTGACGTTCTGCCGGCGGTCGTCGTCTTCGGCTTCGGCCTCACGCTGGTGGTCTCGCCGCTCACCGCCACCGTGCTGGCCAGCGCGGACGTCAGGCACGCCGGTGTCGCCAGCGGTGTCAACAACGCCGTCGCCCGGGCCGCCGGGCTGCTGGCCGTGGCCGGGCTGCCCGCCGCGATCGGGCTGCACACGTCCGACTATCACTCTCCGGTCCTGCTCACCCACGACTTCCGGCTGGCCATGATCGTCTGCGCCGGATTGCTCGTCCTGGCCGGGGCGCTGGCCGTCGCGTTCGTCGACGATCGCGTCCTGAGCGGCGAGCCCGAGGAGCCGGCGGCCGAGCGGGCCAGCAGGCGAATCTGCCCGGTGGAGGCACCTCAGCTTGGCTATCGCGAGCCGTCCCGGGCCGGCGAGCCGTCCTGACTTAGCCGCCGGGAGAGGGCGCGCCTGTCCCGCGGATGGCGAGGGGCGGTGCGGTGCCCCTCGCCGACGGCAGAGCGTCAGTGGCCGACGTCGATGACAATCCGCCAGCCCGACTCGGGGGAGCCAAGCTCGAAGACGCGGAACGGCAGCTTGGCGCGCACTCCGAGCCCGATGGCCGTCACCCGCTCGAACGACCCCGCCCCTCTGACCTGGCGGAAGGTCGTGAAGCCCGAGACGTTTGCCAGATTAACTGCGTTGGCGTGATAGTGAGTGCCCGCCGGTCCGCGCACGACGATGAGGATCTTCGCGCTGCCACGCACCGTCAGGATCTTGCCGGAGGCTTCGGCGACGATGTGCTTAACATACTGGGCGCTGAACGGGGGCCGTCGCCCACCGCTGAGGTCGATGACCAGCCGGTCGAAGCAGCCGTGCTTCCCGGCCCGGACTGCCTGGACGCGCGTAGCTACGGTTATTGAGCTGGAGCCGCGGTGCTTGGCGTTGGTGCCCCAGTTCGTCGAGCATGCCGCGGCGTGGTGCGTGGCTGCGACGGCCGGGGCAGCCACGGTGGCGACCGATGCGACGGCAGCCGTGCTGACCGCCGCAAGTACATGCGCAATTCTCTTCATCGCCGACCTCCTGTAGTTCGTATAACCATCCAAACACCCGGGTAGCGTTACGGCACCCGGAACCGGAAGGAACGCGATGAGCCAGGCAGCGATCGAGGTTGTCCCGACCATCCCTGCCTCGGCCGGCGCGATGATCTTCGACCGTAAGGGCAGGCTGCTGATTCTCAAGCCGAACTACAAGGCCGGCTGGACCATCCCCGGCGGCGTGATGGAGGCCGACGGGGAGACGCCGTGGGAGGCGTGTCAGCGCGAGGTGCTCGAGGAGTGCGGGCTGACGGTCCGGAGCGGCAGGCTGGCCTGCGTCGACTTCCGTCGGCCCCGGGCCGGCCGGACGGGCGGCATGCGGTTCCTCTTCGACTGCGGCCAGCTGGACGACGACTCGCTCAGTGCCATCACGGTGCAGGCAGCGGAGATCTCCGAGTACCGGATTGTCAAGCTGCGCAAGGCGCTGCCGCTGCTGAGCGGCCCGATCAGGCGGCGGGTACGCGCTGGTTCCGCGGCCAGGACCACGGTCTACCTGGAGGAGGGCCGCCCGGTCGAGCAGGTCCGCTGACCGGACCAGCGCTGGCTAGCGCTGTGCTAGCTCGTCCTGGGTCGGCTAATCCTTGCCGTCGGGCAGATACCAGCGCTGCGGCGCGATCAGGTGCTTGATCGACGGCGGTCCCCAGGAGCCCGGCTCATAGAACTCGACCGGCGGCGGGTTCTCGATCAGCGGCATCGCCACCTCCCACAGCCGGTCGATCTCGTCGGACCTGGTGAACAGCGACTGGTCGCCGAGCATGGCCTCCAGGATGAGCCGCTCGTACCCTTCGAGCCCGTGCATCCTGTGGAAGGAGTCCTCGTACTTGAAGGTCATCTCGACCTCGCGCAGCCGCATGGCCGGTCCTGGCTCCTTGGCCAGGAATCTGACGGCGATCCAGCCTGGATCGTCGAAGTCGATCACGATCTCGTTGCGCCGCTCGCCGATCGGCAGATGCGAGACGTTGGGGAACATCCGCAGCGTCGGTTCCTTCAGCCCCAGCGTGACCGTCTGGCGGCGCTGGGCCATGGACTTGCCCGAGCGCAGGTAGAACGGCACCCCGGCCCACCGCCAGTTATCGACCTCCACCCGCATGGCGACGAACGTCTCGGTCTGCGACTGCGGATCGACGCCTGGCTCGTCCCGGTATCCCTCGTACTGGCCGCGGACCACCCTGGACAGGCCAATCGGGTGCAGCGCCTCGAAGACCTTGGATTTCTCGTCCCGCAGGCACTTGGCGTTGAACCTGCCGGGCGGCTCCATGGCCACGAAACCGAGCACCTGGAACAGGTGCGTGATGATCATGTCCCTGAACGTGCCCGTGCCCTCGAAAAACTGGGCCCGGCCCTCTATGCTGATCTTCTCGGGGACGTCTATCTGGATATGCGAGACGTGGTCGCGGTTCCAGATCGGCTCGAACAGCCCGTTCGCGAAGCGCAAGGCCAGGATGTTGTCGACCGACTCCTTGCCCAGGAAGTGGTCAATGCGGAACACCTGCGACTCGTCGAACACCGAGTGGACCACGTTCGCCAGTGCCCGGCAGGACTCCAGGTCGGTCCCGAACGGCTTCTCGATGATGACCCGGGAGTTCTCGCACAGCTTGGTCTGGCCCAGCATCGAGACCACCGAGGTGAACGCCGATGGCGGCACGGCCAGGTGAAACAGCCGGCGCGGGTTGCCGCCGATCGCCTGGTCCGCCTCCTGCACCGCCTCGACCAGGGGTTTCGGGTCATCCGGGTCCGCAGCACCGAAACTCAGCTTGCTCTCGAAATCCTGCCAGGCGGCGCCGGTCGGCTTGGCCAGGCCGAACTGCGCGACGGCGGCCTTGGCATGCGCCCGGAATTGCTCGTCCGTCATCGCGAACTTGGCGGGCGCGGAGCCGATGATCCGGTAGCCCTTGGGCAGCAAACCCGACTTGGCCAGGTGAAACAGCCCGGGGAGCAGCTTGCGCCTGGCCAGGTCACCGGTCGCGCCGAACAAGACGATGACATGGTCGTCTGGGAGCAAGCCGGACCTGTGGTTGCTGGTGTGCATGCCACACATAGTGCCATGGGACGGCAGATCGGGAAGACTGGTGCGCTGTGAGCACTGAACGCGAAAGGCAGGTGGCCGCTGAGGCAGCCGCGCTGCTCGTCGAAGACGGCATGAAGGTCGGCCTCGGCACGGGGACGACCGTCAGCTACCTGCTGCCGGCTCTCGCGCGGAGGAGCCTGTCCATCCGCTGCGTGGCGACGTCGGAGCGGACGGCGAGTGCCGCCGCCGGGCTCGGCCTGTCGGTCGAGTCGTTCAGCGCTATCGACGAACTGGACATCGCGATCGACGGCGCGGACCAGATCGCGCCCGACGGCTGGCTGGTCAAGGGCGGCGGCGGCGCTCACACTCGCGAGAAGATCGTCGCCGCCGCTGCTGACCGCTTCGTCGTGATGGCCGACTCCACCAAGCCGACCCTGGCCCTGCATCCGCCGATTCCGGTCGAATTGCTCAGCTTCGGTCTCCCGGCCACGCTGCGCATGCTCGGCGAGGTCACCGTCCGCGACTGCCCGCTCAGCCCCGACGGCGGCGTCATCGCCGACTACACGGCCCCGTTCCGCGACCCGGCCGAGCTAGCCGCCCGCCTGGCCGGGACGCCCGGCGTGATCGGTCACGGCCTGTTCGGCCCGGACCTGGTCTCGGTGATCCTGGTCGGCCGCGGCGAGACGGTCGAGCAGCGCACGCTGCGCAGCTGAACGCGACGCAACCGACCTGAGAATCGGCATGCAGCGCCTGTGCAGAGATAGCCGGAGGATCTCGAAGGCCGCCCGGTTCGCGCACCGGAGGATCCAGGCGGCGTCCGCCCGTCAGGGGCGTCCGCCCGTCAGCGTGCCTTCGGCGCCTTTTCCGCATGCCCGCCGAACTGTGACCGCATGGCCGACAAGAGCCGCCCGGTGAAGTCCCCGAGTCCCCGAGACTCGAACCGCTGGAACAGTGACGCCGTGATCACCGGCGCGGGCACGCCCTCCTCGACGGCGGCCAGCACCGTCCACCGGCCCTCGCCGGAGTCCGAGACATGCCCGGCGAACTCGGACAGCTCCGGCGACTTCGCCAGCGCGGCCGCGGTCAGGTCCACCAGCCACGAGCTGACGACGGATCCGCGCCGCCAGACCTCGGCGACCTCGGCGACGTTGATGTCGTACTGATACGCCTCGGGGTCGGTGAGCGGCGTCGTCTCGGCGTCGGTGATCTGCTCTTCCCGGCCGGCATTGGCGTGCTTGATGATCGACATGCCCTCGGCGATCGCGGCCATCATGCCGTACTCGATCCCGTTGTGCACCATCTTGACGAAGTGACCGGCGCCGGCCGGGCCGCAGTGCAGGTAGCCATACTGCGCCGTGCCGCTCTCCATGCCGGGGGTCGGCTCGACCGAGCCCTTACCAGGCGCGATCGTGCGGAAGATCGGGTCGAGCCGCTGCACGACCTCGGCCTCGCCGCCGATCATCAGGCAGTAGCCGCGCTCCAGCCCCCACACCCCGCCCGACGTGCCGCAGTCGATGTAGTGGATCCGGCGCGGGGCGAGCTGCTTCGCGCGGGCGATGTCGTCGCGGTAGTAGGAGTTACCGCCGTCGATCACGGCGTCGTCCGGTTCGAGCATCGACCCAAGGTGGTCGAGCGTCCGGCCGGTGATCGCGGCGGGCAGCATCAGCCAGGCGGTTCTGGGCGGCTCGAGCTTGGCGACGAAGTCATCGAGATCGCTGGCGCCGGTCGCGCCCTCGGCGACCAGGTCGTCGACGGCGGCCGTGTTCACGTCGTAGACGACGCAGTGGTGACCATCCCGCATCAGCCTGCGGACCAGGTTCGCGCCCATTCGCCCGAGCCCGACCATGCCTAGCTGCATAGGGTGCTCCGTTGTCATTGTTGAACTCCCATATCTATTGCTTCGGTTGTGGCTCGGGCCGTCCCTCAGGTCCGGCGCGGGTCCGCCACTGCCGCCATGGCGGGCGCGACGAGAAATCCTAGCCTCACTGCGGGTAGCCGTCCTTGGCTGGCCAGACCTGGATCAGGCCGGGCAGGAAGGTGTGCACGTAGCGGCAGCCCTGGCAGGCGTGGCAGGTAAAGGGCCGCCGCCCGTGACCAAGTGTCACCAGCACTGGCTCGCCCGACTTAGCCGCCCTGCTTCATCATCCGATAACGGCGGATGAGCGTATTAGTTGACGGATCATGATGCAGCTCGGGCTCGGCCGGGCTGGTCAGCTCGGGAATGATCGCGGCCGCGAGCACCTTGCCGAGCTCGACGCCCCACTGGTCGAACGAGTCGATATCCCAGATCGTCCCGGCCGTAAACACGGCGTGCTCGTAGAGCGCGACCAGCGAGCCGAGCAGCCGGGGGGTGAGGACCTCGGCGAGCAGCACGTTGCTCGGCCGGTTACCTTCCATCACCCGGTGCGGCGCGACCGCCGGGTCGGTGCCCTCGGCCAGTACCGCCTCGAGCGTCTTGCCGAACGCGAGCGCCTGAGCCTGGGCGAACACGTTCGAGGTGAGCAGGTCGTGGTGATCCCTGATCGGGTTCAGGGACCGGCCGAAGCCGATCAGGTCGACCGGGATCAGGTGGGTGCCCTGGTGCAGCAGCTGGTAGAAGCTGTGCTGGCCGTTGGTGCCAGGCTCGCCCCAGTAGACCGGCCCGGTCGGGTAGTCGACCGGCGTGCCGTCCAGCCTGACGTGCTTGCCGTTGGACTCCATCGTGAGCTGCTGCAGGTAGGCGGGGAACTGCTTCAGATACTGCTCGTACGGCATCACGCCCGCGCTGGCCACGCCGAAGAAGTCCGCGTACCAGACGGTGAGCAGGCCCATCAGCGCCGGCAGGTTCGACGGCAGCGGCGCGGTGCGGAAGTGCTCGTCCATCTCGTGGAACCCGGCGAGCATCTCGGCGAACCGCTCGGGCCCGATCGCGATCATGGTCGACAGGCCGATCGCCGAGTCCATCGAGTACCGGCCGCCGACCCAGTCCCAGAAGCCGAACATGTTGGCCGTGTCGATCCCGAAGGCCGCCACCCTCTCCGCATTGGTGCTCACCGCGACGAAGTGCTTCGCGACCGCCGCCTCGTCGCCGAGGTGACTGATCAGCCAGTCCCGCGCCGTGGTCGCGTCGGCCAGCGTCTCCAGGGTCGTGAAGGTCTTGGACGAGACGATGAACAGGGTCTGCGCCGGGTCCAGGTCGCGGGTCGCCTCAACGAAATCGGTGGAGTCGACATTGGAGACGAAACGGAAAGTCACGTGCTGGTCGGCGTAGTAGCGCAGCGCCTCGTACGCCATCACCGGACCGAGATCGGAACCGCCGATGCCGATATTGACCACCGCGGTGATCGGCAGGCCGGTGAAACCGCGCCAGTCGCCCGACCTGATCCGCTGGGCGAACGCCGCCATCCGGTCGAGAACCTCGTACACCAGGGCGACCACGTCGGTGCCGTCGACCACCAGCGTGGCGGTGCGCGGCATCCGCAGCGCGACATGCAGGACGGGCCGGTTCTCCGTGACATTGATGCGCTCGCCGCGGAACATCGCCTCGGTCCGCTCGCGCAGGCCTGACTGGCTCGCCAGGTCGACGAGCAGCGCCAGCGTCTCGTCGGTGAGCCGGTTCTTGGAGTAATCCAGGTACAGGCCGGCCGCCTCGGCCGTCAGCCGCTCGCCCCGGGCGGGATCGGCCGCGAACAGGTCGCGCAGGTGCACGTCGCGGATCTTCTCGTAGTGCTCGGTCAGCGCGGACCAGGCAGGCCGGCTCCGCAGTGCTAGCCGGGGGGACGACCCCCCTGGTCCCCCGCCGACTGGTGTGCCCGTCATCGCTCGTCCTTTCCCGTACCGATGCCCGATGGCGACCCTAGCGCGCCGGGCCGCGACCGTGTGCGCGCGATACTGGCAATCATGACTGAGACTGCGACCACGACGTCCGGCCTGCGGATCGGCGGCACCTACCTTCCCGTGCTCGACCGGGCCCGGATCTACTGCTGCGGCATCACGCCGTACGACGTCACGCACCTGGGGCACGCCGCGACGTTCGTCTGGGTCGACGTGCTGACCAGGGTGCTCGGCGCGATCGGGGTAAATGCGCAGCTGTGCAGGAACGTGACGGACGTGGACGACGTGCTGTTCGCCGCGGCGGAGCACGCGGGGTCGGCGTACGACGCGTTCGCCTCGGTGCAGCAGTACCGGTTCGACCAGGATATGACCTCGCTCGGGGTGCGCGAGCCGCAGTTCGCGCCGCGCGCCAGGCGGAACGTCGGGCAGGTGATCAGGCTCGCGGCCGCGCTGCTCGACTCGGGCGCGGCCTACCTGCGCGACGGCAGCGTGTACTTCCGCGGCGCGGACACAGCCGTTGCGGCCGGCCTCAGCCGGGACGACGCGGAGGCGCTCGCCGCCGAGTACGGGGCCAGGCTGGACGACCCGGCCAAAGACGACAAGCTGGACGTGGCCGTCTGGCGACGGTCGGCCGCCGCCGAGCCCGGCTGGCCGTCGCCGTGGGGGACAGGCCGGCCTGGCTGGCACGCCGAGTGCGCGGCGATGTCGCTGTCGGTGCTCGGGCTGGCCGTCGACGTGCTCTGCGGCGGCGCGGACCTGCGCTACCCGCACCACGCCTATCAGGTCGCGATGGCCCAGGCGGTGACCGGCGTCCGGCCCTTCGCCCGGGCCAGGTTGAGCGTCGGCGTGGTCAGCCTGGACGGCGCCAAGATGGCGAAGTCGACCGGGAACCTCGTGCTGGTCAGCGACGTGCTCGCCGACCATCCGGCAGCGGCGCTCCGGCTCTGCCTGCTCGACCGGCCGTGGGCGCAGGGCTGGGACTATGCGACGGCCGAGCTCGACGCCGCGACGGCGCGGCTCGAGCGGCTGTACCGGGCGGCCGGCCGGAACGCGGGCGCTTCGGCGCAGGACGCGTCGCAGGCTGCTGCCGCCACCGCGATCAGCGCGGCGCTCTGCGACGAGCTGGACGTGCCGAGGGCGCTCGGGATCGCCGAGGAAGCGGGCGGAGCCGCCGCCCGGAGCCTGATCGCCACGCTCGGGCTCAGCGAATAGCCGCGATGCGCGTGGTGGTGGCGCCGGACAAGTTCAAGGGGAGTGCGACCGCCGCCGAGGTCGCGGCGGCCCTCGCCGCCGGCCTGCGGCATGGCCGGCCGGATCTGGAGGTGGTCGAGCTGCCGGTGGCCGACGGCGGCGACGGGACCGTGGCGGCGGCGCTGGCGGCAGGGTTCGCCCCGGTGGTCACGGTCGCCGAGGGGCCGGCCGGGCAGCCCGTCGAGACGACGTTCGCGCTGAAAGACGGCACGGCGGTGATCGAGCTGGCCGACGTGGCCGGTCTGCGCCGGCTGCCCGGCGGGGAGCCCGCGCCGCTGACCGCATCGACCTACGGCGTCGGCCAGGTCATCGGGGCCGCGCTGGACGACGGCGCGACGACGATCGTGCTCGGCATCGGCGGCAGCGCGACCACCGACGGCGGCGCGGGCATGGTGCAGGCGCTCGGGGTCCGGCTGGCTGACGAGCACGGTGCCGATCTGGCCCGGGGCGGCGCGGCGCTCGGCGGCCTGGCTGTGATCGACCCGGGAGGCCTGGACGGCCGGATCGGCGCCGTCCGGTTCCTGGTCGCCAGCGACGTGGACAACCCGCTGCTCGGGCCGTCAGGAGCGGCCGCGGTGTTCGGGCCGCAGAAGGGCGCAGGCCCGGCCGACGTGATCGTGCTCGACTGGGCGCTCGCCCGCTGGGCGGCGCTGACCAGGTCGCTGACGGGCCAGGACCTGGCCGGTGCCGCCGGCGCCGGTGCCGCCGGCGGCACCGGCTTCGCCGCGCTCGCCTATTTTGGTGCGCGGCTGGTCGCTGGAGCCGACCTCGTGCTCGACCTGATCGGCTTCGAGTCTGCCCTGGCCGGGACGGCGCTGGTGATAACCGGCGAGGGCAGCCTGGACGCCCAGACCCTCGGCGGCAAGGCACCGCTCGGGGTGACCAGGGCGGCTGGCCGCCGCGGCGTGCCGGTCGCCGTCGTGGCCGGCCAGGTCCTGCTGACGGCCGGCGAGCTGACCGCGGCCGGGTTCGCCGCCGCTTACGCTCTCGCCGATATCGAGCCGGACCAGGCGGTCAGCATGGCCAGGGCTGACGAGCTGCTCGGCCTGATCGGCCGTCAGATCGCGGCCAGCCCGCTCGTCACCTGACCGGCCCGGTCGTCACCCGAGCTGCCCGCTCGTCACTGACCGGCCCGGTCGTCACCCGAGCTGCCCGCTCGTCACCCGAGCTGCGCCGTCTCCGCCGCCCGGGTCAGCACGTCGTCCAGCGGCCTGCGCGGCGTGCTCACCTGCTGCCTGCCGTAGCCGAGCCTGATCACGATCTGCGGGTTCTCCGGCCACGGCCAGGGCGGCGCCGACTCACCGCGCATGTCGCGCAGCTCGATCGACTGGTAGAGGAACGACGTCGACAGGCCGTGCGCGGTGGCGGTGAGCAGGACCCGCTGCAGGGCCTGGCCAGCTCGCAGCCAGTCGGACGGCTCGTCCCGTGCGGTGGTGAGCACGGCCAGCTGCGGATTGCGCTCGTAGGTGCCCTCGGGCCGCAGGACGGTCGGCGCGGCTGAGGACAGGTCGCCCCTGACCGGCGATGGCTCGCTCCTCGGCCTGGACGGCAGTGCCTCGGCCGGGATGCCGTCGTCGTGGCTGGAGGTCGCGATCCACTTCTGCAGCTCGATCTGGTGATCTACGTCGCCGGCCAGCTCGGCGCTGGCCCTGGCCGCCAGGTCGAGTACCCGGCCCGTGTCCCGGCCGGTCAGCATCCGCAGCGTGGCGAACTCGAAGCCTGCCGCCTGCTCCAGCGTGACCTGCATGGACTCAGCGACCGGCTCGTCGGTGAACGGGCCGCGGTTGGTGTGGCGCTGCCAGATCGCCTCGTACAGTTCCCGCTCGGCGAACGTGGGCGGCCGTCCCGGCTCGGCCTGCACGGTCGCCAGCACCGTCGGAGCGAACTCAGAGTGCGGCAGCTGCCAGACGAGCGGGTTGAAGCCGGTCATCCGGATCGCCGTCTTGATGTTGAACAAGGCCGCGCCGCAGCTCAGGTACAGCGCCCTGGCGTGCGGATCGGAGACCCACAGTGCCCGGCCGGGGTCCGCGTGAACCTCGAGCAGGTCATCAGCTACGACGGTGAACCGCCACGGCTGGGTGTTGTGAATAGACGGCGCCGCCGCCGCGGACTCGATGATCCGCCGCAGGATCCCGTCCTTCGCAAGAAGCTTCAGCATCACTGACCTCCCGTCACTACCGCAGTCCGCCGGTCAGCGCCTCTGCACTGTCGACTCTCGCCGGGACGCGGTGGCCCAGGCAGGGTCGTTGGCAGCCAAACTGCGGGTCCTTGGTCCCTGACGGCACCGGCCGGGCGGGACCCACGTCCCGCCCCGTTAAGCACTTCGCCCCTGCCGCAAGCGGCTGGTCAGGGCGATCCTGGGACTGGAGGGTGTTATTCGCCGCTAACTCAGATCGGGGGTGGACTCGTGAGCCGCCGCGAGGAGTACACCGAAGCGTTGGACGGCGCGTGCAGGCAGCCGACCGGCCGGTGGCGCGTGATCGACGTGATGGCGACCGATGTGGTCACTGCTGACAAGAACATGCCGTACAAGCAGGTCGCCCGGCTGCTCGCGGAGAACGACCTGAGCGCGATTCCTGTGCTGTCCGGCGGCGGCCGCGTGCTCGGCGTCGTGTCGGAGGCCGACGTCCTGCGCCGGGAGGAGCGGTCCTTCAGCCGGCTGGGCGCTGGCCTGCCCAGGCGAACGCACCGGGAGCGCGAGCAGGCCGAGGCGCTGACAGCGTCCCAGCTGATGACCGCGCCGGCGATCACCATCCACCCGGACGCGCCGCTCGGCGCGGCGGCCCGCCTGATGAACGCGCACCACGTCAGGCGGCTGCCGGTGGTCAACCCGGCGGGCGAGCTGATCGGGATCGTCAGCCGGCGGGACCTGATGAGCGTCTTCCTGCGCCCGGACGCCGAGATCGCCGCGGAGATCGCCGACAGCCTGGCCCGGATGCCGGGAGCGGAGGCGATGCGGATCGCTGTGTGCATCGCTGACGGCGAGGTGGCCCTGACCGGCGAGCTGCCGCACGCGGGCATGATCGCGGCCGCGATCAAGGTCGCGTCCGACGTGGACGGCGTGGTGGCCGTTTCCAGCAGGCTGACCGCTAGCCAGGTCGATCACCAAGCCGGATAGCCTGACGGGAATGCGGCTGCCCGGTCGCCTGTTTGATACCCCGAGGGGTATCGTACGGATGCGATGCCCATGCGGACGGAGGTTAGGCAGTGGCAACAGTCGAGCTGAGGACTGAGAACTTTGACGCCGTGGTCGGCGGCGCCGACATGGCACTCGTGGATTTCTGGGCTTCCTGGTGCGGGCCGTGCCGTATGTTCGGGCCGATCTTCGAGCGGGCCTCGGAGAACCACGCTGACCTGGTCTTCGCTAAGGTCGACACCGAGGCCCAGCCGGACCTGGCGCAGGCATTCGGCATCACGTCGATCCCGACCCTGATGGTGATCAGGGACAAGGTGATCCTGTACGCGCAGCCCGGCGCGCTGCCCGAGGCCTCGCTTGAGGACCTGATCAGCCAGGCCCGCCAGGTGGACATGGACGAGGTGAGGTCCGGGATCGGCGCCGAGGACGCGACCCAGGCAGCTGGCACCGGCAGCGATGCCTGAGACTCAGCAGGCAGGGCCTGAGCCAGCAGGGACGGCGCACCTGACCACGGTCGAAGGGGACGCGCGTGCCGCGGTGCTCAACCGGTTGCGGCGCGCGCAGGGTCAGCTGGCCGGCGTTATCGCGATGGTGGAAAGCGGCCGGGACTGCCGGGATATCGTGACGCAGCTCGCCGCCGTATCGCGCGCGCTCGACCGGGCCGGCTTCAAGATAGTCGCGAGCAACATGCGGCAGTGCCTGAACGGCGAGTCGGCCATGACCACCGAGGAACTCGAGCGGCTCTTCCTGGCGCTCGCCTGACCAGGCTCCTCCCTCGTACCGCACCGGCACCTGGGCTTAGTTATGCGAGGAATTGATGGATTACGGGATGACCGTCCGGACCGATGCGCCGTTCGCTGACGCGGTCGGCCAGGTGCGGCGGGCGCTCACCGAGCAGGGTTTCGGCGTGCTGACCGAGATCGACGTGCGGGCTACCCTGCACGCCAAGCTGGGCGAGGAGATGGAGGACTACCTCATCCTCGGGGCGTGCAATCCGCCGCTCGCGCACCAGGCTCTGGCGCAGGACCGGCAGATCGGACTGCTGCTGCCGTGCAACGTGGTGGTCAGGACCTCGGGCGGCCAGACCGTCATCGAGGCACTTGACCCGATGACGATGGTGGAGGTTACCGGGCAGGGCGCGCTCGAGCCGGTCGCCACCGAGGCGGCGAGCCGCCTGCGGGCGGCGCTTGCCAGCGTCGGCCGCCCGTAGAAGGTCAGCGCGCTAGCCGGCAGGCAGATAACCGGGAGCATCCGGGGCGAGGATGTTGCGGTCCAGGTCGACGACGCTGGCTCCGGCGGCCGGACCGAGCTGCTGCTGTGCATGCACCACGTCCTGGTGTCGAGGCAGGCGCTGCTGGCCAGTCGTTTCTGCAGGACGAAGGACCCGGGCGGCCGCCAGGATGCAGGAAGATGGGTAGATGAGCCAGCGGACCGCGGCGAGCGAGCCCGGCCCGGCTGACCTGGCCGCGGCCGGCCTGTCCACCGCGCAGGTCGCCGAGCGGGTGGCCGCCGGCCAGGTCAACGATCAGGGACAGCAGCCGACGAGAACCGTCGGCCAGATCCTGCTGGCCAACATCGCGACCAGGTTCAACGCGGTCCTGGGCGGGCTCTTCGTCGTGATCGCGGTTGTCGGGCCGCTGCAGGACGGGCTGTTCGGCCTGGTCCTGGTCGCGAACAGCGGAGTCGGCATCGTCCAGGAGCTACGCGCCAAGCGCACCCTGGACCGGCTGACCGTGCTGAACGCGCCCACCGCCACCGTGCTGCGGGACGGGGTGCGCGCCCAGATCCCGGCCGCGCTGGTCGTCCTCGATGACGTTCTCGAGCTCGGGCCAGGCGATCAGGTCGTCGCCGACGGCGTGGTGCTGACCTCCGCCGGCCTGGAGATCGACGAGTCACTGCTGAGCGGCGAGGCCGATCCGGTCGGCAAGCAGCCAGGCGCTGACGCCCGGTCGGGCAGCTTCGTGGTGGCGGGATCCGGGCGGATCACGGCGACAGCGGTAGGGCCGGCGTCCTATGCCGCCCGGCTGGCGGCCCAGGCCCGCAGCTACTCCCCGGCCAGGTCGGAGATCAGGGACGCCATCAACCTGCTGCTCAAGTGGATCAGCTGGCTGCTCGTCCCGGTCGGCGTGCTGCTAGTGGTGAGGCAGCTGCAGTCCGGCCAGAGCGTCGCCGAGGCGCTGCGGGGATCCGTGGCCGGCCTGGTCGGCATGGTCCCTGAAGGCCTGGTCCTGCTGACCAGCGTGGCGATGGCGGTCGGCGTCGTGCGGCTGGCCGCGAGAAAGGTCCTGGTCCAGGATCTGCCCGCGATCGAGGGGCTGGCCAGGGTCGACGTGGTCTGCTGTGACAAGACGGGAACGCTGACCCGCGGCAGCATGCGCGTCGTCTCGGTGATCAGCGTCGGGGACGGGGCGGATCCGGGCACGGTCAGGGCGGCCGAGCCGGCCCTCGGCCATGTCGAGGCGGCGCTCGGCGCGCTCGCCGTCGCGGACCCGCGGCCCAACGCCACCATGCGGGCGATCGCCGACGGATTCGCCGATCCCGGCTGGCGGCCCAGCCAGGTCACCGCGTTCTCATCAGCGCGCAAGTGGAGTGCCGCGAGCTACGACGGTCAGGGGACCTGGGTGATCGGGTCGCCCGAGATGATCCTGACCGGAGGGGGAGACCGCGGTGGCGGGGGAGACGCACTTGACCAGGCGGGTCAGCTCGCGGCTGACGGGTACCGGGTCCTGCTGCTCGCCCGGGCTGACGCCCTGCCCGACGGGCAGCGGCTCCCAGGCCAGGTCCAGCCGGTCGCCCTGGTGACCCTGGAGGAGCAGCTGAGGCCGGAAGCGCAGGCGACGCTGGACTACTTCGCCAGCCAGGGAGTCTCGGTCAGGGTGCTGTCCGGTGATCATCCGGCGACCGCCGGGGCGATCGCGCGCAGGCTCGGCCTGCCGGGTGCCGACGCCGGCCACGTGCTCGACGCGCGCAAGCTTCCGGGCGACGCCGCCGAGCTGGCGGCCGTGGTCAGGGACGCGACCGTGATCGGCCGGGTCACGCCACAGCAGAAGCGGGCGATCGTGCGCACGCTGCAGGCGAGCGGTCACGTGGTCGCCATGACCGGGGACGGCGTCAACGACGTGCTCGCGCTCAAGGACAGCGATGTCGGCATCGCGATGGGCTCAGGGACCCCGGCCAGCCGCGGCGTCGCCCGGCTGGTGCTGCTCGACGACAGCTTCGCGACGCTGCCGGGAGTCGTCGCCGAGGGCCGCAGGATCATCGGCAACGTCGACCGGGTGTCGAGGCTGTTCCTGACCAAGACCAGCTATGCGGTGCTGATCGCGCTCGCGGTCGCCGCCATCGCGGTGCCGTACCCGTTCTATCCCAGGCACCTGACCATCATCTCGACGCTGGCCATCGGCGTGCCCGCGTTCTTCCTCGCGCTGGCGCCCAGCGCCGAGCGGGTGTCGCCCGGCTTCCTCGGCCGGGCGCTGCGGTTCGCCGTCCCGGCCGGCCTCATCATCGCGGCGGCCACGTTCGCCGCATTCCTGTCCGTCCGCGCCGCGGGGATCGGCCTCGGCGCCGCCCGCACCAGCGCGACCATCGCCGCGGTGATCCTGAGCCTGTTCGTCCTCGCCGCGCTCTGCCGTCCGCTCTCCAGCTGGCGGGGCGCCATGGTGCTTGCCCTGGCGGCCGTGTTCGCCGCGTTGTTCACCCTGCCCTGGCTGCGGGGTCAGCTCGCGCTCGTCGTGCTGCCGGCGCACCTGCTCGCCCTGACCGTCGGCATCGCCGCCGTCGGCTGCGCCGCGCTCCTGCTCGCCTGGCCGGCTGCCCGGCGGGTCTTCTCCGGTGCGAGGCCGGATCGCGCGATGGCGGATGGCTATGGCCAGGCGAACTAGCACCGGGAACGCGCCCGGGACGCGGCGTCCCGGCGGCCGAGGAGCGGCCGGCCCGGGCCCGGGCCGGCCGGGCCCGGCCCGGCCGGAGAAGGTCAGGCGGCAGCCGCCCGAGACGTCGCGAGCGGCGCGGTTGCTCGACCGCGATGTGCCGATGCTGCTGCTTGCGGTCACGGTGGCTGGCCTGCTGGCCGGCGGCCTCGCTCGGCTGGCCGGGAACGTGGCCGCCGGGAACGTCGCCTGGCTGGTGGTCGGCATCTGCGGTGCGTCGTACGCGCTGTGGGAGATGATCGACAGCATGCGCCGCCGCCGGCTCGGGGTGGACGCTGTCGCCCTGCTCGCAGTCGTCGGCGCGATGGCGGTCGGCGAACTGCTAGCCGCTGCGGTGATCGCCGTCATGCTGGCCAGCGGCCGCGCCCTCGAGTCGTGGGCCGCCGGCCGGGCGAGGCGCGATCTGCACGCGCTGCTCGCGCGGGCGCCGAGGTCGGCGCGACGCTACGAAGGTGACGCGCTGGTCATCGTGGAGCTTGACGATGTTCTGCCGGGCGACCGGCTGCTGATCGCCCCTGGCGAGCTCGTGCCGGTGGACGGAACGCTGACCGGCGGCCCGGCCGTGCTGGACGAGGCCGCGCTGACCGGCGAGGCACTGCCCGTCGAGCGGGCACCGGGCGACCCGGTACGCAGCGGCGTGGTGAATGCGGGCGCGCCCTTCGACCTGACCGCGTCTGCTCGCGCGGCGGACAGCACCTACGCAGGCATCGTGCGCCTGGTGTCCGACGCCGAGTCGTCCCAGGCGCCGTTCGTCCGGCTGGCCGACCGGTACGCCCTGTGGTTCCTGCTGGTCAGCCTGGTAGCGGCAGGCGCCGCATGGGCAGCTGCCGGGCCGGGCCGCGCCGTAGCCGTGCTCGTGGTCGCTACCCCCTGCCCGCTGATCCTGGCTGCTCCGGTCGCGATGGTCGCGGGACTGTCAGTGTCCGCCCGCCGCGGTGTCGTCGTGAAAGGCGGTGCCGTTCTCGAGCGGCTGGCCAGGTGCACGACCGTGCTGCTCGACAAGACCGGAACCCTGACCAGCGGCAGGCCCACGCTGACGAGCGTCGTCGAAGCCGGCGAACTGCCAGCCGATCGCCTGCTGTGCCTGGCCGCGTCGCTGGATCAGGTGTCGCAGCACGTCCTGGCGGGCGCCGTCGTCAGCGCCGCCATGCAGCGCGGGTGCGAGCTGACTCTGCCAGCCGACGTGGAGGAGCAGGCGGGGCAGGGGATTCGCGGTACCGTCGCCGGTCACCAGGTCACCGTCGGCAAGGCCAGCTGGTGCGGAATCGACCCGGCGGCAGGCGCCCCCGGATGGGTGAAGGTTGCTCGGCGGCGGGCCAGGCTGGACGGCGCGCTGACCGTGTTCGTGGCCGTCGACGGGGTGCCAGCTGGCGTGCTCGTGCTCGACGATGCGGTACGGCCGGACGCCGGCCGCACGATCAGGGCGTTGCGCAAGGGCGGGATCAGCCGGGTCGTGATGGTGACCGGAGACCGGACGGACGTCGCGGAGAAGGTCGGCGTCGTGATCGGCGTGGACGAGGTGCTCGCCGAGCGGACGCCGGCCGAGAAGCTGGACGCCGTCCGGCTGGAACGCCGCCGCGCGCCGACCATCATGGTCGGTGACGGGATCAACGACGCGCCCGCGCTGGCGCTCGCCGATGTTGGCGTCGCCATGGGCGCCCGGGGAGCAACGGCCTCGTCGGAGTCGGCTGATGCGGTACTGACCGTCGACCGGATCGACCGGCTCGGCGAGGTGGCGGCAGTGGCCAGGCGAACCGGCAAAATCGCCCTGCAGAGTGTCATCGCCGGGATGGCAATGTCGCTGGCCGCGATGGTCGTGGCCGGGGTCGGCCTGCTGCCGGCCGTCTGGGGTGCGCTGCTCCAGGAAGGCATCGACGTCGCGGTGATCCTGAACGCGCTCCGTGCCCTGCGCCAGCCTGATGTGGCTGCTCCGCTGTCGGCTAGCGACACCGCGCTGGCACGGCGGTTCAGCGGCGAGCACGAGTCGATCCGCGCCGCCATCGAGGAACTGCGCGCTGCCGCTGACGCTCTCGGCACCGCTCCGGCCGCCGAGGCGATCGTGCGGGTCAGGGCGGCGCACCGCACACTGGTGAACGAGGTGGAGCCGCACGAGGCGGCCGAGCAACGCGAGCTCTACCCCGCGCTGAACCGGCTGCTTGGCGGCACCGATCCGACCGCCACCATGAGCAGGGCCCATGCCGAGATCTCGCATCAGATCCGCCGCCTGGGCCAGCTTCTCGACGACATCGGAACCGGTGAGCCCGATCAGGTGGACATCGCGGACCTGCGCGGCCTGCTCTACGGGCTGCACGCCATCCTGCGGCTGCATACCGCTCAGGAGGACGAGAGCTACCTGTCGCTCGCTGAGGAGCCCGCGTCTCCCGGCTAGCGTCTCCGGCTAGCGTCTCCCGGCCAGCCTCGCAGCGCGGGCGTCCGCCAGACAGAGGCCAAGGTCATTTCGCAGGTCCCGTTGTCCCCGTCGGCGCGGGTCCTTTGGCCCTGACGGGCCGGCCGCCCCCGGTGGGAATATCGGCACTGCCAGGCAGCGCATTCAAGGAGGTGGCTGAGTTGCCAAGCCTCGTCGCAGAAGTCATGACCTACAACGTTGTGGCAGTACGTCAGGAAGCCGAGTTCAAGGAGATCGTGGCGGTCATGCGCCGTCGCCGGGTCAGTGCCTTTCCCGTGCTTGACGCCCGTGACCAGGTGATCGGCATCGTCTCCGAGGCTGACCTGCTGCCGCGTGAGGCTTATCCGGCCCGGCCGTCGGCAAGGAACGACCAGCGCCGCCGGTTCCCGTACAAAGCCGATGCGCTCACCGCGGGCGAGCTGATGACCAGCCCGGCGATCACGATCAGCCCGCAGGCCACGGTCACCGAGGCGGCCAGGGTGATGCACAGCCGCAAGGTCAAGCGGCTGCCCGTGATCGGCGATGACAGCAGGCTCGTCGGGATCGTCAGCCGGGTAGACCTGCTCGGCGTGTACGACCGGCCGGACGCGCAGATCCGCACCGAGATCACCGAGCGAGTGATCGCCGGCGACTTCGTGCTCGATCCGCGCGAGTTCACGGTCATGGTCGGCAGCGGCGTCGTGACCATCTCGGGGAAGCTGGAACGGCAGGACATCGCGCTCAGCCTGCTCGAGGCCATCTGGGACGTCGCCGGCGTGGTGGACGTGCGGGACCGGCTGAGCTACCCGGTCAAGAGCTAACGGGACTCGCCAGGGCCGCCGGAGTCACGGCCCGGAGGCGCCGGAAGGGCCGATCCCCGCGCCCAGTGAACCGGCGCGGGGATCGGCCTTCGCCAGGCACGCTAACGGGCCTGGCCGACCAGCATCAGCGTCACTTGACCGCTGCCTTGGCGTGCTTGATCGAGATGTGCTTCTCGGTCTTCTTGGCTTCCTTCTCCTTCAGGTCGACAACGACCTCGAGGATGCCCTTGTCGTAGCTGGCCTGGATGTGCTCGTCGTCAGCGCCTGGCGGCAGCACGATCCGGCGGCTGAAGACGCCATACCGGAACTCGGAGTGCGCTTTGTCGATCTCCTCTTCCTTCCGCTCCGCGCGGATGCTGAGGATCCCTTCGTTGACGGAAACGTCGACCTCCTTCTCGGGGTCGATTCCCGGCAGCTCGGCACGGATCACGTAGTGCCCGTCCGTCACATAATCCTCCATCCGCATGCCCTGGCCGAGCAGCGGCCGGAACATGGTCATCGGAGAATCCATCCAGTCGAACAGGTCGAGGAACGGCCGGCTCTCCCTGCGAATTAGGGTGCTCATTGAAGTAACCTCCTTTCGGGCCTCTCGCGGTTTACTTATTTCTTGTCGCATATTTAGTACAGACCCTTAATTACTTCATTACCAGGGCCGAACGGCGCATCTTCACGGGACCTTTGGCCGGCCGGTTCCATCCGGGCTCGTCCGTCGGCGGTCTCGCCCGGCGTCCCCGACCAAGGTCCCGCCGGCGCGGGTCGGGCTGCTCTGGGAAGCACCGCCTGACCAGGCAAGAGTGGTCGTGAGGTTAAAAGGGGGAGCCATGGCCGGCACGAGCCAACCAGGGGGTCTGATGGTCGAGAACGCCATGACGGCACACGAAGCACTAGAGCTACTTGGTCAGGTGCAGTTCGGGCGGGTCGTCTTCACGAGCCGTGCCATGCCGGCCGTCAGGCCAGTGCGGCACGTCGTGACAGCGGGGCAGATTGTCATCGCCGCCGGGCCGGAACTTGTGCTGTGCTCATCGTCGGCGACGACGCCGGCCGGATCTGGCGGTGAGACCATCGTGGCCTACCAGGCCGACCAGCTCGACGCCACCGGCTGCTCCGGCTGGAGCGTCGTGGTCATCGGCCGTGCCAGGCCGATCACCGCCGAAGCGGAGGCTGGCCTGTACCGGCACCTGCTCCCGGTGATGACCGTGCCCTATCAGCTAGTCGTGATCAGTGCCGACGTGGTGAACGGCTTCCGGCTTGACGGCTCCCCGTCCGTGGGGACAGGCCGGCCGCCCGCGCACTTCAGCCCGCAGTCGCGGTAGCCAGGGGGAACCTCAGTCGCGCTGCCGCGGTGAACGGCGGATTACGCACGAAGGTGACCACGCCGCCGTCGTCGAGCGTGCGGCTGGCGAGCTCGTCGAGCAGGTCGGGAACGGGGTGGCAGGCCCCGGTGGGGTCCGGGCAGTCACAGTCTTCCGCGGTGCTGCTCAGCGCGCCGCAGTCGTCGCAGGCGAAGCCGGGGACCAGCTGGTCATCGGGCAGGATGAGCTGAGCGACGGCGCGGGCCCTGCTGGCGGCCAGGCAGCCGCCTAGCTCGGTGGTGACCGAGCGGTTGGGCGGCTCGTTCAGCACCTCGTCGACGAGCTGCGCCTCTGTCTGCTCTGACCAGCGATCCAGGACCGGCCTGGCGAGCTCGCGGACCCGTCCCGGCGTGGCGGTATGCAGATCGACGCTGAAGCTCCCGGCCACGCTCTGCCTGATGGTGCGCGGCAGGGCTGCCACGAACTGGCTGATCTCGCTCTCGTGCCCGCCGAGCACGATCGGATTGTGCTCGCCGTTCGCCGAGCGCTCGAGAATGCTGATCGTGTCGCGGAAGTGCTGCCTCGACAGCTGCATGATCCGCTGCTGGATCCGGTAGGACTCCAGCCCGTACCAGCCGGAGAAGGTGGGACTCCTGACGCCGCGATCGGTCCGCTCGGCCACCGTCTCGATCTGGTCGTCGGTGATGTTCAGGATCCAGGCATGCTGCGTGTCCACCAGCGCGGCCCGGTAGCCAGGGTTCCGCTGCATGGCGATGAGCAGCGGCCGGATATACGGCCGGTCCGAGACCATCCCCTGCTCGGTGAGGTGGCCTGGCAGCGGAATCGTCTCGAACAGCCCGATCTCAGCGCAGGCGAAGATGGCGACCGTGCGGCCCAGCCACTCATCGCTATGCGCCGCGACTGCCTGGGCGACCGACTCGATGTCGGTCTCGCGCACCTGAGTGCCGCCTGCCCGCGGCTCCCGGCTCGCCGCCGACTTGATCAGCTCCGTGGCTCGGGTATCCAGGCCGCGATGCTCGGCCAGGTCGACCGGAATGGGCAGGTAGACCGACACGACGGCGGGCTTCGCCGCCCGCAGCGCGCGCAGCTTGTCCGCATCGGTTCTGGTGATCACCGCGTGCCTCCGACGTGGCTCGTGCCGCCCGCCTGGCCCTCGGCCTGGCTGCTGCCTCCCACCTGGCCCTCGCCGCCGGGATAGTCGCCGCCGCCGGCCTGGTCAGGGACTGTGGCGTGGCCCTGGCCGTGGCCCGCGTCCTGGTCCTGGCCTGCGTCCTGGTCCTGGCCGTCGGCTGGCATGACCAGTGCCCTGATGTCGGTCGGCAGCGCGCCGAGTGCCTCGTCGATCGCTCCCGACGACATATGCCGCCGCATCACCGAGGTCACCAGCGCGCCCGCCGTCGGCACCTCGTTGTGGTGGATCTGGGCATCCTTGGCGAACCTGGCCACGTACTCGTCCCGGCCGAACTTGATCGGCACCTTGCTCGGGTTCCAGCCTTCGTAGAACACGCCGCGGAGCAGTTCAGGCAGCTGCGCCGCCATATGCGCGGCGATCGGCACCGGCAGCCGGTCGCGCAGCGTGTGCAGCCACGACCTGGTGACCCGGTAGGCCATCCGGCGGTCGTCCGTGCCGAAGCTGCGGGCGACGTCGGCGAGCCAGATGTTGGTCTTGTCGATACTGCGGTCGAGGCTGTCGACTCCGGTACGTGACATGCGGTCCTCCAGTTGTTTCGGCCGGGCTGGACTGTGGCTGGGTAGATGATCAGGTGCAGGTGCGCGATCGGCGCGGCTGTTCGAGCTGACGTTCCGGACGGAGAGGAGCTGGCGCAGTGGCCGGAGTAACGCTCAACGTCGAGGAGGTAGCGCTGGACAAGCCCGATGACGTCAATGTCATCGTCGGCCAGGCGCACTTCATCAAGACCGTCGAGGACCTGCACGAGGCCCTGGTGGGCGTGAGCCCCGGGCTGAGATTCGGGATCGCGTTCTGCGAGGCCTCCGGCGACCGTCTGGTCCGCCGGTCCGGCAACGACGAGGAGCTGACGGCGCTGGCCGTGGCCGGTGCCATCGCGATCGCGGCTGGCCACTCGTTCGTGATCATGCTGCGCGAAGGATTCCCCGTGAACGTGCTGAACCCGGTGAAGGCTGTGCCGGAGGTCTGCACGATCTTCTGCGCGACCGCCAACCCGGTCGACGTTCTCGTCGCGGTCACCGGCCGCGGCCGGGGAATCATAGGTGTAATCGACGGCTCGCCTCCCGTTGGTGTGGAGACGCAGGCCGACGCGGTGACCAGGCACCGCCTGCTCCGCGATATCGGCTACAAGCTGTGATGGACGCCCCGTCCGGCTGTGCGCCCCGTCCGGCTGTGCGCCCCGTCTGGCCGTGCGCGCGTCAGGTCTGACTGTTCCGCAGGCCGGTCCCGGCGGCGGGTCCGGACTGGTCACCCCCGTCCGGACCCGGCCGCCGGGCAGAGCGCGGCCACGGTCATTTCCGCGCGGCGTGCCTCCTGTGGTGCTCGACGACCGTGTCAGCGGACGGGAAGAAAACGCTCTCGTGGCCGTCCCGCCACCGGACCAGGTACGGCGGGCTGCCCTGGTCGCCGTGGACTTCGATGATCTCGCCATGACGGTCCTCGTCGCCTTGATGCCGGCCCTTGACCGTCAGCGCGTCTCCGATCGCTGCTTTCATGGCTCTCCTTCCCCTGCCGGTACCTACCCGGTTAGTCCGAGCGCAGTCCGTCCGATCATGCTTGCGTGACCGGCTGTCGCAGGCCAGGGCCGAAGGTCCGCACTGCTCAGGGCGATCAGACGGGGCGCTGGCGAGCAATCCTGAGCCCGGCGGGGCTTAGCGATCGGCTTCGTCCCATGCCAGGCAGAACGCTCACTTAATTGCATCATTAGCCCGTTTTACTCCCGTGCTGAGCTCGGCTGGCTCTGGATGGATGTGCGGTTCCATCCGCAAATCACGTGATGGATGCGCGCATCCATCCCGATGCCGGTCCTCGGGGTAACCGGTGGCGGGGCCAGCGGCCTTAGTTCTGCCCGGGCGCGGGACCTTCGTCTCTGTTCGGCGATGACGGCGGGGAATACACCAGAAGTGATGCTCTCCGCAGGAGGTCCTGCCGTGGACACAGCCCCGATACTCAAGTCCCCGCTAGTGGACGGAACTGACTTCAACCTCACCGACTATGACGCGGCGGTGCGGGACTTCTCCTGGGCGGGGGCCGCGGCCCAGCTCGACGGGCTGCCGGGCGGCCGGGGCCTGAACATCGCGCACGAGGCCGTGGACCGGCACGCGAACGGGCCACGCGCCCGCCACATCGCGCTGCGCTGCGTCGCCAAGGACGGAACCCGTACCGAGCTGACCTACACCGACCTGCGCGAGCAGACGAACCGGTTCGCCAACCTGCTCGGCGTGCTCGGGGTGGGCAAGGGCGACCGGGTCTTCTCGCTGCTCGGCCGGATGCCAGAGCTGTACGTCGCGGCGCTCGGCGCGCTGAAGAACACGAGCGTGTTCGCGCCGCTCTTCTCTGCCTTCGGGCCAGAGCCGATCAGGGACCGGCTGCGGATAGGGGACGCGAGGGCGCTGATCACCACCGCCGAGCTGTACGAGCGCAGGATCGCGCCGATCAGGGACAGCCTGCCTGGCCTGGAGCACGTGCTGATCGTGGGCGACGCCGCGGCATCCAAGACGATCAGCCTGGCTGAGGCAATGGCCGGATCGATCGCGGAGTTCGAGATCCCGCCCACTGACCCGGAGGACATGGCGCTGCTGCACTTCACCAGCGGAACGACGGGCAAGCCTAAGGGCGCGGTGCACGTGCACGAGGCTGTCGTCGCCCACCACGCCACCGCTGGCTTCGCGCTCGACCTGCATCCCGACGACGTGTTTTGGTGCACAGCCGATCCCGGCTGGGTCACCGGGACCTCCTACGGCATCATCGCCCCGCTCACGCACGGCCTGACGATGATCAGCGACGCGGGCGACTTCGACGCCCGGCGCTGGTACCAGATGCTGGCCGACCAGAAGGTCAGCGTCTGGTATACGGCGCCGACCGCGATCAGGATGCTGATGCGCTACGGGCCTGAACTCGCCGCCGGCTACGACCTGTCCGCGCTGAGGTTCATCGCCAGCGTGGGGGAGCCGCTCAACCCCGAGGCCGTGGTCTGGGGCCAGCGGGCGCTCGGTCTGCCCATCCACGACAACTGGTGGCAGACCGAGACTGGCGCGATCATGATCAGCAACTTCGCGGCGATGGAGATCAGGCCGGGCTCGATGGGCCGCCCGCTGCCCGGCGTCACCGCCGGCCTGCTCGAGCAGGGCAAGGACGGGCGGGCCAGGGTCAGCGGCGGCAAGGTGACCGAGGTAACCCGGGCTGGCGCCGAGGGCGAGCTCGCGCTGCGGCCTGGCTGGCCGTCGATGTTCCGCGGTTACCTGCACGCAGACGAGCGGTACGCGGAGGCCTTCGCCGACGGCTGGTACCTATCCGGTGACATCGCCCGCCGCGACGAGGACGGCTACTACTGGTTCGTCGCTCGTGCCGACGACGTGATCAAGTCGGCTGGCCACCTGATCGGGCCGTTCGAGGTGGAGAGCGTCCTGATGGAGCACTCGGCGGTCGCCCAGGCCGGCGTGATCGGCAAGCCCGACCCGGTAGCCGGCGAGCTCGTCAAGGCGTTCGTCGAGCTCAAACCGGGCCGTGAGCCGAGCGAGGAGCTCAGGCGCGACATCATCGCGTTCGGCCGGCGCAGGCTCGCCGCGCTCGCGCCCAAGGAGGTCGAGTTCGAGCAGCACCTGCCGCTGACCCAGAGCGGGAAGGTGATGCGCAGGCTTCTGAAGGCACGTGAGCTGGGGCTGGAGACCGGTGACACATCGACCCTCGGGAGCACGCCATGACACCACCGGTCAGGCCGGCCACCAATCTCGATGCCGCGCACCGGCTCGACCTGCTCCGCCAGATGCTGTTCATCCGGCGGTTCGAGGAGAAGTGCGTCGAGCTGTATAGCGGCGGCGAGATCCGCGGCTTCGTCCACCTCTACATCGGCGAGGAGGCCGTCGCCGTCGGCGTCAATTCCGCGCTCACGCCGGATGACAACATCGTCTCCACGTACCGGGAGCACGGTCACGCGCTCGTGCGGGGCGTGCCGCTCGACTCGGTGATGGCCGAGATGTACGGCAAGGTCACGGGCTGCAGTCACGGCCGCGGCGGTTCCATGCACTTGTTCGACACCTCGCGACGGTTCTACGGCGGGAACGCGATCGTCGGCGGAGGTCTGCCGCTGGCGGTCGGGATCGCGCTCGCCGACAAGATGCGCGGGCAGTCGCGGGTCACGGCCTGCTTCTTCGGCGACGGGGCTGTCGCGGAAGGTGAGTTCCACGAGTGCATGAACCTGGCGGCGCTCTGGGAGCTGCCCGTGCTGTTCTGCTGCGAGAACAACCGCTACGCGATGGGCACGGCGATCGAGCGCGCGCAGGCTCAGACGGACCTGGCGGTGCGGGCTGGCAGCTACGGGATGCCCGCCTGGCCGGTGGACGGGATGGACGTGCTCGCGGTGGAGCGATCGGCCGGGCTAGCCGCCGAGACGGTCAGGTCCGGCGGCGGCCCGCACTTCCTTGAGCTGCGCACGTACCGCTTCCGCGCGCATTCCATGTACGACCCAGAGCTTTACCGGAACAAGGACGAGGTGGAATTGTGGAAGGAGCGCGACCCGATTACCGCGCTGGCCGAGCAGATGCGCGCGGCCGGCGAGCTCTCTGACGGTGACCTCGCGTCGATCGAGGACGAGCTGGCCAGGGCGATCACCGAGTCGGTCTCCTCCGCCCGCAGCGCTCCCGCCGAGGACGTCAGGGATCTAGCGAAATTCGTCTACACCCCGAGGCAGTCATGAGCGTCAGCGGGGCCAGAGCCAAGTCAGCACGGGCCCGGCCAGCGCGAGCAGAACCAGCACGGACGGAGCCGGCGCGAGTCGAGCCGGCGGCGGGCGCGTCAGAGCAGATCCAGACCACCTACCGGGAGGCGATGCGCGCCGCGATAAGGGATGCGATGCAGCGCGACGACCGGGTGTTCCTGATGGGCGAGGACGTCGGCCGCTACGGCGGCTGCTTCGCGGTCAGCATGGGCCTGCTCGCCGAGTTCGGGCCCGAGCGGATCAGGGACACGCCGCTGTCGGAGTCCGCGTTCGTCGGGGCCGGCATCGGAGCGGCCATGGTGGGGATGCGGCCGATCGTGGAGATCATGACGGTCAACTTCAGCCTGCTGGCGCTCGACCAGATCCTGAACAATGCCGCGACGCTGCTGCACATGTCCGGCGGCCAGGTCGGCGTGCCGCTGGTGATCAGGATGACCACGGGGGCCGGACGCCAGGTAGCCGCACAGCACTCGCACAGTCTCGAAGGCTGGTACACCCACATCCCTGGCCTGCGGGTGCTCGCCCCCGCGACGCTGGAGGACGCGCGCGGGATGCTGTGGACGGCGCTCGAGGACCCCGATCCCGTGCTGATCTTCGAGCACGGCTCGCTGTACAACGCCAAGGGCATGCTCGCCGCCGACGCTGGCGCGGTCGACATCGACTCGGCGGCGATCAGGCGGCCGGGCGGCGACGTCACCCTGATCGCTTACGGCGGGACGCTCGGCAAGGCGCTGGCGGCGGCGGAAGCTCTCGAGCAGGACGGCATCGATGCCGAGGTGATCGATCTCCGCACGCTCAGGCCGCTCGACGACGCCACCATCATCGGATCGGTTGCCAGGACGCACCGGGCCGTGATCGTCGACGAGGGCTGGCGGTCCGGCAGCCTCGCCGCCGAGATCAGCGCGAGGATCATGGAGCAGGCGTTCTTCGACCTCGACGCGCCGGTCCAGCGGGTCTGCAGCGCCGAAGTTCCGATCCCGTACGCGCGGCACCTGGAGGCCGCGGCACTCCCGCAGGTCGACGGCGTGGTCGCCGCGGTTCGCACGGTGGTGGGGTAACGTGGCCGACTTTCTTATGCCGGCGCTCGGCGCCGACATGGACGAGGGAACTCTGCTCGAGTGGCTGGTCAAGCCCGGCGACGAGGTGCACAAGGGCGAGGTCATCGCGGTCGTCGACACGGACAAGGCGGCGATCGAGGTCGAGTCGTTCGCCCCGGGAACTATCGAGCGTCTGATCGTGAACCCCGGCGAGACGATCCCGGTCGGAACCCTGCTGGCCACGATCGCCGAGCCCATGGCCGGCCAGGTCGCGGGGAAGAAACAGCGGGCAGCCGGGAAGAAGGCCGCTGCCGCGGGCAAGCCGATGACGCCGCGAAAGGCTCGCCGGGAGCGAACGGCGGAGCCGGCCGAGCCCGCGCATCTGGAAGCCGGGTCTCCGCTGGTCAGGCATCTTGCCGAGGAACTCGGAGTCGATCTTGAACGGGTGCACGGCACCGGGCACGGCGGTGCGATCACCCGTGCCGATGTGACCCTCGCGGCTGCTACGCCCGCGCCGCAGCCCGGGAAGCCGACGCCGCCACGCACGGCGGCAGCCGCGCTGGCCCGCCAGCGGGTGACGCCGATCGCCAGGCGGCTCGCCGCCGAACTCGGCGTCGACCTGTCGGGCGTGACAGGATCCGGGCCAGACGGCGCGGTTCGCGAGGCGGACGTGCGGCGGGCGGCAGAGATCCCGGCGGTCCCGCGGCAGGCGCCGCGTCCGGCCGGGGCTGTCTCGCCCGCGCAGGCGCGGCTACTCGCGACGCGGCAGGTGACGGCCCGGCTGATGGCCCGATCGAAGCGGGAGATACCGCACTACTACCTGAGCGACACCATCGACCTGACCCGCGCGATGGCCTGGATGCACGACCGCAATCGCGAGCTCGCGGTGACCGAGCGGATCGTGCCGGCCGCACTGCTGCTCAAGGCCGCAGCGGTTGCCGCGCTCCGGGTGCCCGCGCTGAACGGATTCTGGCTCGATGACCAGTTCTCACCGGGCGGGAGGGTCCATCTCGGGGTCGCGATCTCGCTGCGCGGTGGCGGCCTGGTTACCCCGGCCGTCCACGACGCCGCCGACCTCCCGCCACTCGAGCTGATGAACAGGCTGCGCGATCTGGTCACCAGGGCGCGGGCTGGCAGGCTGCGGGGCTCGGAGCTCACCGACGCCACGATCACCGTCACGAACCTCGGCGACCAGGGCGTCGAGCTTGTCTACGGGGTGATCTACCCGCCGCAGGTGGCGCTGGTCGGGTTCGGCAAGGTCGTCGAGCGGCCGGTGGCTGTCGACGGCATGGTCGGAGTGCGCCCGGTCGTGGTTGCCACGCTCGCGGCCGATCATCGGGCCACCGACGGTTTCACCGGGGCACGATTTCTCACGACGATGTCTGATCTATTGCAACGGCCGGAGGAAATGTGAACACTCAGCAGGCCACGCAGGCCATCGAAGAGGTGCTCGGCCAGGTCGCCCCCGATGCAGACCTGTCCGCCCTCGCGCCTGACGCCGACCTTCGCGACTCGCTCGAACTCGACTCGCTGGACTTCCTCAGCTTCATCGAGGGACTGAGCAAGCGCGTCGGTCAGCGGATCGACGAGGATGAATACCAGAAGCTGGCGACGCTCGCCAGCGCCAGCGCGTTCATCGCCGGACGCGGTTAACCAGCGCGCCGGCCCTGAGCGGCAGCCCGCGTGGAGTTCGACGGAGGTTCGGTTGCCACAGCTCGGTGACTTCCTCAACCGATTCAGGCTTGCGGGCGCTCCCGGCGCGGCCAGCCGGGCCGGGGTCCCGGCCGACCGGGCAGCCGAGCTGTCGGCCGAGCTGGATCCGGTGCTCGCGATGCTCGCAGCGACGGACGCGGAATGCGCGCGACTGGCCGCCGAGGCGGAGCAGGAGGCGAGCAGGCTCGCCGCGCAGGGACGCGCCCAGGCCGCGAGCATCGCCGCCGATGCCGTCCAGCGAGCCGAAGAGGCTCGAGGCCAGGCGGCGGATGAGGTGCTTGCCGCAGCTGCCGGGCAGGCCAGGCAGGCCGAGCGTGCTGCCGCCGAGCAGGCAAGAGCCCGGTCGGGACCGAGCGAGGAAGATGTGCAGGCGTTGATCCAGGCGGCCATCGACCTGGTCAGGTCGATGCCGGACGGGCGCGGGGACCGGTCAGACGGGCGCGGGGACCGGTCGGACGGGCGCGGGGACCGGTCAGACGGGCGCGGGGATTCGTCAGACGGTGGCGGGGGCCGGCCGGAACGAGGCGGGAATCGGCCGGACGGGGGCGCGGACCGGTGAGCGCGGGCTGGGTCGCGGGCAGCGTCAGGGCGCGTGCGCTGGCCAGGCGGCGGATCGGCGCCGACGAGGCCAGGAGGCTCGCGGCCTGCGGCTCGCTGGACGAGGCGCTCGCGATGCTGGCCGGGACGCCGTACCGGATCGGTCCCGGCGTGCCGGGAGGCGCGCCGGGTCAGGCTCGGGATGGTGACGTGACCAACGGCCGGGTGGCAAGCGGCCAGGTGATAAACGGCGGTGGGGCCGTGGGCGGCCGCGGAGCGCGGGAGGCACTGGCGGCCACCCAGCACGCGATTGCCGAGGCGCTGCTGTGGGACCTTCGGGTACTGGCCGGATGGCTGCCGCAAGGCGGGGCTCAGCTGATGCGCGCGCTGGCCGGCTGGTTCGAGATCGCGAACGTGGCCGAGCGGCTGGCCGAGCTGGCCGGCCGTCAGCCAGGCGCCACCTTCCGGCTGGGCGCGCTGGCTACCGCCTGGCCGCAGCTCCGACGGGCGGACAGCCTGGCTGAGCTGCGCTCCGTCCTGGCCGCCTCGGCGTGGAAAGACCCGGGCGGTGACACGGCGGAGGACCTCGAGGTCGGGATGCGGTCCAGGTGGGCGCAGCGCGTCGCGGCGCTCGGCGAGCCCGCTCAGACCTGGGCGGCCAGCGCGCTTGTCCTCCTCCTGGCCGGCGAGCGGTTCGGCGCGGGGCGGACTGCGAACCCGGTGCTCAGGTCGGTCGCGGCCACGCTGCTCGGCCCGCGCGCGGCCGCCGCCGACACGCCGGACGAGCTGGCCAGGCGGCTGCCCGGCCGGCTGTCGTGGGTGCTCGAATCCGTCGCGGACCCGGCCGACCTGTGGCGGGCCGAGGTCGCGTGGTGGGTGAGGACGGAGCGGGACGGGCGTGAACTGCTCGCCGGGTCGGGACTCGACAAGCGGCCCGTGCTCGGCGCGGTCGTCGTCCTGGCTGCCGACGCGCGCCGGGTCGGGGCCGCGCTGGAGATCGCGGCCCGCGGTGGCGGGCCAATCGGGGTGTTCGATGCCGTGGCTTGACACCGTCTTCCCGGTCAGGATGACGCGCATCGCGCTGGTTGCCCCGGCCGGCTCGATGCGGCAGATGCTGGTCGCCGTGGCGGGTGCGGGGATCGTGGAGATCGACGCCGACGCAGGAGGAACGGAAAATGGCGGGCCCGTGAGCGCGGGCCCGGAGCGGGCGGGGCCAGAAGGCGCGGAACCGGCAGGCGCGGCACCGGAGCCGCGCGAGTCTGCCGTGCCGCCCGAGTCTGCCGTGCCGCCCCAGCCCGCGCTGGCCGCCGAGGCGCCCGATCTCGACGCGCTGGCGCGGGCCGGGCGGCACGACCTGATCGCGGGCGAGGCTCAGCTGCGCCAGTTCGCGACGGCGGCGGTTCGCGGGCACTCGGCCGCGGCGCTGGCCGGCTGGGTGGCGGCCGACCAGGTCGCCGACCTCGCGGGCCGGCTGGCCGGCATCGGCTGCGCCGCCGTTCCGTTGCCGCGGCCCAGGGGCGCCGACGCGCCGACCCTGGTGGCCGGGTCGGCTGGGCAGCGCGCGCTCAGCCCGCTCGTCTCGACCTACGGCACGGTCCCGTACGCCGACATCAACCCCGCCTGGCTGGCGTGGGGCAGTTACGTGCTGATGTTCGGGATGATGTTCGGCGACGCCGGCGACGGCCTGCTGCTGATCTTGGCGGCCGCGGCGCTGCGCTGGGGCTGGCCCAGGTGGGCGCGCCGATACCGGGCCGCGTGGCCGTTCGTCGCCGGCGCCGGCGTGGCCGCCACGGCGTTCGGCTTCGGATACGGCGAGTTCTTCGGCCCGACCGGCGTCGTGCCGACGCTGTGGCTCGATCCGCTCGCCAGACCGATCCCTCTGCTGCTCGCCGGGATCGGCATCGGCGCGGTCCTGCTCGCCGGCGCGTACGCGCTCGGGACGATCAACCGGTGGCGGGAAGGCGGCTGGCCGCTGGCCCTGTACGCGCCGTCCGGGATCGCTGGCGCCGCCCTCTTCGGCGGCATCGGCGTGCTGGCCGCCGGCTGGTACTACCACGTCGGAGCGCTGCTCATCGCCGGCGGCGTGCTCGCCGTCGCCGCGCTCGTCCTCGCCTTCGCCGGGTTCGCGTCTGAGGCAGGCGGCGGTGGCATCGGCGTGACGCAGGCATCGATAGAGGTGTTCGACCTGATCGTCAGGCTAGGCTCCAACGTCGTGTCCTTCGCTAGGCTCGCTGCGTTCGGCCTCGCCCATGCCGCCATCGGGCTGCTCGTCTGGCAGGGCACGAAATCGCTCGCCCATCATGGCGGACTGGGGATCGCGGCCGCCGTCGTGCTCTTCGCCGCCGGAAGTGCGCTGGCTTTCGGACTCGAGGCGCTGGTCGCCGCCGTTCAGGCGCTGCGGCTGGAGTATTACGAACTGTTCTCCCGGGTCTTCGTGGGCCAGGGGCGCCCGTTCCGGCCCTGGCGGCTGCGGGTCGAGACGGGCAACGAAGGCCTGGCTGGCAATGACGAACGTCGGGCTGGTCCGGGGCTGGCTGGTCCGGGGCTGGCTGGTGCAGGGCTGACCGGGGCTGCGGCCCTTGGATCCGGGGAGGCGTAATGGCCGTCTGGCTGCTCGGGCTGCCGGTGATCGTGGTGGCCGTCCTGCTCGCGCGGGTGGCGGCGCGCCATGGTCGCCGGGCGGGCTACGTGCTCGCCGCGGTGAGCGTGGTGGTGCTGGTCGGCGCCGTCGTCCTGCTCGCGGTGGCGGCGGGGCCGGCCGGAGCGGCGGTCGGGGTGGGGACCGCGAAGGCCTTGCCCGCCGCGGCCGCAGGGACGGCTCATGCGGCCAGCTCGGCCGCGCTGATCGGAGCGGCCATCGCGGTGGCCGGATCGACCATCGGGGCCGGGATCGCGATCGCCTACGTCGGTGCCGCGGCGCTCGCGGCGATGAGCGAGCGGCCCGAGCTGTTCGGCCGGGCCATGGTGATCGTGGGCCTGGCCGAGGGGATCGCGATCTACGGCCTGATCGTCGGGATCATCCTGATCGGAAAGGCATGATCCGATGGCCCGCGTCGCCGTGATCGGGGAGCCGCTGCAGATCTACGGGTACGGGCTGGCCGGAGCCGTGCTCTGCGCGGTCAGCGACCAGGTGCAGGCGGCGCTGGCCTGGCGGGACCTGCCCGAGGACGTCGCCGTTGCCGTGCTGACTCCGAGCGCCGCCCGCTGGCTGGCCAGCGAGATCGCCAGGCGGCCCGGCGTGCTGCCGGTGCTGCTGCCCGAGGCGGGCGAGCCGGCCACGGCCGGGCCGGCGGTGCCCGGATGAGCCCGCTCGCGACCCAGGACGCGGCGCTCGATCCGGTCAGGGCGGCGATGCTGCGGCGCGCCACCGAGCGGGCGGACCGGATCGTCGGGCAGGCGCGCGACGCCGTGCAGGCGCTGGCCGCCGAGGCACGCAGCCATGCCGACGCCGCCGTGGCGCAGGCCAGATCCGACGGAGCCGCGCAGGCGCGGCCCGTCGCTGCGGCCGAGCTCAACCGGAGCAGGAGAGCAGCCAGGTCCGTCGCGCTCGGGGCGAACCTCGCCGCCAACGACGAGATTGCCGGGCGGATCAGGGCGGCAGTCGTCGGGCTGCGAGACGAGCAAGGCTATCCAGAGCTGCGGGACCGGCTGGCCAGAGCGGCCCGGCGGGCGGCCGGCCCGCAGGCCGAGGTCAGCGAGCACCCGGCAGGCGGCGTGGTCGCCCGGGCTGGCGGGGTGGTCGTCGACTGCTCGCTGCCCAGGCTGGCGGACCGGGCGGTTGCCGCGCTCGGCCCGAGGATCGCCGGGCTGTGCGGGTCATGAACGCCGCGGGTCCTTCCGGCGGCGGCCAGGTCACCAGGGTCAGCGGCCCGCTCGTCGAGGTGCGCGGCCTGACCGGCCTGGCGATGTCCGACATCGTGGAGGTCGGGGCGTACCGGCTGCCCGGCGAGGTCGTGGCGATCATCGGCGACCGCGCCACCGTGCAGGCATACGAGTACACCGGCGGCCTCGCGCCCGGGGATGCGGCGGCCGGGCGCGGCGAGCCGCTGTCGGCCAGGCTCGGCCCGCACCTGCTCGGCGGCGTATTCGACGGGCTGCTCAGGCCGCTGGAAGGAGCCGGCCCGTGGCTCGACCCGGCTCGGTCGGCCGCCGCGGCCGGCGGCCTGGGCGGTGGCGCTGCGGCAGCAGCTGGCTCCGCCAGCCCCGGGCCGCGATTCGGTTTCACGCCGCAGGCCAGCGACGGCGACGTCGTGTCGGCTGGCGCGAGCCTCGGCACGGTCGCGAACGCAGGCGGGATCGGCTACCGCGTTCTGGTGCCGCCCGGCATCAGCGGCGCGGTCGGCGGGCTCCGGCCGGCCGGCCAGGTCGCGGCCGACGAGGTCATCGCGACGGTGGGCGGCCAGCCCGTGCGGCTGACCGGCTCCTGGCCGGTCCGGCTGCCGCGACCCTACGCCGACCGGCTGGACGGCGGCGCGCCGCTGCAGACCGGCCAGCGGGTCGTCGACGTGCTCTTTCCGGTCACCCGGGGCGGCACGGGCGCCGTTCCCGGCGGGTTCGGCACCGGCAAGACCGTTCTGCTCCAGCAGATCACCAAATGGTCCGACGCCGACGTCATCGTCTATGTCGGCTGCGGCGAGCGCGGCAACGAGCTCGCGGACATGCTGACTGAGCTCGCGGACCTAAGTGACCCGCGCACTGGCGGGAGACTGGCGCATCGCACCGTCGTCATCGCGAACACGTCCAACATGCCGATGATGGCGCGCGAGGCGAGCATCTACAGCGGAGCCGCGGTCGCCGAGTTCTTCAGGGACATGGGCCTGCATGTGGTCGTGGTCGCCGACTCGACCTCGCGGTGGGCCGAGGCGCTGCGCGAGTTCTCCTCGCGGAACGGCGAGATGCCCGCCGAGGAGGGCTATCCGGCCGGGCTCGCCTCAGCGCTGGCCGCGTTCTACGAGCGGGCCGGCCGGGTGATCACCGCCGGTGGCTGGGAGGGCTCGATCACGATCATCGGCGCGGTCTCGCCGGCCGGCGGCGACATGACCGAGCCGGTGACCGCCTACACGCAGCGGTTCGTCCGCTGCCTGTGGACGCTCGACCGTGACCTGGCCTACGCCAGGCACTATCCGGCGATCTCGTGGGCAGGCTCGTTCTGCCGCGACGCCGCCGTGGTCGGCAACTGGCAGGCCAGGAACGGCGATCCTGGCTGGACCGACCGGCGGGCCAGGCTGAGCGGGCTGCTCGCCGAGGCTGACCGGGTCGGCGAGCTGGCCGAGCTGATGGGCGTCACCGCGCTGCCGCCGCGGCAGCGGATGGCGATCCTGGCCGGGCGGCTGGCCAGGGAAGGCGTCCTGCAGCAGAGCGCGGTGAGCGCGACGGACGCCTACTGCGACGCGGCACGGGCTGGCGCGCTGGTCGACCTCGTGCTCGCGGTCGGCGACCGGTGCCAGGAGCTGGCCCAGCGGGGCGTCTCCGCGGGGCTGATCGAGGAGCAGGACTTCTCGCCCGTGCTGCGGGCCAAGGAGGATGCGAGCATACCGGAGCAGGTGCAGGCGCTGGCCGCCGAGATGCTGGCGCGGCTCGACGCGCTCGACGCGGCGGACCCGCCGGGGATGGACCCCGATGAATGAGTGGGCCAGGCTGGAGTTCACCTCCGTCGACGAGCTGCGCGGGCCGCTGCTGATCGTGCACGGCGTGAGCGGGGTCGGCTGGGATGAGTTCGCCACGATCAGGCTCAACGGCGCGGCGGGCGGGTCCGGGGACACCGGCCAGCACGTCCGGCACGGCCTGGTGCTGGAGGCCGACGGCGACCTGGCCGTGGTGCAGGTGCTCGAGGGCACCGCTGGGATCGACCCGTCGGCCACGGCAGTGGAGTTCTCCGGCAGCCCGCTGCGGATCGCGGTGGGGACGCAGTGGCTCGGCCGGGTCTGCAACGGCCGCGGCGAGCCGAGAGACGGCGGGCCCGCGATCACCGGCGAGGTGACGGTGCCGGTGACCGGGTTCCCGATCAACCCGGCGGCCAGGCAGCCTCCGGCCGAGCCCGTGCTGACCGGGATCTCGGTGATCGACGAGCTGATGACGCTGGTCCGGGGCCAGAAGCTGCCGATCTTCTCGGTCGCCGGGCTGCCGCACCTGGAGCTGGCCGGCCAGCTTGCGGCGCAGGCCTCGGCGGGCGGCGAGCCGTTCAGCGTGGTGTTCGCCGCGATGGGGCTGACCCACGAGGATGCCGCCGCGATCAGGGCGACGCTGGAGGAGCGCTCGGCGGCCGGCGAGCTTGTGCTGCTGCTCAACCTGGCCGACGAACCCGTGATCGAGCGGGTGCTCACGCCGCGGCTGGCGCTCACAGTCGCCGAGCATCTTGCGTTCGAAATAGGACGGCATGTCCTGGTCGTGATGGCCGACATGACGAGCTACTGCGAAGCGCTCCGCGAGGTATCGGCGGCCAGGGGCGAGCTGCCCGCCCGCCGGGCCTACCCGGGCTACCTCTACAGCGACCTGGCATCGCTGTACGAGAGGTGCGGCCGGATCACCGGGCTGCCAGGATCGCTCACGGTCGTGCCGGTGCTGACGATGCCCGCCGGGGACATCACCCATCCGGTGCCCGACCTGACGGGATATATCACCGAAGGGCAGATCGTGCTCTCGGCCGACCTGCATGCCCGCGGGATCTACCCGCCGGTCGACGCGCTGTCCTCGCTGTCCAGGCTGATGCGGCACGGCGCCGGTCCCGGCCGGACCAGGGACGACCACCTGGACGTCGCGGCGCAGACGCTGGCCGCGCTGGCCGCCGCCCGGCGGGCGCGCGACCTAGCCGAGCTGATCGGGACCGCCGCGCTGAGCGAGTCCGACCGGCGCTATCAGGAGCTCGAGCGGGCGTTCGAGACCCGGCTGATGAGCCAGGGGAGCACGCAGACCCGCACCCTGGACGAGACGCTCGGGCTGGCCTGGCAGGTGCTCGGCGTGCTGCCGCGCCGCGACCTGACCATGCTGCCCGCCCGGGCGCTCGACGAGTACTACCCGGAGCCGGCATGAGCGAGACAAAGGGGCCCGGTGCCGCCTGGACTGACGAGCGAGGGACGAGCGAGGATGGAGGGCGGCGCCGTGACGGGGGAATGGGGAAGCGGGCGGGGCCCCGGAATCGAGCGGGGAACACAGGATGACCGGGCTGCGGTTCGCCGTGCCGCCGGGCCGGGCCGGCCGGCTGTGGCTTGACCGGCGGCTCGGGGCGGCCCGCCGGGGCGCTGACCTGCTCGACCGCAAGCTGCGGATCCTGCAGGCCGAGCTAGGCGGCCTGCGCGAGGACGCGGCGCGGACCGAGCGAGAGTGGCGCGAGCGCAGTGCGGCGGCCGAGCGGGCACTGCTGATCGCGGCGCTGCTCGGCGGGCAGCGGGCCGCGCGGCTGGCCACCGGGTCCGGTTATGCCGACGTGCGGATCGGCTATGCGGTCACGATCGGCGTGCGGCACCCGGCGCGCGGCAGCTGCGCACCGCCTGCCGGGCCTGATCCGTGGGCCGGGCAGCCGATGGAGCAGGCACGGCTCGCGCATCGCGAGGCGCTCGCCGCCGCGGTCAGGTACGCGGTAGCCGCGGAGGCGGTCCGGGTCATCGAGGCGGAGACCACGGCGACCAGGTACCGGCTCCGTACGATCAGGGACCGGCTGATCCCGAGGCTGGAGCAGGCGCGCGCGGAGGTCGCGCTGGCGATCGATGAGCTGGAACGGGCCGACGGCGCGCGCCTGCGACGGGCAGCCAGGACGTCGGGTGGTCGCGGCGCCGGTGGTCGGGACCTTAGACCCTAGTCGGGCAACCTCTGGGTGTGGTGTTATCTAAGTGACGAGAGGGACTCAGGAAAGGATGCGAGGGATGCGGGCCAGGAGCCCGTACACCACGCAAGCCGCATTCGCGGGAAACGCGAGGAGCCCCTCTCGCCGCGATCTTCGGGTCGGCCGGACACGGCTGACCCGAAGCTGAGAGTTCGGGGACTCTGGCTGGACGCCCGGGGATCTCGCGCCGAGGTTCGGGGGGACTCGCGCGAGGACCCCGGGCCTTTTTGCGTTCGGCGCTTGTCCAGTTTGCGTTCGGCGCTTGTCCAGTGCCCTGGCCGGACGGCGACGCTGAGCGAACGGCTAATCTGAGCGAAAGGCTACGCTGGACAATATGTACATGCCTGCGCACTTCGCCGCTGATGACCTGGACAAGATCGCCACTTTCGTCGACCGGGCCGGCGCCGCTGACCTGGTGACCTTCGACGGGACTCAGCCGGTCTCGACCTTGCTGCCGGTGATCTGGGACCGGTCGGAGGGGGAGCACGGCCGGCTGCTCGGCCATGTCGCGCTGAACAACCCGCAGTGGAGCACCGCCGCGGCCGGCGTTCCCGCGCTGGCGATCGTGCACGGACCCCAGGCCTACATCTCGCCGTCCTGGTACCAGAGCACCAGAGAGCACGGCAAGACGGTGCCGACCTGGAATTACACGACCGTCCACTTCACCGGGCCCGTCGCGTTCCACCGCGATGCCGGCTGGCTCCGCGACATGGTGACGCGGCTCACCGAGCGTTATGAGGCGGGCCGGGAGGGACGCTGGTGGGTTGATGACGCCCCGGAGAGGTTCATCGATGGCCAGCTGCGGGCGATCGTCGGCGTGGAGCTGCTGGTGGAACGGATCGAGGCCAAGGACAAGCTGTCCCAGAACCGGTCGCCGCAGGACCGGGCCGGCGTGATCACCGCGCTGCGATCCGAGCCCGATGACGGCGCCCGCGCCATCGCCGACCTGATGTCCGCCCGGGAGGCCGCCGCTTCCAGCGGCTGAGCCCGCGCTAGCCGACCCGGCGCTACCCGGGCTGCGGGTCACCGTCCAGGGAGACGATCGGCGGTGACGAGACGGGCGACAGCGGAGGGCCCGCGGCGGCCGGGCCAGGGAAGCGAGCAGCGGCTCCGGGGTAAGCCGCGGCGTGACTACAAGGCGGCGAGTTCGTCGGCCAGGTCGTCGAGGCCGAGGGAGCCGAGCGACAGCGCGGCCATGTGCCAGGACTTGAGGTCGAACTCGCCGCCACGGGCGGCGTGCGCGGCCTGGGCGGCGGACCGGCCCTCCAGCCAGGCGCGCTCGCCGAGCTTGTAACTGATCGCCTGGCCCGGGCCGCTGAGGTACCTGATGACCTCGCTGGCCAGGAACTCCTTGTCGCGGCCGCTGTGCGCGGTAAAGAACTCGAGCGCCAGGTCGGGCGTCCAGGGCTGGCCGGCGCCGAGCGGGGAGTCAGCGGGAACCCGCAGCCCGAGGTGCATGCCGATGTCGATGACGACCCTGATCGCCCGCATGTTCTGGGCATCGAGATAGCCGAGCCGCGCGCCTGGCGTGGACAGGTAACCGAGCTCGTCCATCAGCCGCTCGGCATACAGCGCCCAGCCCTCGCTGCAGGCGCTCACCCCGCCGACCGCCGTCTGGTACACCGACAGGTCGCTGGACAGGTAGCGCCACTGGGCGAGCTGGAGGTGGTGGCCGGGCACGCCCTCGTGGTACCAGGTGCTGATCAGGTTCCACACCGGGAACCTGGTCCGGCCAAGCGTCGGCAGCCAGGTCCGGCCGGGGCGGGAGAAGTCCTGCGACGGTGCGGTGTAGTACGGGGCGGCGGCGCTCCCCGGCGGTGCGATCCTCGCCTCCACCGTTTTCAGAGGGTCGGCCAGGTCGAAGTGGGCCCCGTCGAGATCGGCGATTGCCTCGTCCATCATCCGCTGGAGCCAGGCCCGGATCTCCTCGACGCCGTCGATGGCCTCGCCGCTGATGTCGAGGTGGTGCATGGCGTCCTGGGCCGATGCTCCGGGCAGCACCTGCCGCGCCTCGGCGCTCAGCTGCGCCTGGAGGTCGTTGAACTGCGACCAGCCCCAGGCGTACGCCTCTTCGGCGTCCAGGTTCGCGCCGGTCCAGCGCCTGGCGCAGACCCGGTACCGGTCGGCGCCGACGCCGTCCTGCGAGCCGCCGGCCTGCGACAGGTAGTCGGTGCCAAGCCACCCTGCGAGCGTGGCAACGGACTCGTTCGCCGCGGCCGCGGCCCGGTCAAGCTCGGCCCGCAGCGCGGCCGGCACATCGGCGGCCGACGCGAAGTCGGCGAACCAGCCCTGGCCGTTCGCCACGGCGGCCCACTCCGTCAGCTGCTCGGCGGCGGTCCGCACCACCCGCGGCCCGGCGAACAGCCCGCGGCCGGCACCCGCCGTCAGCGAGGTCTGATACCCGGCCAGTGCCTGTCCGACCCTGGCCATCCGGCGTGCGATCGCCGCCCAGTCCTCCTCGCTTGCCGTCGGCATGTCGAGAAACGTGCTACGGACCCGGTGCGGCGGCCCGAAGATGTTCGAGACCGCACGCAGGTGCTCGCCCTGCGCGCTCATCGCCAGGCCCGCCTCGAGACGCTCCCGCAGCAATCGCGCGCAGCGCCGCTCGTCGCCGGCGAGGTCGGCCGCGGATTCGACCGCGGTCAGGTCGGCCAGCGTGGCATGGGCGAGGTCGTCAAGCGCGTCCTGCCCGGCCGGCGAGCAGTCGGGCAGCCGGTCCTCGCCGGGACGCAGACCGAGCGCGGTGGACAGGATCGGATCCAGCTCCGCGAGCGCGGCGACGTAGCCGTCGGCGATCTCACGGGCTGCTCGTGGTTCGGGTCGGTCGGAGGTTGCAGTGGAGTCCGGCATGTGAACAGTCTGCCGTACCGGGACATCCCGGCTGGTAGCTCCTTCGCATTAGCGTAGATCCACTTTGCTATCGCGCGAGTAAGGCAGAGAAGTGAGAAGAGTGTCCAGCGGGACTGAGGAGGTCATCGGGTGGGCAGCCCTTCGTCACTGCACGGCGAGGATGGCTCGGCGGCCAGCCAGCACGGTTCGCCGGGCAGCCGCGGATGAGAGTGAGTCTTAGGCTGAGGCGTGACAACCTCGAGCCGCCTGACCGCCGCCGAGCAGGCGGTGCACCAGGCCCGCGAGATGCTCGCCGGCGTGCGCAGCGAGGTCGCGCTTCCGGATGGCCCGAAGGTCCCGCCCGGTCCCTGACGTTCGGCCCTGGCAGGCCGCCGCCGCAGGCGGTGTGATGAAGGTGACGAGAGGGACCAGCAGGACGCGGGGTACGGGCGGTAGCCAGTCCGGACACCACGCAATCTCTGACTCGCGAGAAACGCGAAGGTCCCTCTCGTCCGGATCTGACAGCCGGGTCAGCCTGGAGAGCCTCCCGGGCTGACCTGGCTGCCGTCTGCCGCGTCCTCCGCGTGGTACCGCCCGATCAGCTGCTGCTCGGCCTGCCGGGGCGGGGGCTGGCGCTGGTCCACAGCAGCAGCATCGTGAGGAAGCCAAGCAGGCAGAAGAAGTAGCCGACGAGCAGCGTGAACCTGGCCCCGTGCGATACCACCAGCGCCGCCGAGCGTGGTGCGACCAGCACCATCGCCGCCGCGGCCGGCAGGATCGCCGATCCCGACATGAGCGGGGAGTAGCCGAGCACGTTCTGCATGAACTGCTGGCCGATGAACACGGCGCCCATCAGCGCCCCGAAGACGACGACGCCGCCCGACGCCGCCACCCAGAAGATCCGCCGCCTGGCGATCCGCAGGTCGTAGAGCGGGCTGGGCGCCCGGCGCTCCCGGAGGAAGAACGTCGTGACGGCCGCGATGGCGACCAGCGCCAGGCCGAGAATCAGCATGCCCTTGTCCGGAACCGGAGCGAAGTTGATGGCCAGGATGGTCGCGCCGACCAGCACGACGGACAGCACGCCGCCGAGGTGGTCGACCGGGCTGGTCGTCTCGTTGACGTGCGCTGGCACGTACCGCAGCGCGAGCAGCAGCGCGACGACGGCCAGCGGCAGCGAGGCGATGAAGACCGAGCCCCACCAGAAATGATCGAGCAGGAAGCCGGCTACCAGCGGTCCCAGTGCCGACAGGGCGCCCCCGATACCGGACCACAGCGCGATCGCCGTGGTCCGCGCCGGGCCCGACCACAGGGCGGTGATCAGGGCAAGGGTGGTCGGGTAGGCCATGCCGGCGGCCACGCCGCCGAAGATCCTGGCCAGCCCGAGGACCATGTCGCTAGGCGCGTACGCGGCGAGCAGGCTCGCCGGCATCGCGAGCGCGGTGCCGAGTGCCAGCATCAGCTTGCGCCCGTAGCGGTCGCCGATCGCGCCGAGCCACAGCACCGAGCAGGCAAGCCCCAGCGAGTACCCTACCGCGATCAGGTCGAGAGTCGTCTGCGCCGAGTCGAACGCGGCGCTGATGGCCGGCAGGGCGACGTTAGCCACGGACAGGTTCAGGTTGGCGACGGCCGCGACCAGGATCAGGGCAAGCAGCGTCGCCGCGGGTCTGCTGGGGGCGTCTGCGGTCAGCCGGTCAGATGCGGCCGCCGCACTGGCCGTGCCGGATCCGGCCATGTCAGCCGGGACCCTGGGCATCCATGAGCGTCACTTCGTCCCCCCGAACCTGGCCGCCCAGGTGCGCCCGCGGCCCGCGTCCTGGCCCGCATCGGCCTCAGGCATACCCAGCTGATCACGAACTTGCATAACGAACCCATCGGGCGGGCTGCCGGCCGCCAGGAGCATCCCGGCGCGGGGTGCGCAGGGCCGGGTGGGCTGGCCGGGCGACCAGGCCAGGTGAGCTGGCCGGGTGGGCTGGCCGGGCGAGCTGGCCGGGCGAGCTGGCCGGGCCAGCGGTGCCGGGTGGGCTGGCCGGGCGAGCGGTGCCGGGTGGGCAGGGCCAGCGGCAGGTCCGGCTGGGTAATGCCTGCGTGTCTGGGTACAGCAGTTGATACGACCAGGTGGATCCGCGACCCGGGTCCCGCGTCGATGGGGCCGGGCAAGTCGGGTCAGCAGTGCACGGTCAGCGGTCCGCACATCAGTCTGGGGGGAACCGATGGCGTCGAGTCCAGCAGCTCGCCGGGGTGCCGCAGCGGAGAAGAGCCAGATTCCCGGCCAGCGCGGCCAGGCCGCGCGGAAGCCAGCCGCACGCCGCCCGGACTCGCGCCGGCCAGCACAGCGCGGCGGGGAGCCGCGTCAGCCAGCACAGCGCGAGGCGAAGTCGCGTCAGCCAGCACAGCACGACGCGGAGTCGCGTCAGCCAGCACAACGCGGCGGGATCTCGATGCCGTCGATGTCCATGCCCCGCATCCGCGTTCCCGGCAACGTGATCTGGTGGGGCGGGCTGGCGGCGGTAGCGGCGCTCGGGGTGGTGGACTGGCCGGTGGCCGCGCTGGTCGCGGCCGGGACCTGGGTAGCCGAGCGCCACGCCAAGCAGTCCGATCACGCGCACGCCGCCCGCTAGGGCACGCGCCTGCCTGGCCTTTACCGAGGGATTGCGATGATCGCGCAGGCAGGTACGGTGCTGGCTGCCATCGCTGACCGGCTTCCGATCTCGCCCGGCCGCCGCCAGCGACGCCGCTGGGTGGGCAACGGGCGCGCGCATATCGAGGTCAAGGGGATACACCGGCCGGAGAATCACCCTGCCGCACGGGGCCTGGAAGCAGCGCTCGCTGAGCTTGAGGGGGTGCAGTGGGCGCAGGTCAACGCCGTCGCCGGACGGGTCGTCGTCGCGTTCGACGGAGACCGGGTAGACGCGGACGAGATCTGCGACCTGATCGAAGGAGTCGAGGACGCCCACGACCTGGCTGACGAGCGCTTCCCGCATGACCGGCCCGATCACCCGGCCGACTCCGAGCCGATCCAGCGGCAGCTGTACGCGATCGGCGCCGACATCGGCGGCCTGGGCCTCGGGCTGGCCGGCCAGCTCGTCTTCGGCCAGTTCGGCCGGCTAGCGCGGAGCAACCCGCTGATCGGCGAGGCGGCGTCGCTCTTCTCGCTGATCGAGTCGACGCCGCTGCTGCGCCGCCCGATCGAGGGCAGGCTCGGCCGGGCCGCGACGGATCTGAGCCTGGCCGTCGGCAACGCGGTCGCACAGGGCCTGGCGCAGGGCCCGCTCGGGCTCGTCGTGGACATCGCCCAGCGCGGGCTCCTGCTCGACGAGCTGAGAGCGCGCCGCGATCTGTGGCAGCAGCGGGAGCCGATGCTGGCCGGGGAGCCAGCCGCCCAGCCGCAGCCGGCCGCCAGCGTCGGCACGGAGCGGCCGGTGCCGCTGCCGGCCGGGCCGGTCGAGACGTACAGCAACAAGGCCGCCGCCGGCGCGCTGGTCGGTGCGGCGGCGACGCTGGCCGTGACCCGCGATCCGCACCTGATGGTGGCGGCCACCGCGACGGCGAACCCCAAGCCCGCCAAGCTCGGCAGGGAAGGCTTCGCCGCCCGGGTGGACCGCGATCTAGCCCGGTCCGGGGTGCTCGCCATGGACACCGAGGCGCTGCGCAGGCTCGACCGGATCGACACCGTGGTCCTCGACACGCGGGTGCTGACGAGCGGCCGGATGGTCGTCGGCTCGGTCTGGGTCCCGCCGGAGCACCAGGCCGAAGCCGAGGCCGCCGTGCTCGCTGCCCATGCGCTGCTGAGCCAGGCCGCCGACCCGCCCGGTCTGGCTGACCCTCCCGCCCCGGCCGGTCCGCCCGCCCCGGCCGGTCCGCCTGTCCCGGCCGGTCCGCCAGCCCCGGCGGGCGGCGCCCCGCCGGTCATTCCGCGCGCACGGACTGCCGCGATTGGTCGCGCGGCGCCCGCGACGCCAGCCAGGTCCGCCGTGGAGGCTGGGCCGCGGGCCGCTCATCCCGCGGGGCGGCGGCCAGTGCCGGCTGGGCCGGGGCCGGTGCCGGATGGGTCGGGGCCGGTGCCGGCCAGGGCGGGGACTGTGTCAGCCGCGCCGCGGGCGGTTCCTGGCGCGCCGCCGGCAGCGCGAGCCGTGCTGGGAGCGGGGCCAGCGGCGCCGCAGGCAGTGCCGGGTGCGCCGCAGCTGCGCGCGGAAGGTCCGGCCGTGTTCGCCGAGCGCGGCGAGTGGGCGACCGGGCCGGTGCCCCGCCGCCTCGGCGGCGAGTTCCGGGACGCGGCACGTGAGCTGCGCGGCCGCGGCAGTCCGCTGCTCGGCCTCTTCCTGGCCGGGGACCTGTTCGGCCTGGTCGCGATCGAGCCCGAGCTTGACCCGCTGGCGGGCCCGCTGATCGCGACGGCACGGGCGACCGGGCTGGTCGTGGCCGCTGGCCGGGCCGGCCTGGGCAGGCGGGTGCCGGTCGACCGCGTGGTCGCCGGCGGCACTGCTATGGCCGCCTCGGTGCGCGCGCTCCAGGCGGAGGGCCGGGTCGTGGCGCTGATCACGGCCCGTCAGCACGAGGCTCTGGCCGCGGCCGACGTCGGCATCGGGGTGGCGAGCGGTTCCCGGCCGCCGTGGGGAGCCGACCTGATCACCGGCGCTGACCTGGCGGAGGCCTGCCGCGTCCTGCAGGCTGTACCGCCCGCCAGGGCGGCCAGCCGGCGGGCTGCCACCTTCGCCGCCTACGGCTCGGGCGCCGGGGGCGTGCTCGCACTGGCGGGCCCCCGATCGGGTGCGGCGACGCGCTCACTGCTCGCCGTCAACGGGGCCGCGCTCGCCTCCCTGTCCAGCGGCGTCTGGTCGGCGATGACGCTGGCCAGGAGACCGCCGCCGCTGCCGGCGGAGACGACCGACTGGCACGCGCTGGACACCGGCGCCGTGCTCGCCAGGCTCGCCAGCAGCAGCGAGGGACTGGACGCCGGCGAGGCCGGCCGCCGCCGCGCCGCCGCGCCGCCCGACGGCGTCGAGGCGGAGCCCGGCCTGGTCCGCGCCTCGCTCGAGGAACTCGCGAATCCGCTGACTCCCGCGCTGGCCAGCGGCGCGGGACTCGCCGCCGTCGCCGGATCGATCACCGACGCGGTCCTGATCGGCAGCTTCATGGCGGCCAACGCGCTCGTCAGCGGCGCTCAGCGGGTCAGCGTCGGGCATGCGCTGCGCCGGCTGATCGACGAGTCCGCCGTACGGGTCAGGCTGCGCCGCGGGCACGGCGAGGAACTCAGCACCGCCGACCAGCTAGTCGCCGGGGACGTGATCGTCGTTCAGGCCGGGGACGCGGTCCCCGCGGACTGCCGGATCCTTCAGGCACGCGGGCTGGAGGTCGACGAGGCCAGCCTGACCGGGGAGTCGCAGCTCGTGCCCAAGAGCCCGAGCCCGACCGGCGCCGCGAACCTCGCCGAGCGGCGGAGCATGCTCTACGCCGGAAGCTCGGTGGCGGCGGGGGAGGCCACAGCGGTCGTCGTGGCCACCGGCCAGGCCACCGAGCTCGGCCGGAGCGCGCAGGCGGTCGAGGGCGAGCGCCGGCCTGGCGGCGTGCAGGCGCGGCTGCGCGAGCTGACGAAGATCACCGTGCCCGTCACCCTCGGCGCGGGCGCGGCGCTGATCGGCGGCGGCCTGCTGCGCGGCAGACCGCTCCGCGACACGCTCGGCACCGGCGTCAGCCTGGCCGTCGCCGCGGTCCCCGAGGGACTGCCGATCGTGGCCACGGCTGCCCAGTACGCCGCCGCCCGGCGACTGTCGCAGCGCAACGCGCTGGTCCGCAATCCAGGCACCATCGAGGCGCTTGGCCGGGTCGACGTGCTGTGCTTCGACAAGACCGGCACGCTGACCCAGGGGCGGATCAGGCTGCACCGGGTCTGGACGCCGGACTCGGCGGGTAGCGGACGCGCGGCGCGGCCCGGCGGAGCCGCCGCCAGCCCAGGCAAAGCCGCGGCGAGCCCACGCAACGCCGCGGCAAGTACCGCGCAGCCGTTGTCGGACCTGCGGTCGAGCGGCAGGCTCGTGCTCGCCGCCGGGCTGCGGGCGACCCCCGAGCACCGCAACGGCGAGGCGCTCGCCCATGCCACCGACCGCGCCGTCGTGACCGGGGCCCGCGAGGCCGGGGTCGGCGTGGACCTGGGCGCCGGGCGCTGGCATCAGGTCGGCGAGCTGCCGTTCGAGCCGTCCCGTGGTTACCACGCCGTTCTCGGCCGGACGCCGGCCGGCCAGGTGCTGTGCGTCAAGGGCGCACCGGAGATCGTGCTGCCGCTGTGCACGCAGCAGCGGCGCGGCAGCCGCACGACCGAGCTCGACCAGCGGGCCAGGCGCGCCATCGAGCGCGAGGTCGACCTGCTGGCCAGGGACGGCTACCGGGTGCTCGCTGTCGCGGAGCGGGATGCGTCGAGCAGGCGTGACCTGCGCGAGGACCGGATCGAGCGGCTGCGCTTCACCGGGCTGCTCGCGCTCACCGACCCGGTCAGGGACACCGCCGCGCAGGCGATCCGCGGGCTGCGCGCGGCTCAGGTCGGCGTGATGATGCTGACCGGGGACCATCCGAGCACCGCCGAGGCGATCGCCGCCGAGCTCGACCTGCTCGACGGCGGCCGCGTGGTTACCGGCCCAGAGCTTGACGCGCTCACCGACCCCGAGCTCGACAAGCTCGTCACGCGGGCCGCGGTCTTCGCCAGGGTCAGCCCCGACCACAAGGTCAGGATCGTGGCCTCGCTGCGCCGGATCGGCCGGGTCGTCGCCGTGACCGGTGACGGCGCCAACGACGCGCCGGCGATCAGGCTCGCCGACGTCGGGGTCGCGCTCGGGCAGCGGGGCACCAACGCGGCGAAGGAGGCCGCCGACGTCGTCGTGACCGACGACCGGATCGAGACGATTATCGACGCTATCGTCGAGGGCCGGGCGATGTGGTCATCGGTCCGAGACGCGATTGCCATGCTGCTCGGCGGTAATCTCGGCGAGATCGTGTTCACCCTGGGCACCGGACTGCTGCTGCCCGGCGGATCCCCGCTCAACGCCCGCCAGCTGCTGCTCGTGAACTTGTTCACCGACATGGTGCCGTCACTGGCGCTGGCGGTGCGGCAGCCGGAGGGCGCGACGCCGGAGATGCTGCTCCGCGAAGGGCCGGAAGCCTCGCTCGGATCCGCGCTCAACCGGGACATCCTGATCAGGGGCGGGCTGACCGCCGGGGCCGGCCTGGCCGCCTACGTTGGCGGCCGGATGACCGGCGTCACGCCGGGCCGGGCAGGCACCACGGCCCTGGTCGGCGTCGTCGGCGCGCAGCTTGGCCAGACGCTGGTCACCGGGTGGCGCAGCCCGCTGGTGGTGGCGGCCAGCGTCGGCTCGGCCGCCGGGCTCGCCGGGGTGATCCAGACGCCGGTCGTGAGCCAGTTCTTCGGCTGCACGCCGCTGGGCCCGGTGGGCTGGGGGATCGGCCTCGGGTCGGCCGCCGCGGCCAGCCTCGGCGCGCCGCTGGTGGCGCGCCTTGTTACGGCCTGAGCCGGGCGTGCCTGACCGCTAGGGCATCATGCCGTGCAGCGGGAACACCGCCTGGCGGGTCGCCAGGATGGCCTGGTCGATCGGCTCGTCGGGGTCGTAGCCGTTGTCGAAGCTGGGGTATCGGGCCGGCGCCTGCTCGGTCATGAATTCCGGTGCGGCGGCCCTGGTGCGCCGCGCGACGTAGTCCCGCCAGTCGGGCGGGGTCGGGATGGCCGGGTTGAGCGGCCGGCCGGTGGCCTCGGCCAGCAGGTGCGTCCAGGTTCGCGGCACCACCTGGACGACCTCGTAACCGCCGCCGCCCGTGAGCAGCCAGCGGCCGCCCGCCGTCTCGTGCGCGAGCTGATGGATCGCCGCGTGGGCCGCCCGCTGCGCGTCGATGGTCAGCTCGAGGTTGGCCAGCGGGTCCATCCAGTGCGTGTCGCAGCCATGCTGGCTGACCAGTATCTGCGGCTGGAAGGCGCGCAGCAGGGGCGGGACGACCGCGTGGAAGGCGCGCAGCCATCCCGCGTCCCTGGTCCCGGCGGGCAGCGCCACGTTGACCGCCGACCCCTCGGCGTCGGGCCCGCCGGTCTCCGATGCCCGCCCGGTGCCGGGAAACAGGGTGCGCGGGTGCTCGTGCTGGCTGATCGTCAGCACCCTGGGGTCGTTGTAGAAGGCGGCCTGTACGCCGTCGCCGTGGTGCACGTCGATGTCCACGTAGGCGACCCGCTCGGCGCCCTGAGACAGCAGCCAGCCGATCGCGATCGCCGGGTCGTTGTAGACGCAGAACCCGCTCGCGTGGTCCCGCATCGCATGGTGCAGGCCGCCGGCGATGCTCACCCCGTGCTCGGCCATGCCGGACCAGACCGCCCGCGCGGCGGCGAGCGTCGCTCCCGCTACCAGAGCCGACGCCTCGTGCATGGCGGGAAAGATCGGGTCGTCCTCGGTTCCGAGTCCGTACCGGTCGGCGATCAGGATCGGCTCGGCGCCGCCCGCCTGCTTGACCGCCTCGATGTAGCCGGGATCGTGCACGTAGGCGAGTTCAGCATCGGTCGCCGGTTCCGGCGGGACGACGGTGACGCCGTCGCCGTCGAGCACGCCGAGAGCGCGGGCGAGCTCGATGGTCAGCTCGACCCTGATCGGCGCGAGCGGATGGCCAGGACCGAAGTTGTAACTGGTCAGCCGGTCGTCCCAGGCGACGTGCACGGTGCAGGTCATCTGCTCATCCTCTCGCACATGCTGGCGCACCGGCCGCCCGGATGCGACCAGCTGCGCGCGAACTGCCACTATGCGGCCGTTAAATGACGTGCGGGACGATCGGCTGCAGATCCTGTGACATCGTTAGTCCGAAGATCGGCCCGAACGGCCCACCAGGCGAGCGCCAGGAAACGATCCGCCGACGCTCGCCGAGGTCAGCGCGGTAAGCGCGCCAGGACGGCGGTGAGGAGAGCCATGCCTTCCAAGGTCGAGCTGATCGCTTACGCAGACCGTTTCGGCGGGAACGTGGCCGGCCTGCATGCGCTGCTCGACGGGCCGCTGCGGGGACTGTTCGGCGGGGTGCACGTACTCCCGTTCTACCGCCCGCACGACGGGGCTGACGCTGGCTTCGACCCGCAGGACCACACCGAGGTCGACCCGCGCCTCGGGTCCTGGGACGACATCGCGGCGCTGGGCGCGCAGTACCAGGTCATGGCCGACATGGTTGTCAATCATGTCTCGTCATCCTCGCCGCCGTTCCGGGACTGGCTGGCTAACGGCCAGGCGTCGCCGTTCGCCGGGATGTTCCTCACCTACGGCACCGCGTTTCCCGGCGGTGCCACGGAGGACACCCTGCTGCGGCTGTACCGGCCGCGCCCGGGGCTCCCGTTCACCCCGGTGTTCCTCGCTGACGGCAGGAAGGCGCTGGCGTGGACGACGTTCACGCCGGAGCAGGTCGATGTTGACGTCCGCCATCCGGCGACCCGCGCCTACCTGCTGCGCGTCCTCGACAAGCTCGCCGCGGCGGGCGTCCGCAAGGTTCGCCTCGACGCTGTCGGCTACGCCGTCAAGACTCCGGGTACGACGTCGTTCATGACGCCGGAGACCTTTGAGTTCATCGACGAGATCACCGGGTGGTGCCGTCAGCGCGACCTCAGCGTCATGGTCGAGGTGCATTCGCATTACCTGCACCAGGTGGAGATCGCCCGGCAGGTTGACTACGTCTACGACTTCGCCTTGCCGCCGCTGGTCCTGCACGCCCTGACCGCGGCGGACGGCGGCCCGCTGATGAGCTGGCTGCAGCGCCGGCCCGGCAACGCGGTCACCGTCCTCGACACCCATGACGGGATCGGCGTCATCGACGTGGGCGCTGACGCCGTTACCTCCAGGCCAGGGCTGCTCGGCCCCGGCCTGCTGTCCGGGCTGGTGGAGGCGATCCATGCCCATAGCGGCGGATCATCACGACGGGCGACGGGCGCTGCGGCGGCCAACGTCGACCTATACCAGGTGAACTGCACGTTCTACGACGCGCTCGGCCGTGACGATGACCGCTATCTGCTCGCGCGGGCGCTGCAGTTCTGGACGCCGGGGATACCGCAGGTCTACTACGTCGGCCTGCTCGCCGGCGGCAACGACATGGAGCTGCTGGCCCGGACGGGGGTGGGCCGGGACGTCAACCGGCACCACTATACGATCGCGGAGATCGACGCTGACCTGGCCAGGCCCGTCGTGCGGGCGCTGTGCAGGCTGATCCGCTTCAGGAACGGTCATCCGGCGTTCGGCGGCGACCTGACGTGCTCCGGTAATGCGTCGCGGATCGTGATGAGCTGGGCGTGCCAAGGGGACGAGGCGGTGCTGGTCGCCGATCTGGCGGCCGGACGCGGGGAGGTGACGTGGACGCACAGCGGAACCAGCCGCAGCGCTCCTCTCGCGTCCCTGCCGGCGAGCTGGCCCTGACGGCGCATGGCAGATGTTTAGCCAGTTCATCCGGCTCGTCTCCGAGGCGTCGGCCTGGGCGTACGGCATCGTTTTCCTGCTCGCGGTGCTGGACGCTCTGCTGCCGGTAGTGCCGAGCGAGACCGTGGTGATCACGGCCGGGGTGGTTGCCTCGGCTGGCGGCCTGAGCCTGGCCCTGATCATCGTCGCGGCCGCCTGCGGCGCGTTCGCCGGCGACAACGCCGCCTTCTTCATCGGCCGCAGGTTCGGCGGGCGGGCGACGGACCGTTTCTTCCGCGGCGAGAAGGGACGGAAGTCCGTCAAGTGGGCCGAATCGCAGCTCGCCGAGCGCGGCGGCGAGCTCATTGTCGTTGCCCGCTTCATCCCGGGCGGCCGGACCGCCGTGACGCTCAGCGCGGGCACGCTGGGCTTTCCCTGGCGGCGTTTCGCGGTGTTCGACGCGGCCGCCGCGCTGGTCTGGGCCGGCTACGCGACGCTGCTCGGCTACTTCGGCGGCAAGACGTTCGAGGGAGCAGCCTGGAAGGGGCTGCTGCTGGCGCTCGGCATCGCGTTCGCGCTCGCGGGTACGACCGAGGTGGTGCGCAGGTACCTGCGGCGCCGCGGGGGCTAGGTTTCCTGTCTGTGATCATCGCGCAGGCCAGCCCATGAGAGTCCTGGTCACCGGCGGCGCCGGGTTCATCGGCTCGCACTACGTGCGCACCATGCTGGGCGGCGGGTATCCCGGCTTTACCGGCGCCGCGCTGACCGTGCTGGACCGGCTCAGCTACGCCGGGAACCTGGACAACCTCCGGCCGGTCGCCGGCCACCCCAGGCTGACCGTCGTCCGCGGCGACATCTGCGACGCGGCGCTGGTCGCGGAGGTGACACGCGGGCACGACTACGTGGTCAATTTCGCCGCCGAGACCCATGTCGACCGGTCGATCAGCTCGGCGACGGACTTCGTGGCCTCGAACGTGTCCGGTGTCCAGGTGGTGGCCCAGGCCTGCCTGGACGCGGGGGTCAGGCGCCTGGTGCATATCTCGACCGACGAGGTGTACGGGAGCGTCGAGTCGGGCTCGTGGACCGAGGACGCCCCGCTCGACCCGAGTTCCCCCTACGCGGCGAGCAAGGCGGGCGGTGACCTGATGGCGCTGGCGTACGCGCGCACGCACGGCCTCGACGTGTGCGTCACCAGGGGATGCAACACGTACGGCCCGTACCAGTACCCCGAGAAGGTCATTCCGCTCTTCGTGACCAACCTGCTCGACGGCCTGACCGTTCCGCTCTACGGCGACGGCGGGAACGTCCGCGCCTGGGTCCACGTCGACGATCACTGCCGTGGCATCCAGCTGGTCCTCCGCGCCGGCGAGCCTGGCCGGGCGTACCACGTCGGCGGCAGCGCCGAGCTGACCAACCTCACGCTGACGCAGCAGGTGCTCGAGCGCTGCGGGGCCGGCTGGGACAAGGTCACCCAGGCGCCCGACCGGAAGGGACACGACCGCCGGTACAGCCTGGATGACTCGCAGCTGCGCGCGATGGGGTACGCGCCTGGCGTGCCGTTCGCAGCCGGCCTGACCGACGTAGTGCGGTGGTACCGGGAGAACAGGCTCTGGTGGGAGCCGCTCAAGCACGGGGCCGGCCGTCGCGGCTGACCCGGGTGAATCCGGGGCCGAATACCCTCGCGCCGGCGACATGCGGCACGGCCGGGCAAGAAATACGAGGTGGCAGCGGGTCGTGCCGCTAGCCTTCTACGCAGCGTAGTTATGGCGCTACAAATTGTCGCGATCAGTGCGCCGGGAGCAATTACGCGCCGGGCAGGTAACGGCGGGAGGCCCGTGCGAGTCATCTGCATTGCCGGAGCCGGGCCGGGCGACCTGACGCTCAAGCCCGTCATGGACGCGCTGGCAAGCCGGGGCGCCGAGGTCATCGGCGTTCACGCCGGCGGCCGCCACGACCCCTCGGCCGGCGCCGGGCCCGCCGGTGCGCCCGGCCTGCGGCCCGACCATTATCTCGGGGTCGGCCCCGGCAGCCACGCGGTCCGGGCCGCCGCGGTGCTGACGGCGTTCGAGCTGCTGGCCGAGCGGCTGCGGCCCGATGTCGTCGTCGTGGCGGGGGACGCGGATTCGGCGCTCGCCTGCGCGCTGGTGACGGCGAAGTCCGGTGCGCTGCTCGGGCACGTCGGGGCCGGCCTGCGCAGCGAGGACTGGTCGGTGCCGGCGGAGGTCAACCGCGTGGTCACCGACCGGGTCAGTGACTACCTCTTCGCAGCCTCGCCAGACGCCGTCGCCAGCCTGCGGGCCGAAGGGTGCACCGATGACCGGATCCGCCTGGTGGGCAACGTCATGGTGGACTGCCTGCTGGCGAACCTGGACCGGGCGCTCGGCGGCGACACGCTCGCGCGACTCGGGCTGACGCCGCGCGGGTACGGCCTCGTCGCGCTCAGCCTGGCGGGCACGGCCGGCGATCCGGCCGCCCTCGGTTCGCTGCTGCCCGCGCTCGACCGGGTGGCGCGGATGTGCCCGCTGGTCTGGCCGGCGCATCCCAGGCTGGCCGCCAGGCTGGCCGGCCGCAGCCGGCCGGAACGCCTGCTGGTCGTCCGGCCGGGCGGCTATCTGGATTTCGTCGCGCTCCAGGCATCGGCTCTGCTGGTGCTGACCGACTCCGGCGGCGTGCAGGAGGCGACGACCGCCCTTGGCGTGCCCTGCCTGACGCTCCGTGACACGACCGAGCGCCCGGTCACGCTCGCACAGGGCACCAACCAGCTGGTGGGCAGCGATCCGGAGCGGATAGTCAGGGCCGCCAGGGCGGCACTCGAGACGCCGCCGCCGCCCCGTCGGCCGGCTCTGTGGGATGGTCACGCCGGCGAGCGAGTCGCGGCCGAGATCGTCGGCGGCGGCACCGCGGCGGACCGGCTACGGGGGACCGTGCCGCGGCCGCGGCAGGTGCTGGCGCAGGATGCGGACGCTGGCTCCCGGTCATTGTGCTGACCGCGCGAGAACCCGGTGGCGCGGGCGAGCCGACCAGAGGGGCGAGGCCGCCATGCCTGCCCACGGACCGCGTGATGAGGCAGTAAGAAAAAAGCGTGATAGCTGCCAATGGATAGAGGCATTACCAGCGCGCTTCCTGCTGAAATCACGTTCTGACAATTTCCGGCGGGCCGGCTAGGGCTTTCAATCCAGCTGGCCGGCGTGATCATCCTTCATAGTGTTTTATCGTGGCTGCTGTTGTAATTCCCGCGCACCTCGGGACGGTCTCGAGGCACGTTGCCCGGCGGGCCGGCGATGACGCCGCGACCGGTTCCCGCGCCTGTACGTCGATGCCGATGTCGACCTGGACCCGGCGGGCGACGTGCGCGCCGTCAGCGAGCCCGGTCACGCGCGCCTGGCGAGGCTGCCGCCACCGCTGTTCGCCGACGACCTGGCTGCCTCCTTGTCGTTTGCCCCGGCCGAGCGGCGCATCGTCGCTGCGGCCAGGGCGGTCTGTCAGCCACCACGGACCTTCGCCGACCTGCCGTGCCGCCGGATCCGGGCGGCAGCCATCGCGAAGCTAGCCGCCGCTTAACTCGCCAGCGGCGGTTACTCTGCGGGCCCGCCCATGCTGCGCTCATCGCGATGAAGCGAAGAACAATTGTTCGGCTAGCCGGCTAGCCGCATCTCAGTTATGCGGACGAGAAAGCGCCTGCCTGAAGCCTGAAGCTCCCCTCGGGAGAGTGGCCCGGCAGGAGGAACGTAGCTATTCAGCCTGAGTGGGCCTGGGATGGCCTGCGGACGGGGATCGGCTGATCTTCGGAGGGTCGGCCTGGCGTGGCGGCTTGATTACGGCGCGGATGTGCTGATCATGGTGGCTTGTGCCCGATTCGCCGCCCGTG